>CACZXQ010000172.1 GCA_902785115.1 Oscillospiraceae bacterium | reverse complement strand
CTTGCTCTTGCGCACCTCCGGCTGGAAGACCGGAGCCTTCTCCTTCGGCTCCTCCTTGCCGTCGTCATAGCTGACGCGGACCTTCGCCGGCGTCGCGCCCAAGCCCAAAAAGCCGGACTTGGCGCGCTCGAGGATCTCGACCGAAACCTCGTCGCGATCCATCGAAAGCTGGGCAAGTGCCTTTTCGATGGCCTCCTCCTCGGTCTTGGCCGTTACGTCGATATACTGCATCATCGTACGGATTTCTCCTTATTTCTGTTATTCCTCGTAGTGTTCGGGATCGTAGGAACGGCCGCGGGCATAGGGACGGTCGCCGACGCGGCCCGCCTCGCTGGTGGACGTGCCCTTCTTCTCTTTCTTCTCGGGCTGCTTCTTTTCAGGCTTTTTCTGCTTGGCCTTGTTCTGCTGCTCCTGGAACTGGCGCTGCTGCTCGCGCGCCGCCATCATCTTGGCAACGCGGGCCTCGCGCTTCGCCTTCTCGCGCTCCGTCTCCTCCGCTTCCATTTGGGTGGAGAAGTACTTGTTCAGGATCACGTCCTGAATGATCTGGAACACGCTGTTAGCGATCCAGTACACACCGAGCGCCGCGGGGAGCGTGAAGCCGATCCACAGCGACATCAGCGGCATCATATACATCATGGTGCGGCCGGAGCGCGCGGCGGGATCGTCCGCCTTCTGGCCGTTGCCCGCCATCGCCACCTTGGACTGATAGAAGCTCAGCGCCGCGGAGATGATGGGGATGAGCACCAGGCCGATGATGGGCCAGCCGCCGGTAAAGACCTGCTTCCACACGTCGCCGGGCATGACCGTCAGATCGACGCCGAGGAAGTTGTAGTTGACGCGCATGAGGCCCTTGATGCCGGAGAACGCGTCGAAGTTGTCGTTGATGAACTGCGTGAGCTGGATCTCCTCATAGAACGCCGTGCGCCCCGCGGTCTCCGCGGCGGTGTAGCCGAGGCCCGCGGCGATGCTGCGTACTTGCTCGATGACCTCGCTAGAGAGCATCATGAAGCGGCTGAGCGGCTGGCGGATGATGGAGTACAGCGCGATGATGATGGGGAACGGCAGCAGCGACCAGAGGCACCCGCTCATGGGGTTGATGCCCTCCTGGGCGTAGAGCATTTGCAGCTCCTCATTCATCTTCTGTTGATTGTTCGCGTACTTTTCCTGGATCTCCCCTGGATCTCCCGCATCTTGGGCTGGAACTGATTCATGCGGATCATGCTCTTCTTGCTCTTGAGCTGGAAGGGCAGCAGCACCAGCTTGACGATCAGCGTGAAGAAAATCAGCGCCAGACCGTAGCTGTTGGTCAGGTTATAGAACAGGCGCAGGATCCACGCGAACGGAATACAAATGTAATAGCCGAGTGTTGAAAACATATCGTTTTCCTCCGATAGGTACTAGGGAACGGGGTCATAAATCTTATTGCCCCGATAGAACGGGTGGCAGTGTGAAAGCCGCTTCGCCGCGAGAAAGCCGCCCTTGACCGCGCCGTACTTTTCCACAGCCTCCAGCGCATACTGCGAGCAGGCGGGCTGAGCGGGGAGATGTTCCGCTGATAAAACCGGATCGCTCCCAGCATGGCGCGCTTCACGGCTTGTCCTCCCAAAGCGCCAGCTTTTCGCAGGTCTTGCGATACGCGCGCGTCAGCTCGGGATAAGGCGCGGTCAGCGCGCGGCTGCGGCCGACGAGCACGATATCGTAGCCCTGCTTCATCTCCGGCTGCGCGAGGCGGTAGACCTCACGAAGGCGCCGGCGGATGCGGTTGCGCACCACGGCTTTGCCCAGCTTGGTGCTGACGGTGACGCCGAGGCGGTTGCGATCGCCGCGGTTGGGGCGGGCGTAAACGACGAAAAACGGCGAAACGCCGGATTTTCCCTTGTTGTAGACCCGGCGGAATTCGTAATTCAGTTTCAGCGTCGTCGCTTTTTTCATACTAGCCATTGAGGGACGGCGCGAAGATCGCCATTTCGCTCGCCGCTTACACGGCAGCCGCGAAATATGTCTGTGCGTCCGTCCCTGATTTCAGATCATGGTTCCCTGTTGCTGCCGCGGACGCCTCGCGTCGCGGCGTGTGTGCGTCCTCCGCCGATCAATAGGTCAGGCGGGCGCGGCCTCTGGCGCGGCGGCGGGCAAGGACCTTGCGGCCGTTCGCGGTCTTCATGCGCTTGCGGAAG
>CACZXQ010000171.1 GCA_902785115.1 Oscillospiraceae bacterium | reverse complement strand
GCGAGACGACCTGCCGGAGCTTGTGCGCTATGCCAAGGAGGCCGGGTGCAGCTACACCCAGGTAAACACCAACGGCATCCGTCTGGCGGAGGACCCGGACTATGTCCGGCGCCTGGCTGATGCGGGACTGGACATTGTGTTCCTCCAGTTTGACGGCACGCGCGGCGACATCTACCGCACTCTCCGCGGCCGGGATCTGCTGGAAACCAAGCTCGAAGCGATCCGCGTGTGCAGCGAGGCGCACATCGGCGTGACGCTGGTGCCCACGGTGGTCAGGGACGTCAACGACGATAACCTGGGCGAGATCGTAAAGCTCGCCGCCCGGCTTGCCCCCGGCGTGCGCGGGGTACACTTCCAGCCGGTGTCCTACTTCGGCCGCTATCCCACAGCGCCGGAAGCCGGGGACCGCTATACCCTCGACATGCTTATGACCGACATCGCCGATCAGGCGGGCATCCCCACAGAGAGTTTCATGCCCTCCCGCTGCGACCACCCGCTCTGCGGCTTTCACGCGAGCTTCCTGCTTGAGTCCGACGGCAGCCTGAAAGCACTCAGCTCCATTACCCATTCCGCCCGCAGCCGGGGCTGCGCGCAGGATAACCGGGAGTATGTGGCCCGCCACTGGCGCCGCGCACCGGAGGAAGTGCCCCCCGCCGGGAGTTTTTCGGACGAGATGGATTTTGACACTTTCCTCTACCGCCTGCGCCAGCAGAGCCTGACACTCTCGGCCATGGCCTTCCAGGATGCCATGAACCTCAATATCGAACGCCTGCACCGCTGCAGTCTGCATGTATACGACAATGGCAGGATCAAGCCCTTCTGCACAAAATATCTCACAAGCATGGGATAATACGAATTTTCTGACGTAAGCTGGCATAAAAACAGCCCCTCCCGTCCGGCGGAGACAAAACCGCAGGCGGGAGGGGCATTATATAAGCGAAATCACCGGCTTACTGAAAGCTCGTGTAGATCTGCGCAAGGCCGCCGCGGGAGGTCTCGCGGTATTTCTCATCCATTTCCCGCCCGGTGCGGGAGCCGGACGGCCCGGTGCCGATTTTACAGACACTCTTGATGGTTTTCATCTCAGAATTCTCTTACAGCGGGAGTCTCTTTCCCTGCTTCTTCCAGTCCTTAAACTCAGCCGTGGCAGTAAACAGCACGTCGCCTGAGGAATTGAGCGCGGTTTCCAGAGAGTCCTGGATCACGCCGATGATGAAGCCGACGCCCACAAGCTGCATGGCGATGTCGGTGGAGATTCCGAACAGCGAGCAGCCAAGCGGCACCAGCATCAGCGAGCCGCCCGCCACGCCCGAAGCGCCGCAGGCGGAGAAAGTGGAGATGATGCTAAGGGAGAAAATGGTGATCGTCACCGCCGCACCGTCCATGTTGACGGTGGAGCCGAGCGGGATGGACACAGAGTACAGATCCTCGTCCAGGCCCAGCTCCTTGCAAAGCTCCATGTTCACGGGAATGTTGGCGGCCGAGCTGCGGGTGAAGAAGGCTGTCAGGCCGCTCTGCCTGAGACAGCGCAGCGTCAGCGGATAGGGGTTATGGCGCAGCGTGAGTCCCACGATCAGAGGATTTACGACCAGCGCAACAAAGAGCATGGTGCCCACCAGCAGCGCCACAAGCTGGCCGTAGCGCATAAAGATCTCCGGGCCGCTGGTCGCCACGGCGGTGTACACCAGACCCAGGATTCCGATGGGGGCGCAGCTGATGACCCAGCGCACCGCAGTGGACACAGCCCCGGCCAGATCCTCCATCATGGCTTTGGTCGCGGGCGCCGCGTGTTTCAGCGCGATGCCGAGCACCACCGCCCAGAACAGGATGCCGATGTAATTGCCCTTGACCAGCGCCTCTGCCGGATTGACAACGATGCTCTTCAAAAGGTTTTTCACCACGTCTGCCATGCCCTGCGGCGCAGCGGCGGAATCCACGGCGTCCAGCCCCGTCAGCGGGATGGTGACCTTGAAGACAAAACTTGTGAACACGGAGACAGCGGCGGCGCACAGTGTGCTGAACAGGTAAAGGACGATCACCGTCCTGAATTTTTCCATGTTGCCGCCCCTGGAGCTTGCCAGAGATGATGCGACCAGCAGGAACACAAGGATTGGCGCGATGGCCTTCAATGCTCCCACAAAAAGCTCTCCCGGCACACCGATCCACGCCGCCTTCGGGGCGGTAAAGCCCAGAAGGATACCGATGACCAGACCGATCAGAATGCGCAGGATCAGACTCATGGAATTCCACTTTTTAATAATGCTCATGCGTATCCCCCCATCTTTTTATTGAATTAATCATAACATATGCGGTTGGAAAATACTATAACAAATGCGCCTTCCTGTGCCTGAACGCGGCAAACGACAGCACCCCCGCGCCTGCTTTCACGGGAACGGGGGTGCCTGTCCTTTTTTCAGGATTGAGAAGATGGGATTCAGCCTTTTCGTACGGCTTTTCCGGAAACGAAATCTGAAAACTCCCGCCCGGCGGAAAACGATGGGCGGGAGTTTTTACTGATCTGCTTCGGAATCAGTTGACCTTATCCTTGAACACTTTGGCAGCCTTGAACACGGGGGTGTTGCTCGCGGCAA
>CACZXQ010000170.1:1795-2301 GCA_902785115.1 Oscillospiraceae bacterium | reverse complement strand
CGACGAGGGTGCGGCTCCCATGGTGCAGCGCATTTTCAACATGGCGCTGGACGGTATGAGCTGCCGCCAGATCGCAACGCAGCTCAACGCGGAGGGGGTTCCTACTCCGGCGACCTACGCAGGTCTGCCGGTTGGCAATCCCGGACCCTATACCGGCCTGTGGAGCAGCGAGAGGATTTCCGACATGCTGCAAAATGAAACGTATATCGGAAATATGGTGCAGGGACGTATGGTGAAGATCAGCTATAAGTCCAAGAAATGCCTGCGACAGGAACGGGACAAGTGGGTGATTGTAGAGGGTACCCATGAGCCGCTGATCGACCCGGAGACCTTTCAGAAAGTAAGGGTGCTGGTGAACAGCCGAAAGCATACCAGAAGCCGAACCTACGATTTCTTGCTGAAGGGTTTTATCTTCTGCCATGAGTGCGGCTATCCGCTGGCGGTCATCAACCGCAAAAACGCGGCAGGGGAGGATGTGCTATATTTCGTTTGCCGCACCTATCAAA
>CACZXQ010000170.1:0-1729 GCA_902785115.1 Oscillospiraceae bacterium | reverse complement strand
ATCAAAGATTCACCAAGTCGGGTGTCTGCTCCTGCCACTACATCAAGGAAAAGACCGTCACCGACGCAGTGCTCACGAAAGTCCGGGAGGTTTGCCAGACGTACCTGAACCCCGGCGAGCTGCTTCCCGTTGCGGAGAAGGCAGTGACCGAGGCGCAGAAGCAAAGGAACCGCGAAAGCGAGGCGATGGCTCTGCAAAGCCGGATCGACAGCCTGACCGTCAATCTGGATAAAATGTATATGGACAAATTGAGCGGTTTGCTCTCTGAGCCGGATTTTGAGCGTATTTATCAGAAGGTCAAAGCCGAGCGTACCGTATTGGAAGAAAAGCTCAAAGCCATTGAGAAACCGGTTTGTCCGCCGAAAAGGGAAGAGGACCTTGCCAGAGAGCTTGTCCGGCGGTTTATTGACACTGCCGAGACCAACCGGGAGCTTCTGGCCAGTCTGATTGAACGGGTGGAGCTGACGGAGGACAAACAGATCATCATCAAATTCCGCTTTCGCGCATTGGAGCGTTTGTTCTAATTACACCGCCCGAAGGCGCGGAAAAATCACTGACATTAGCCGCGCAGCTATGTCTCCCGCATCGAAAAGCGCGCGCTGGAGAAGCTGGAGGAGGCGCTGGGCGGTAAAAGGTAAAGATTTGCCGCCCGCAGGCGGCAAATGACAGCAAAAAAAAGGGCGCCGGATGGCGTCCTCTTTTTTGAAGTGTATTAAAGCTTGATGTTGAAGGCGTTCTTGCCGGCGTAGACGGCGGCGTCGCCCAGCTCTTCCTCGATGCGGAGGAGACGGTTGTACTTCGCGACGCGCTCGCTGCGGCTGGGAGCACCGGTCTTGATCTGGCCCGCGTTGAGCGCGACGGCGAGATCGGCGATGGTGGTGTCCTCGGTCTCACCGGAGCGGTGGGAGACGATGGCGGTGTAGTGCGCCTTGTGCGCCATCTTGATGGCGTCGAGTGTCTCGGAGACGGAGCCGATCTGGTTGAGCTTGATCAGGATGGAGTTGGCGGAGCCGTTGGCAATGCCCTTGGAGAGGCGCTTGACGTTGGTGACGAACAGGTCGTCGCCGACGAGCTGGCACTTGCCGCCGAGCTTCTTGGTCAGCTTCTCCCAGCCTTCCCAGTCCTCTTCGTCCAGGCCGTCCTCGATGGAGCGGACGGGGTACTTCTTGATGAGGCTCTCCCAGTGGGCGATCAGCTCATCGCTGGTGAAGTCCTTGCCGCTCTTGGGCTGATGATAGAAGCCCTTGCCCTTGGGGCTCTTCCACTCGGAAGCGGCGGCATCCATGGCGAGCACGAAGTCCACGCCGGGCTTGTAGCCGGCCTTCTCGATGGCCTTGAGGATCAGCTCGATGGCTTCCTCGTCGCCGCCGAGGCTGTTGGGAGCAAAGCCGCCCTCGTCGCCGACGGCGGTGACGTCCTTCATCGCCTTGATGAGGCCCTTGAGGGTCTGGAACACTTCCGCGCACCAACGCAGGCCTTCCTTGAAGGAGGGCGCGCCGACGGGCATGATCATGAACTCCTGGGTGTCCACAGAGCTGTCCGCATGGGCGCCGCCGTTGAGGATGTTCATCATCGGGACGGGGAGGGTGTTGGCGTTCTGGCCGCCGAGATAGCGGTACAGGGGGATATCGAGGTCGTTCGCCGCGGCGCGGGCGCAGGCGATGGAGGCCGCGAGGATGGCGTTCGCGCCGAGCTTGGACTTGTCGTCCGTGCCGTCGGCGGCGAGCAT
>CACZXQ010000169.1:1285-3213 GCA_902785115.1 Oscillospiraceae bacterium | reverse complement strand
CGGCGGCAGGAGACCTACCACTACCGCCTGACCTGCCGGATCTGCGGCGCATCATGGCAGTACAAGCGCATGACCAAGGTGCTGCGGCTCGTTTCCCGCGGCGGCTCGCGGTACTGCACCTGCCCCCATTGCAAGGGACACAGCTTTACGGCGGAGACTCTGTAAATATGGCGAAAGCAGCCCGGCTGGGCTGCTTTTTTGCTTTACAGGATATTGCGCAGCGAGAGCTGCTGCATGTCCGACACCACGCGCAGCTGTACCGACAGCTGCGCCGCCGCGCCGCGGAACTCCGCCATGTCGCGCTCCTGCGCGAAGCTGTCCGCCTCCGCGAACAGCGCGTCCGCTGCTTCTAACTCGTCGTGGGCGGTGACGACGTGCAGCCACGGCTTGCGGGATTCCCAATCCTCCCTTGTTTCCCGCAGCGCCTCCCGCGCCTCGGGCCAATCCTCCCGCTCGGCGGCGGCTGTCGCCGCTTCCACGGCGGTGAGCCATCGCGTGGCGTCGGATTCGATCCGTCTCCCGTTTTCCAGCGACAGTCCCAGCAGCAGCGCCAGCACCGCCACGGGCACGGCAAAATATTTCGTCATTTGCCCTCCTTTCCGACGCACAGCACCTTGCCGGTGTCGTCGACCGTCAGTAGCAGGATCTCCTGCACATCGTGGAACCCGTGGGCGCGGGCGGTGCGCTCCAGCCATGCTTGGTCCAATCCCTTGTCCGAAAGCCCGCTTTTCATCACATGCCCGTTGTTGACGAGTACCACGGGGATGCTGACGTCGTCCTTGACCGCCTTGCCCAGCTGCCGTGGCGTGGCGGGCGCGTCGGCGGGATAGAGCAGCACGGAGAGCTGTCCGTTGGTCTCCAGCACCGCGTATTTGACCGTGGCGAGGTCGGTGACGCCCTGCGCGCGCAGCTCGTCGATGAGCTCATCGAGGGTGAAGCGGTTGCGCCGCATCGCGGCCTGCTGGATCACACCGTCCTTGATGAGCGTGGTCGGGTTGCCGCACACCAGACGGTGGAACCGGACGCTTTGCATCGAAAAGAACGAGAGCAGCATCGAGAGCGACAGCAGTGTGATGATCGGTACGACGCCGTTCAAAAGCGGGATGCCGAAGTCCTGCATCGGCACGGCGGCGAGGTCGGAGATGAGCAGCATCAGCACCAGCTCGATGGGCTCCAGCTCGCCGATCTGGCGCTTGCCCATGGCGCGGATGCCGACCATCAGGATCACATATAATAATATAGTACGTGCAAATGCGGTTGCCATGGCAAACCTCCCTTTTCGAGAAGTTTGCCCCAATGCGCAAAAAAAATCCCCGCCTGCGGGCGGGGAAACAGAAATCAAGTCACAGGAAGCACATGGGTCGCGGGGATGCACTTGCCGTTTTCAAAGGTCAGCGTGCCGTAGGTCGGGCGGCGGAAGTCTCCGATGCTGCCGGGGTTGAGCATGACGACGCCGTTGCGAATGTCCACGAAGGGCTGATGGGTGTGACCGAAGAGCGCCACATGCGCGCCGCGCTCCAGCGCCTCGCGCAGCAAAATGCTCAGGTTGGACTTGACGCCGAGCGTGTGCCCATGGCAGAGCATGACCGTCTTTTCCTTGATCATCATCAGGCGCACCGCGGCGTCCTGATGGCGGAAGTCGCAGTTGCCCGGCACCTTCTCCAGCGGCAGATCGGGGAAGCGCTGCGCGACCAGCTCCGCGTCGCGCCAGCCGTCGCCGAGGTGCAGCAGCATACGCGGCCGCTCCAGCTCGATTGCGCGGCACATATTTTCCACATTGCCGTGGGAATCGGATACGACCAAGACTTTCATAATATCGCAGTTACTCCATAGGTGAGGGCCGTCATGATGAGGCCCGCGATCAGAACGCCGACGAAAATCACCGGCACCGCGTTTTTGAGCCGCAGATCCATCAGCGCGGCGATCAG
>CACZXQ010000169.1:0-1258 GCA_902785115.1 Oscillospiraceae bacterium | reverse complement strand
GGTGCCCGGCAGCGGGATGGCGACGAACATCAGCAGGCCCCACGCCTGCCAGCGCACCAGATTTTTGCTGCTCATCTTCCGGTAAGCCCGCTGCTCCAGTCGGTCGATCAGACCGCCCAGCTTCGGGATATGTACGCGGACCCATTTGAAGATTTGGCGGATGAACAGGATCACAAACGGGACGGGGAGCATGTTGCCGATCACGCCCGCGAGCAGCGCCATCGGGATCGGAAGTCCCATCGCGACGCCTGCCGGTACGCCGCCGCGCAACTCCACCACCGGGACCATGGATATGAGCATTGTCAGCAATAATTCGCCCGCCGCCGTGTTGTGCAGCCAGAGCGACAACGACTGTACCATCAAAGACTGTCCTTTTGTCCAAGGTTAGATTGTGATAACGGGGCGCATTATATAATAGAATCAGAAAAAGCACAAGCCCTTTCCGGTAAACAAATCGTAAACAATGAGGGACGCGGCTTTCGCCGCGCCCCTCGCGCTTATTTATTTTCCTGATCCTGCTGGTTCTGAGTGTTCTCGTTGGTGTTCTTGTTCTGGTTGTTCTGATGGTTCTTCATCGTGCAAGCCTCCTTTCCGAAGTTCTGCTGCAAAGGGTATTGTACCCATGCCGGGGAAAAATATACAAAATCCGAAAAATAGCTTGACAGGGCGCTTTTCCCGTGGTAATATACCCCCGCAAAACAAAGAAGGACGGCGCATCCGTTCTCACCCTCAGCGAAGCGAAAGGGTCAATAAGCGTAAAGAATGGCTGCTTGCGGTCGCTTTGCGTTTTGGTACGGGTGCGAAGTTTGCATCCGTTTTTCTTTGCGTAAATCCATTTTTGGGGGTGCTTCGGTATTAGCAGCAATGTGCATCAGCTCAACGAGGAGATCCGCGACAGCGAGATCCGCCTGATCGGTTCCGGCGGTGAGCAGCTCGGCATCATGTCCGCCGCGCAGGCGCTGGAGATTGCCGCCGAGCAGGATCTTGATCTGGTGAAGATCTCTCCGCAGGCCAATCCGCCCGTTTGCAAGCTCATGGACTACGGCAAGTTCCGTTTCGAGCAGAGCAAGCGCGAAAAGGAAGCCCGCAAGAACCAGCATATCGTCGAGATCAAGGAAGTGCGGATGTCGCCCGGTATCGACGTCGGCGACTTCAACACCAAGCTGAAAAATGCCCAGAAGTTCCTCTCCGAGGGCAACCGTGTCAAGGTCTCCGTCCGCTTCCGCGGCCGCGAGATGGCGCACACGGAGATCGGCCG
>CACZXQ010000168.1 GCA_902785115.1 Oscillospiraceae bacterium | reverse complement strand
CACCTGACAGAGGTGCTGGATGACCCGACAACGCCGAACGCGGAGGAGGTCGCGCGGCACAAGCGGCTGCTGGATCGCTGCGCGGAGCTGGACATTGAGGTCACGGGCATGAGCCACGAGTGGTTTTTGCCCGAGGGCTGCAAGCAGCACAGCGGCCATGCGATGCCGAAACGCGATCTCACAGAGGGCAGCCTCTACAGGCAGACCCTCGACATGCTGGAGCAGTCGTGGGCGACGATGGCGGCACTGTTCCCGCAGGTGAAGATCTGGGAAGTCGGCAACGAGTGGAATCTCAACGCGTTCTTACATCCCGACGGCTTCCTCGACGGTGATATGAGCGAACCGTTTACGGCGGATGAGAAGTATGACATCGCGGTGGACATGATGTACTTTGCGGCAAGAGGCGTCCGCCGTGCAAACCCAAACGCGCTGGTGGCGTCGTTCTCGCCCGCGCTCTCCACACCGGGACTGGGCGGCGACATGCCAGACTTTCTACCGGTCATGTACGGCGTGGCATGGACGCTGGACAAGGTTTACAGCCGCATCAAATCCGGAAAGTTCTGGTCGACGAATACAGACGACTACTTCGATATCCTTGCCTGGCACCCCTATGTGTTCACCAACAAGCCGGACGTGAAGGACGCCGACCTGTTCCTTGACGTGGACGAGCCGGATCAGCTCTGGAAGAGCTACAATGACGCGGCGTACAAGGTGATGAAGAAGTACGGCGACGGACACAAGCAGGCGATTTTGACCGAGGCGGGCTTCACCGACTGCGGCAACCCCGATTGGGAGGCGCGTTACGCGCTCTACAACAAAAAGCTGCTGGCAATCGGCCGAGAGCTGCCCTATGTGCGGACGCTGCACAACTTCCGCCTGCTCAATGAGAATGCTATGCTCAAGCGGGCCGGCATCGAGAACAATCAGATCGGCGGGCTGACCGAGGTCTATTTCGGCGTCTTTACCGATCCGGAGGACGGCTGCAAGCCGCGCGCGAGAGCGAAAGCAATTCAGGAGATGACAGGCAGCACAGCGGATCTGGAAGAACTGGGAGTGAGAGTTTCCCAATTAAAAAAATAAACAGGAGGAATCATCATGGCAGAGCACCTGGTCAAAACCACTTCCGGTGTCGTTCGGGGATACGAGCGCGACGGACGGATTGACTATCTCGGCATCCCTTACGCGGAACCACCTGTGGGACCGCTGCGTTTCAAACGCTCGGTACCCATCGCACCTTGGGAGGTCGTCTATGACGCGAAAGACTATGGAAACGCACCGATCCAGTACAACAATGGCAAAGTCATGGGCGACGAGGATTGCTTAACCATCAATGTCCAGCGCCCGCTGACCGGAGAGAAGCTGCCTGTTTTTATCTGGATCTACGGCGGAGGCTACAACACCGGATACTCCTCGGATGAGATGTATACCGGCGAAACCTTTGTGCGGGACGATATCCTCTTTTTCTCCTTCAACTACCGCACCAATATCCTCGGCTTCTATGACTTCACCACCTATCCCGGCTGTGAGGAATTCGATTCCAACTGCGGCCTCAGCGACCAGATTCTGGCACTCAACTGGATCCGCAACAACGTCGAAGCCTTTGGCGGCGACCCGGAGCGCATTACTATCGCGGGCGAATCCGCAGGCGGCGCGTCCGTCACCAATATGCTGGTCTGTCCCGGCGTGAAGGGCTGCTTCCAGCAGGCCATCATCGAGAGCGGTCTTCCCAACTGCGTCATGACTCACAAGCAGGCGCGGGAGAATATCGATCTGTTTCTTGAAGGAATGCACTGGACGGAAAAGGATATGGCGGCTCATCTCAAGAACGACGACCCGCATTTGTTCCTGTTCGGGCATGAATATGTGCAGGCGAAACACCAGTACAAGACGCCCGGCACCTTCCTTCCCGGTCCGGTGATCGACGACCTGCTGCCCGTGCGGCCCATCGACGCGCTGCGGGCCGGAGCCGCGGAGGGTAACAGCTGGACGATGGTGGCAGAGATGATGGAGCGCAACGGACACGCTGACGCGCTGCCGAAGGTCCTTGGCTTCTACCACGAGGACGGTCGAGACTATTTCAGTTTCTTTAAGGATTCCGCGCGATCTCTGTCCTCGGCAATCCCGCCGCTGACGGGGGATATCCGCCAGATCGGCGGAGACGCATTCATTCGCTTTGCCACGGACTACGCCTTTGAGATGCCCGCGGTCAAGGTCGCGGACGCGCAGAGAAAGTTCACCCCTGACGTATGGATGTATCGCTACGAGCTGATTACCAAGTCCGGTGTTGCCACCGGCTGGAAGGCCAGCCACGCTTTCGAGCTGCCCTTTGTTTTCGACAAGCCCAACCACCCCTTTACCCATTTTGAGTTCGACGGGGAATCGCCGGAGCTCTTTGAAAAAATGTGCAAGGAAATCCACGGCGACTGGGTGCGCTTTGTCAAGACCGGCGAGCCAAATCCGGATTGGGGCCGCTTTGAAGGCGCGGAGTCCCCGGTGCGTATTTATGACCGCGAAAGCCGAACGGAAAGACTCGATCGTCGCCACCTGATGCAGATTTGGGACGATATGCGCTTCTACGAAAGCTAATATGTAGTCGAAAAAAGACAAAAAGAGCAAGAAAGAGATATA
>CACZXQ010000167.1 GCA_902785115.1 Oscillospiraceae bacterium | reverse complement strand
CAAGGTGGCGGCGGCGTTTCTGAGCTTTGACGGCGAGGCGAGGGAACTCAAGGGCTTTGAGAACATGACGCTGAACCTCAGCTACTACACGGGTACGAGCATGGAGGACATTGACCTGAATGCCGGCACCGCGATCGACCCCATTACCGTGACCTATCCCCCGCAGGTCTGGGGCGAGTATGAATGCGACGGACGCACCATGGAGATCCAGCCCAAGTACAACGATCTTATCACCGTGGAGACCGATACCGCGGACGGTATGCTGTTCTCCGTCTCCGAGACGGCGTCCATGGAGGCGGACAGCTATGAGGGTTCGGGCTGGCTGTTCGGCATCGGCAAGGTCAGCGAGGCGAAGCTCCACGAGATGCTCTGCAACGATATGTCCGGCGCGGACGTGATCGCGAAGGACGTGGAGAACAACTACTACGTCTATTATCATCCCACGGACGTGCGTTATGCTCGCGCCACCGTCGAAGAGATGGAGCGCGATCAGGCGCAGTGGACGATGCTCTGCGAGTGGGCGGAGAGCATGAAGGATAAGTTCATCGACCAGAACAGCCTGGAGCGTGTGTCCTTCGGCAATTCCGATCTGGACATCTATGTCGCCCGCGCGGCTTGGATGGATGGCGTGAACTACACACTCAGCACCACAGAGTTTGGCCCGGTGGAGGGCAGCGGCGTGGACGGCACGATCTTTGCTGAGTTCGTCATGGGCGGGCTCTTTGGCATGGTAGACGACGCTGAGGCGCCGGACGGCGAATACGTTGTGCTGAACTTCCCGGACGAGGACGTCCGCATTGACTTCTTCTTCGCGCCGGAGGCTTACGCCCGCGTGACCTCGGGCGGTCAGGAGACCATTTATCAGGCGGCCTGGTGGGATGACAACATCAGCTACGCCGAGGCGATGCGCGGCTGGTACTATGCCGCCGCCGAAAAGGCGGGCGTCAAGCCCGTAGACGAGAGCCTGAACCCGTACCTCGGCACCTGGGTGGAGAACATCGCGGGCCGCGCGACGATCTATATTACGAAGAGCGTCGCGCCCGGCAAGGTGCAGATCAACGCAAGCTGGCCGAACAGCGCCGCCGAGATGAACACCTGGCAGCTTCTCGCCGCGCTCAAGGATGGACAGCTTGCCTATGAAAACGGCCACTGGGAGCTCACCGAGTTCAACGAGCAGGGCGAGGGCTGGACGACGGATGAGAGCTATGAGGAGACCGGCTACTTCTACCTGAACGGCTCCGGTCAGCTCTGCTGGCACGACGACCGCGCCGGAGGCGACGAGGACGGCGTGTTTGACCTCGCGGATTGATCGTTAGGAGGAATCTTTTATGTTTTCTGTCAGAGGCCCCAAACTCAAGTATTTCGTGTTTGTCATGGCACTGATCGCAATCGCGGGCGGCGTATATATGACGTTCTTTGAGAGCAAGGGCTATGTCAAGACGGAGGCTACCATCGTCTCCATCGAGGAGGATCCGGAGGCATCGACCTCGGACGACACGAACTACATCGTCATGGTGGACTACATCGCGAACGGTTCGCGCTATACCTCGCGGATCAATATGTACAGCGGAGCGTGGAAGGTCGGCAAGACCATCACCGTGTACTATGACCCGCATGATCCCGCCGTCGTTCACGGCGGCAAAGGCTTCGGAATCTACCTGATGGTGCTGGGCGCCGTGTTGATCGCGGGCATCTTCATCGTCGACAAGAAGAACAGGGCGGCTCTGGCGGAGATGGAGGAAGTGAGAGCGAAGCGCGGCGGCATCACGCTGCCCCCCTCCGTCAAGGGCGAGGAGCGCGAGGTCTACTTCCTCACGGATATGGGTACGCCCAAGTACGGGCACCGCATCGAGGACAAGGATCGCAAGGTGCTCTACGAGGCGAAGATGACCAAGTTCTCGATGGTGTCGGCCTATCACTTCGATTTCATCGACCACGAGCACGGCACCACAACCACTACACCTTCGAGTTGGACGGCGAGGAGATCTGGAAAACCCTCAAGCGCAACGGCATCAGCGTTGAGACCGAGCGCCAGGAGGGATCGGTGTGGCCGCGGTTCCGCGTCTCCCGCGACGGCGAGGAGATCGCGATCCTGGAAGCCACCAGCAACCACGTCCACGAGGAGGACGAGGCGAAGCACAAGGTGATGAAGCACATCGCCGTCACGGGCTTCTATCGCATCTGGACGCGGGAGGAGAACCTCGACGCGGTGTTTATGACCGCGATGGCGTTTGGCCGCAGCGGCGCGCTCAACGACGAGGGCGGCGGCTTCGGCAAGATGGTGCGCCAGTCCGTTTTCGGCAGATAAAAAGGCTCACAGAAAAGAAAAGGGGAAAGGAGGGAAGATCATGGCATACGTTCTGATCGCCGTCGTGGTGATTTTGCTGGTTGGAAGCGCGGTATTTACCATCAAGCGCAACATGGCCATCCAGAAAGGCGGCATTGAGGCGGACGCGGTCGTGTCCCGCATCGAGGAGCACGAGACGCGGAACGACGACGGCAGCCGCACCATGCACTACACCTACTACGTCAAGTATCAGATGCAGGACGGCAAGGAAGTCGAAGCGAAGCTGAGCAACGAGCCGGCTTTCACCGTGGTGGGCACCAAGCTGCGCATCAAGTACCTGCCCGAAAAGCCCAAGTATGTGATCCTTGCGAAATAAGCGGCGAAGACCCTTTGCCCGCAGACCTGCGTTCGTTCAGGTCTGCGGGCTTTTTTTGCGCGCCGCGGGTGTAGAAAAAGCGGCGCATTTTTTCGCCTTTTCTGGCAAAAACGACGATTGACTTTACCACAGTAACGCGGTAGTATGCTGCTACAATGTATTATCGGCGTATGATATACGCCGATGCGAGGGGAGATGAGGTCGTGGAGCTGGACAAGTCCGTGCTGGACGATGCGGAGAAGATTACGTTGGCGCTGCGCGCGCTGTATCAGCGCTGCGGCTACACGCGCTATCGGATGGGGAAGTTTGAGGAGTATGACCTCTACGCGCGGAATAAGGATTTTTTGCTTTCCGACAATATCATCACGTTCACGGACACCAACGGCAAGCTGATGGCCCTCAAGCCGGACGTGACGCTCTCCGTCATCAAGAACCATCGGGACGAGCCGGATACGCTGCGCAAGTTCTGCTACAACGAGAGCGTGTACCGCGTCTCCCGGGGCAGCGGCGCGTTTCGCGAGCTGATGCAGGTGGGCGTGGAATGCGTGGGCAGCGTGGATGTGCGCTGCGTGGGCGAGAATCTGCGCCTTGCGGCGGAGAGCCTCGCGCTGTGCGCGGAGCGCTTTGTGTTGGAGGTGTCCCATCTGGACCTTCTCCGACGATTCCTCTATGATGTGACCGACGACGCGGTAATCCGCGGCGAGCTGCTCAAATGCGTGGGGGAGAAGAATGCCCACAGCATCTCGGCCATCTGCCGCAGCCACGCCCTTTCGTGGAACAAGGCGGAGGCGCTGCGCGCGTTGGTGGAGACCTACGGCGCGCCGGCGGAGGTGCTGCCGCGTCTCGACGCGCTGTGCGCGGGGCGGGG
>CACZXQ010000166.1 GCA_902785115.1 Oscillospiraceae bacterium | reverse complement strand
AGTATGAGGACGCGTTCCGCTACTATGAGAACGCCTACAAGGGCAGCGTCTGCTCCAACATCATGTACGACGAGGGCCGCGCCCACATGATCTACGCCGGCTCCGACGCGCTGCTGGTGCCGAGCCTGTTCGAGCCCTGCGGCCTGACGCAGCTCATCGCCATGCGCTACGGCACGGTGCCCATCGTCCGCGAGACCGGCGGCCTCAAGGACACGGTGGAGCCGTACAACGAGTATGAGAATCGCGGCAACGGCTTCACGTTCGACCGCTACGAGGACGGTCTGCTGCTTGACGCCTGCAACCGCGCCAAGACGCTGTACTTCACCGACCGCGCCCGCTGGGATGAGATGGTGGTGCGCGACATGGAGAAGGACGTCTCCTGGGACAAGTCCGCCCGGCAGTACCGCGACCTGTATCTGGAGCTCAAGCCGTAAACAAAACCGGCGACATAGCAACCAAGCCCTCCTGCATAGTCTTTGCAAAAAGACGACAGGAGGGCTTTTTTATGTCATTTCATTGCTTCTTTCTCAAACGCCGCCACCTCGCGATCCTGGGCGCGGCGCTGGTCAGCGCCGTCATCTTCGCCGCGGTGCAGGCGCCCGCCGCGGTGACCGCCGCAGCGACGCAGCGGCAGCTGCCGATCTACTGCGTCGAGCGCGATCAGAAGGTCTGCTCCATCTCCTTCGACGCGGCATGGGGAGCGGACAACACGCAGAAGATCCTCGACGTGCTGGACGAATACAACGTCAAGGCGACGTTCTTTGTGGTCAGCGCGTGGGCGGAGCAGTACCCGGATATGGCGAAAGCCATTGTCGAACACGGTCATGAGCTGATGAACCATTCCAGCAAGCACGACCATTACAATTCGCTGACCGCTGACCAGATCGTGGCGGACGTGAACAAGTGCAACGATATGATCGAGGGGCTCACCGGCGTGCGCCCGACCTTGATCCGCTGCCCCTTCGGCGAGTACGACGACCATGTGATCTCCGCCATCCGCTCCATCGGCATGGAACCGATACAGTGGGACGTGGAACCGCTGGCAGCACCTTCAAGCGCCGCGACGGCCTGAATCGAAGCTGTCAAGAGGCACACGCGGCATGGAAAACAAACCCCAAAGCGGTGATACCGCTTTGGGGTTTGTTAATTTTTAACTTTTTGAAATTTTCCTTGCTTTCTTGCGCGGCGCATGGTAAAATCTGTTTACCAAAGGTGGGATAGTATCTCTAAGTATACATTTTTGCCGATGCTATGACCGAACCGGCGGGAGCCGGGTCGAATACATAGAATAGAATAGAAGGGGAGTGAGAGCAAGGCAAAGGCGTGGCAGTACAGCGGGGCGCACGCTCCATCACGGGAGATCACGCAAGCCCGGGATGAGCGAGAATGCGCCGGGAGCCTCATCAGAGTCTGCGCAGGCTGACGAAGTGCCGCTGTTCGCGCGCGAGATAGAAAAGGAAAAGTCTGGAATCGCACCCCACGGGAAACTGTGGCTCGCAAAACCAGAGGCTAAAGCGGGATGCAAACCCCGCCATGCTCGTTCGGTTGCCGGATATGTTTATCGCCCATCTGCCCTTGCGGCAGGTGAGTAAAGCAGGGGAAACCCTGCCCGCACAAAGCTTTGGAGGCTAAAGCCGATGCGAAGTCCGGATATTCGGAACGCGCGGAGGCCAAGCTCGTCCGGCTGCCGGAGATATTTTATCTGCCTAGCAAACCACGCGAAAGCGTGGGGCGCAAAGCTTTGGAGGCCCTGTGACAAGCTTTATGCGGCTTGTTTCGAGCCAGTCCGGCCGCCGGGGATCTTTGCCTCCGCAAGAAGGAAGGGGACCCGTTTTGCATCCGCCGCCCATCGGGCGTGATGCGTTTTGCATGACACCGCCGGGAGGCGGCGGCAATCCGGTAAACCGGAATGATTGAAATTGCAAAGAAAGGAATGATACTAAGTGAAAGTTAGACTCAAAAAAGCATTATCTCTCCTCTTAGCGCTGGTCATGGTACTCAGCTGCATGATTGTTGGTGTGTGGGCGACGAATGAGATTATAGACGA
>CACZXQ010000165.1 GCA_902785115.1 Oscillospiraceae bacterium | reverse complement strand
GTGCTCGCGGTAGCTGACCAGCAGATCCAGCTCGCTGTTCTCCTCGATCTCCACGCCAAGCTCGTAGAGTCCCTTGATCGGCGCGTTGCAGGCAAAGAAGTCCTGCGGGCGCGGGCCGAAGGTGATGATCTTGAGGTTCTTCACGCCGATGACGGCGCGGGCGACGGGCACGAAGTCCTCGATCATTTTGGCAATGTCCTCCGCTGTGCCGACGGGATATTCGGGAATGTATCCCTTGAGATGACGCATGCCGAGGTTGTAGGAGCAGTTCAGCATACCGCAATAGGCGTCGCCGCGGCCGTTGATGAGGTCGCCGTCGCCCTCCGCGGCCGCCACGAACATGCAGGGGCCGTCGAACTCCTTTGCAATCAGGGTCTCCGGCGTCTCGGGGCCGAAGTTGCCGAGAAATACCACCAGCGCATTGCAGCCCGCCGCTTTGACCTCCGCCACGGCCTTGAGCATATCCTTTTCATTTTCCACAGTGATCCCGCACTCAAACAGCTCCGTGTGATTCTCTTTGCAGGCCGCGACGATGGCGGCGCGGCGGCGCTCGGAGAGGGAGATGATAAAGCAGTCGCGGGACACGGCAATGATGCCGAGCTTGACTTCGGGAATGTTTGTCATGTTGTATTCCTCCTGGTTCCGCCGCTTAGAGATCGGCGGCAATGTCGATGTTTTCGCCGGTCAGCAGTACCGGCGCGCCCTGTTTTGCCTCGCTGCTGTCCGCATGGGCCAGCAGCCATTTGTTGCACGCCCACAGCCGTTTGTCCTCGTCGTTTACCGGGGTGATCTCCGGCTTTGGACCGTTGGTGCCGCGGGGCAGGGCAACCATGACGCGGAACCCCTGACCTGACGCTCCGTTGCAGGGTGCGTAGTGCAGCGTCGAGGCGTAAATCTCCACCAGCACGCCCGCCGGGACGCGGAACGCCCGCACCTTTGCCGTATCCAATACGCCGTCTTTCAGGTCATCCAGCTTTGCCAGCAACAGCACAAAGTCCGTCGTGCCGCAGTTCAGCTCGCTGTCACGGTGGTATTCAAGGCAGTTGAGTTTTGTGTTATGTCCGTTGCACCAGCCCAGTTGGATCGGCATCCCGCCATAGGCGTGGGATGAAAGCTGTTCCGCGATGGGCAGCGCCTCCAGCTCCGACTGGGACGCAACGTAATCCGTGCCCTCCGGCAGCGGCGTCACCCGTTCCAGCGTTTCCAGTAATTCCTTTGTATCGTAGCCGGTCAGCACCTTTCCGTAGGGAGCGAAGCCAGCATCATAAACAGACTCAATCTTCACATTGGTCCTCCTCCTGCGTAGTATCCGGTTGTATCGTCGCCGGCAGCCGCGCCGCCTCCAAATCACTCCGCCAGCGCTTCCAGGTATAGACGCCGAAGCCAAGCGCGGCAATGATAAACGCGGCGCTGATGAGCTGCGCGGTCAGAGCCGGCATGGAGCTTCCCTCGGCGTTGGCGATCTTCGAGCCCAACCAGGCAAGATAACCCGAGACCAGCGCGCGAAAGGCTGCGGTTATGTTTGCGCGCGTCCGCTTCTGCATGTCAAATTGCTGTTTTTCCATATCAGCCGTTCAAAACCGGGAACACGTCCTTCAGCGCCGGATATAGCATCCGGAACACCTGATAGCGCTCCTCATAGCGCGCTGCCAGCTCTGGTTCGGGCGCCACGGTTCCCACGACCTTCACCAGCTCTGCCGCCGCGTCCTCCACAGAGGCGTATTCGCCGCAGGCGACAGCCGCCAGCATCGCACCGCCGTAGCCCGGCCCCTCCTCAGACTCGATCAGCTCCAGATCCAGTTTGCAAATGTTGGCGATCATTTTGCGCCAAAGCGGGCTTTTCGCGCCGCCTCCGCAGATGCGGCTGCGCTTCACGTCAATGCCCAGCGAGCGGGCTACCTCGAGAGAATCCCGGATGGCAAAGGCGACGCCCTCCAAAACTGCCTGCGTCATGTCGGCGCGGGAGTTATCCATGGTCAGTCCGACAAACGCGCCGCGGGCGTCGGTATCGTTGATCGGAGAGCGTTCGCCCATCAGATACGGCAGGAAAAAGACGTGGCTGCGCCCCAGCTTTTCATCGGTGATTTCCTTCTGCGCGGAGGCGTAATCCTGCGTGCCGATGAT
>CACZXQ010000164.1:2174-4343 GCA_902785115.1 Oscillospiraceae bacterium | reverse complement strand
GGTCAGGCCCGCGGTCTCCAGAAACTGTTCGGCCTGGATGAGTCCGTTCTGGCCGGTGGTAGCGTCGAGGACCATAAGTGTCTCCACATCCGCGTCGGGCAGCTCGCGATCGATGATGCGGCGCATCTTGGAAAGCTCGCTCATGAGGTTTGCCTTGTTGTGAAGTCTTCCGGCGGTATCGATGATGATGACGTCGGTATCTCTCGCCTTGCCGGCGCAGATGCCGTCATAGACAACAGCGGCGGGGTCGCTGCCCTCCTCGTGGCGCACAATATCCACGCCCGCGCGGTCGGCCCAGATTTCAAGCTGGTCTGCAGCCGCGGCGCGGAAGGTATCGCCCGCGCACAGCAGGACCTTCTTGCCCTGGGACTTGAGCAGGGCGGCGAGCTTGCCGATGGTGGTGGTCTTGCCGACACCGTTTACGCCCACCATGAGGATTACGCTGGGCTTTGTCCCGAGTTTGAGTGCGGAATTGCCCGCGTCCAGCTCCTTCTTGAGCTCATCGATCAAAACCTCGCGGGCCTTGTCGCCGCGCTTGATGTTCTTGTCAAAGCAGAGGTAGTGCATGGAGGTGACCACCCGGTCCACCGTATCCACACCCATGTCCGCCATGATAAGGAGCTCTTCCAGCTCGTCAAAGAAATCGTCGTCATCCGGGCGGTAATCCTGGAAGATCTGCTCCAGATCCTCCATTCTGACTCTGGTCTTGGTCAGACCGGAAAAAATTTTATCAAAAAATCCCATTGTAATCTACTCCTTTATTCTCAGAGTTTGGAGTGCGGAGAGTGGAGTTTGGAGTTATGGTGTACCTTCGGCACAATTCAAATCGTCGCGCAGCGACACGTCAACTCCTAACTCCACACTCCTAACTCCACACTGAATCAAACTTCCGCGGTTTTCTGTGCGGTCTCCAAATCGAGTTCAATTACGGTCGAGACGCCCTTTTCCTGCATGGTCACACCGTAGAGCATGTCGGCCTCCTCCATGGTGCCGCGGCGGTGGGTGATGACCAGAAACTGGGTCTTGTCGCTCATCTTGCGCATGTAGTTTGCATAGCGGTTGACGTTTGCGTCGTCCAGGGCGGCTTCGATCTCGTCCATGACGCAAAACGGTGTGGGGCGAACCTTCAAAATGGCAAAGTACAGGGCGATGGCGACAAAAGCCATCTCGCCGCCGGACAGGAGGCTGATGTTGGAAAGCGCTTTGCCGGGCGGCTGAACCTTGATCTCGATGCCGCAGTTGAGCACATCGTTTTCGTCCTCAAGCCGAAGCGCCGCCTTGCCGCCGCCGAAGAGGTCCAGAAAGGTTTCGCGGAAGCACTCGTCGATCTGCTTGAAGCGCTCGATAAAGACCGTCTCCATCTGCCCGGTGATTTCTTTGATGATATCCAGCAGTTCTGCCTTGGCCTTATCGATGTCGCTGCGCTGCTCGGTGAGAAATTCATAACGGGTATTGACGCGCTCAAATTCCTCGATGGCGCCGAGGTTCGGCGTGCCGAGGGCGTTGATCTTCCCGCGCAGTTCGGAAACGGCCTTTGACGTCTTCGGGATGCTCTCCACCGGCTGACGAAGGGCCTGCGCGGCGGTATGGCTCAGCTCGTAGTTTTCCCAGAGCTTGTCCATGAGCTGCTTTTCTTCCATGTCGGCGGCGAGCTTTTTCTGCTCGATGCGGGCAGAGCGGCGTTCCAGATCCAGGATCTCGCTGTTGCGGCTCTGGGCCTCCTTGTCGGCGCGGGTGCGCTTGCCCTCGAGCTCAAGTTTCGACTTGCTGATGTCCGCGATCTCCTGCCGGATGGCGTCAGCTTTGGCGCGCAGGTTTTTGAGTTCTTCCTCCCGCTCGCCGATACGGCGGCCGAATTCCTCGATGCGGCTGTGGAAAGCGTCCACTGTTTTCTGCCTCTCCGCGCTGTCGCCGGACAGGCTTTCCAGCAGCAGTTTCATCTGGGCGGCGTTTGTCTGGGTAGCCCGCTTTTCCGCCTCAACGGAAGATATCTTGCTCTTCAATTCGCTCTGCTCTTCCACACACAGATCGAGCTGGTAGCGCACGGAGGCAAGGTCCGTCCGCGCCCGCTCCAGCTCCTGGGCAGAGCGCTTTTCATCCTCACGCATGCGCTCACGCTGCTTTTTGAGCTTTTCCAGTTCGTTGGCGCGGGAGAGGATACCGCTGCCG
>CACZXQ010000164.1:0-2145 GCA_902785115.1 Oscillospiraceae bacterium | reverse complement strand
GCTGCCGTGCACACTGCTGCCGCCGGTCATGGCGCCGCCGGGACTGATAAGCTGCCCGTCCAGCGTGACGATGCGAAGGCGGTTCTGGTTGTTCTTCGACATGCGGATCGCGTCGCTCAGCCGTTCGGCAATGACGGTGCGGCCCAGGAGTTCGTCGACAATGCCGCTGTATTTTTCGTCGCACTGCACGAGCTCGGAGGCGATGCCCACGAAGCCGGGGTCCCGGTCGGGAGCGTTCTTCATGACGGTTCCGCGCACGGTGTCCAGCGCAAGAAATGTCGCTCTGCCGCCGTCTGAGCGCTTGAGATATTCGATGGCGCTGCGGCCGTCGGTCATCGTATCGGTGATGATGTTCTGGGCAGAGGCACCCAGCGCGGTTTCGATTGCCAGGGCAAACTCGTCATCCGTGCGGATGAGGTTTGCCACCGGGGCGTGGATGCCCTTGAGGTTTCCGCGGGCCGACTCGCGCATGACGCCTTTGACCGCCTTGGAAAAGCCCTCATAATCGCGCTGCATGTCGTCGAGCATTTTAATGCGCGAGTCCATGGTGCGCGCATCCACCGACAGGCGGTTGACCTTTTCGGTCAGGGTCTCCACGTTCATTTCGCGGTTTCTGATCTTCATGCGCGCGCCGTCCAGGGCGTTCTGGTTGCGGTTGTTTTCCTCGCGCAATTCGCCGAGACCGGTGTCAAGCTCTGCAAGCTTGGTTTCCGCCTCGTCGATATTTTTGCGCACCTCGCGCACGCGGTTTTCCTGTTCGGCAATATCGGAGAGCATGCGTTCCAGGCTCTCCTGCGTATTCTTCCGGTCGGCCCGCAGGACTGCGGCGAGGGATTCGCATTTGGCTGCTTCCCCTTCCGCCGCCGACAGGCGTTCGCGTGCCTGCTCGGTCTCGATGTCCTTGCGGTGCATGCGCTCGCCGATCCCCTCGGACGAGGCATAGAGCGCTTCAAGCTCGGCCCTGGCTTTTTCCAGCTCCTGCCCCACCTGCTCGAACTCCTGCTGAACAGCCTCGTTCTGCTGGTGGAGTTTGTCAAGCTGTGCCATCCAGAGGGAGATCTCCTGTACGCGCAGCTCATCGCGCAGCTTTAAGTACTGCTTTGCGACCTCGGCCTGCTTTTTGAGCGGTCCGACCTGAAGCTCCAGCTCTTCGATCTTGTCATTGATGCGCACGAGGTTTTCCTCCGTGCGCTCAAGCTTGCGCTCGGCTTCTTCCTTGCGGTAGCGGTAACGGGAGATGCCCGCTGCCTCTTCAAACACGTCACGCCGGTCGGTGCTGCGGGAGGAGACGATCTCGGCGATGCGGCCCTGACCGATAATGGAGTAACCGTCGCGGCCGAGGCCCGTGTCCATCAGCAGGGAGTTTAAGTCCTTGAGGCGCACGGCCTCTTTGTTGATGTAGTATTCACTTTCGCCGCTGCGGTAATAGCGGCGGGTCAGCATGATCTCCGAGCTGTCAGAATCGAAGATGTGGGCGGAGTTATCGATGATCAGCGACACCTGCGCGTAGCCCATCGCGCCGCGCTTCTCTGTGCCGCCGAAGATCACGTCCTCCATCTTGCTGCCGCGCAGAGCCTTGGAGCGCTGCTCGCCCATGACCCAGAGGATGGCGTCGGAGATGTTGGACTTGCCGGAACCGTTGGGCCCGACAATGGCCGTAATGTCTTTTTCAAAGCTCAGGCGCGTCTTGTCCGGAAAGGACTTGAAGCCCTGAATCTCGAGTGCCTTTAAGTACAAAACAATGACCTCAAAACTTCTTTAAAATAAAACCAATATATTATATACCCATCCGGCTCACTTTTCAATGGAAAGCAGCACAATTTCCGTGTCTGCTTCGGTTTTTTCGCGGATCTTCAGCTCGGTGAGCGCGTATTCCTCCGTAAGCCGCCGGATGTTCTCCCTGCGCTGGCCCGCCATCTGGGAGGCTTTTCCCCGCCCCACCAGCAGCGTGACGCGGCTGCCGGGCTCTGTGCCTTTCAGGAGGGCCCGTGCCTTTTCCAACAGGATGCGGCTTTTGACCAGTTCCCCCAGCGCGGGGTGATACGCGCCCGCGACAGCTGCCCCGCCGGAGAGTTCCTCTGTCGGGTTGAGGCCGAGGCGGATGATCGGAATACCGGCCTGCTCAAAAAGCTGCACGATCTTCGC
>CACZXQ010000163.1 GCA_902785115.1 Oscillospiraceae bacterium | reverse complement strand
TCATAACGATTCAAGCCGATATCTGGCAGCGGGAGAAGGATTCGAACCCTCACATACGGAGTCAGAGTCCGCTGTGCTACCTTTACACAATCCCGCTAAGCGCATAAGCTATTATACGCAAAATTCTCCGTTTGTCAAGAAGTTTTTTCGATTTTTTATTTTTCTTCCTGAAGTTTTTTCAGCAACGCGTGCAGGGCGTTGGCGCGGTGGCTGATGGCGTTCTTTTCCTCCGCCGAGAGCTCCGCCGTGGTGCAGCCGCGCGAGGGCAGGATGAACAGCGGGTCGTAGCCGAAGCCGTTGTGACCCCGCTCCTCAAAGCCGATCTCGCCGCAGAGATAGCCCTCGGCCTCGACGGTGCTGCCGTCGGGTCTTGCCAGCACCATGGCGCAGGTGTAGTGCGCGCCGCGATCTTCAACGCCCTCCAGCTTTTCAAGCAGCAGGCGGTTATTGGCCGCGTCGTCCCCGTGCACGCCGGAAAAGCGGGCGGAATAGATGCCCGGCGCGCCGTTCAGCGCGTCCACGCAGATGCCGCTGTCGTCCGCCAGGGCGCAGCAACCGGAGATCTCCGCCATCTCCCGCGCCTTCTTCTCCGCGTTCTCCAGAAACGTGCTGCCGTCCTCCACGGTCTCGTGCTCGATGCCGGCCTCCCGCATGGAGAGGATCTCGTCAAATTCTTCGCCCAGGATCTGCTTGATCTCGATGAGCTTGTGGGCGTTGTTGGAAGCGATGATCAGTTTCATTTCTTTTTCCTCTTCTTATTTTTCTTCGTCTCCGCGGCCTTGCGCATATCCAGCTTTTTCTGCCAGCTCTTCACCGTGGAATACACCATCACCGGCAGCGCCGCGAGGTTCACGATCCCCACAAGGCGCATCGCCCAGTCAGGCAGCGCGAGATGCAGCATGCCGCTCACGCTCAGGATCGTCGACGTGATGCCCATCAGCGTCACGCTCACGGCAAAGAGCCGATCGATCCACACTTTGGCATATTCTACCGTTTTCATTTTTCTCTTCCTTTCTTAATGATTGCCTTACTATACTGCCTTTCTCCCTTCGATGCAAGAGCAAAATCGCTTGACAAGCTTGTGAAATGACGTATAATTGCAATAGAATTATAACAGGAGGCGGTACATGGGCGATCAGAGACTCACGGAATTTATGTCCTCGCTTGCGTCTGCGGCGCCGACGCCGGGCGGCGGCGGGGCGGCCGCGCTCTGCGGGGCGCTGGCAGCTTCGCTCTGCGCGATGGCTTCCCGGCTCACAGCGGGGCGCAAAAAATACACCGACCGCGCGGAGACACTGTGTGCGATCATCGAACGTGCCGACGCCCTGCGGCTGGCGCTGCTCGCGCTCATCGACGAGGACGCGGAGAATTTTAAGCCCCTCGCCGCGGCTTACTCCCTGCCGAAGGACGATCCGAACGCCGCCGCGAGATTGCGCGAAGCCACGCTCACAGCCTGCAAAGCGCCGCTTGCAATGCTGCGCTGTGTATGCGAGGCGGCGGCGCTTCTGGAGCAGGCGGCGGACATCTGCTCTCCCCTGCTCCTCTCCGACGTGGGCTGCGGCGCGGCGCTCGCGGTGGCCGCGATGGACTGCGCCGCCATGAACCTCTATGTGAACACCCGCACGCTCCCGGGGAATCCGGAGAGCGAAGCTTTGGAAAAGGAGGCCAGTCGGCTGCTGGGCGAATTCCGCCCCCGGGCGGAGGCACTGAGCGCTTCCATCCTGCGTCGGCTGCAAGGGATATGAGTGAAATCTTATTGGGCGCGCCCGTGGCGCAGGCGATCCGGGAATCGCTTGTGGAGCGCATCGAAGACCTGCGCGCCGCCGGGCATCCCCCCTGCCTTGCGATGATCCGCTGCGGCGAAGACCCGGGCGCGATCTTCTACGAGCGCTCCGCGACAAAGGCCTGCGAGAAGGTGGGCATCGGCTTACAGAGCGTCCGCCTTCCCTGGACGACCGGCACAACGGAGCTGCTGCGCACGCTGGATCGTCTGAACCGCGACGGTGCCGTGCACGGCATCCTCGTACTGCGTCCCCTGCCCCGGCAGATCGACACGGAGCGCGTGTTCCGCGAGCTCAGGCCGGAAAAGGACGTAGACGGCATCACCGTCCCCTCGCTCGCGCGTACCTTCGTCGGGCGCGGCACGGGCTTTGCCCCCTGCACGGCAGAGGCCTGCCTTGCGATGCTCGACCACTACGGCGTGAAGCTTGCG
>CACZXQ010000162.1 GCA_902785115.1 Oscillospiraceae bacterium | reverse complement strand
GCTTTGCGACCTGACCCACCATGCGCTCGCCGGTCTTGGAGAACGCGACGACGGACGGGGTGGTGCGGTTGCCCTCGGCGTTGGCAATAACGACGGCCTCGCCGCCCTCCATGACCGCTACGCAGCTGTTGGTAGTACCAAGGTCGATACCGATTACTTTAGACATGATGTTTGCCTCCTATATCTGCTAAATGTTATAGACTCTTATAGACTGAATAAAATACTATAGACTATTCTATCAAATAACTTCTGATTCTATCAGAAATCATTTCACGTGAAACAGAAAAACGCTCAGTTCGCGACCTTTACGATGGCGAAACGCAGCACCTTGTCGCCCAGCGTGAAGCCCTGCTGCAACACCTCGACCACGGTATTTTCGCCCACCGCGTCGTCTTCGATGTGCATCACGGCGTTGTGCTTTTCCGGATCGAAGGGCTGACCTACCGCGTCGATGGGGCTGACGCCCAGCCTGCTCAGGCTCTCCTTGAACTGGGTGAAGATCATCTCCACGCCCTTTCGGTGGGGCGAATCGTCGTCGCCGAATTGCGCCAGCGCCCGCTCCAGATTGTCGTACACCGGCAGCATCGCGGTGAGCGTCTCGATCTTCGCGTCGGCGTAGATGTTTTCTTTTTCCTTGGCGGTGCGCTTGCGGTAGTTATCGTACTCCGCGGCGAGGCGCAGGAATTTGTCCTGCTGCTCGGAGAGCTCCTTCGCGACGGCCTCCATCTTCTCCATCTGCTCTTTCGTGACGGTGAAGGTCTCCGGCTCGGCGGCTTCCGCGGTTTCCTCCGCGGCGGTCTCCTCCGGGGTTTCCGGAATTTCTTTCTTTTCTTCGGGTTCCTTTGCCATGGTTCTCTCGACTCCTTTAGGTTTGCTTATCTTCCGGTGACGGCAGGCCCTTGCCGAACATCTTCGTCAGACTCTCGGCGAAGTAGGACAGCCGCGCGGTCACGGTGGCGTAGTCCATGCGCGTCGGGCCGACCACGCCGATCAGGCCTCGCATCCCGTCGCCGATGTCGTAGCTCGCGACCACCACGCTGGTATCGCGCAGCGCGTGATCCACGTTCTCCGGGCCGATGAGGATCTGCACCGGGCCGTCGCCCTCGGGGACGGGCAGCTGCTCCTTGTTGTCCACCAGAAAGGTCATCAGCTCGTGGGCTTTGTCCACGTCGCGGTACTCCGGCATTTTGAGGATCTCGCTCGCGCCGGTGGTGACCACGTCCCGCCGCCCCGCCGCGTCCAGAATGCCGGCGGCGTACTCGACGGTTTTGGAGAGGACGAGGAACTGCTCCGGCGGCAGCTGGTCGCTGACGCTCATCAGGTGCTCGCTCATCTCCGCACGGGTCTTGCCGGTGAAGTGGGTGTTGAGCAGATTTCTGAGATCCGCCAGACGCTCCGCGTCGAACGCCAGCGCGGTGCGCTGGAGTTGGCTGCGGACGTTCTTGTCGTCCGTCATCACCACGGTGATGAAGCTCTGCTCGTCCACGCCGAGCAGCTCGAAGCGCTCCACCGTCAGCGCCGCGTTGCCCGCGGTGACAGAGTAGGTCGGATAGTGGACGATGGACGACACCAGCTGGCCCGCATTCGTGATCGCACCGTTCATCAGCTTGCCGCGGAGCGTTTCGTCGATGCCCTCCGCCTCCTCGGCGGAGACGCTGCGGCGCTCCATCAGCTCGTTGACGTAGAGCCGATAGCCCTGCGGCGACGGCACGCGGCCCGCGGACGTGTGCGGCTGCTCCAGATAGCCCAGATCGCACAGCTCCGCGAACTCGTTGCGCACGGTGGCAGAGCTGACGCCCAGCTCGTGGGCGAGCAGCTTGGAGCCCACCGGCTCCGCGCTTTCGATGTAATGCTCGACGACCGCTTTCAGTATTTGCTTTTTGCGCTCGCTCAATTCCATCGTCGTCCGTCCTTTTTAGCACTCCTTTCCCCCGAGTGCTAAGCGCAGTGTAGCACTCGGCATCGGCAATGTCAATACCTTCCTGTGTAAACGATTTGTGAACGCCGGACACAAAAAAATCCCGCCTTGCGGCGGGATTTTTCTTCTTTCTAGTTGATCTGCTTTCTGCGGGAGAGGTTCATCGTGCCGTCCTGCATATCGCCGACGCTCTCGAGGCTCTTGCCCGTACCCTCGGCGACGCACTGGATGGCGTTCTCCGCCACCACGGTGGGGATGCCCGTGCGGGCGGTGACCAGCTTGTCGAAGCCCTTGACGAG
>CACZXQ010000161.1 GCA_902785115.1 Oscillospiraceae bacterium | reverse complement strand
ACCGACGGCTACGGCGCGCTGCGCTCCCTCAAGGAGTCCGTGGGCGAGCTCAAGGGCAAGGTGATGTTCTCCTTCGGCGCGGGCGGCACCGGCCGCAGCGTCTGCTTTGAGCTGGCGGACGCCGGCGCGAAGCGCATCTACATCTGCTCCCGCTCCGGCGCCTGCGAGGAGCTGAGCGCCGAGCTGAACAAGTACTATCCCGGCGTTTGCGTCCCCGTCCGCGCAGCGAACGAGGAGGCCATCGCCGCGGCGCTCGAGGAGACCGACATCGTTTTGAACCTCTCCGGCGCGGGCATGCGCGGCAAGGAGGACTCCACCTGCGTGGACAAGAAGTTCCTCAAGCCCAGCCACATCTGCTTCGACGCTACCTACAACCCCCCCGAGACCCGCTTCCTGCGCGAGGCGAAGGAGCTCGGCTGCCAGACCATCAACGGCCTCGACATGTCGCTCTATCAGGGCCTGCGCCAGATCCAGCTCTGGACCGGCGGCCAGTGCGCCCCGCTCGAGGCGATGCGTCAGGAGCTCATGACCATCATGGAGGAGCAGAAGTAAGCAACCCCCACGGGATATTTTAGAAGATTAGAATGGAGGAAGTCACTTGAAAGCTTTGAAATGGCTGGATGAGCATTTTGAAGAATTTTTCCTCGTCGTGATTCTGGTGCTCATCTCCTGCGTTGAGCTGGTGCAGGTCATTTTCCGCAACCTGTCCTTCGTCGACGCGCTGACCTGGCCGGAGGAGTTCTGCCGCTTCTGTTGGATCTGGAGCGTGTTCCTCTCCCTTCCGTACACCATTCGCAAGGGCAGCATGCTGCGCGTGAACGTGCTGGTCGATATGCTGCCGCAGGCGATCCGCAAGTCCGTCAACATCGTGATCGATCTCATCAACGCCGCCGTCATGGCGATCCTGTTCGTCAACGCGATCCAAGTCGTCGGCGGCATCAAGGTCAGCGGCGAGGCGTCCCCCGCCATGACCTGGCCGATGTGGATCATCTACAGCATCATGCTCGTCGGCTTCGGCCTCGGCGCGGTGCGCGGCGTGCAGATGGCGGTCATCCACGTCATGCACTTCAAGGAGAAGGAGCTGACCACCCTGGAGCAGACCATGGCGGACGCCGCGGAAGAGGCGGAAGCCGGTAAGAGAGCGGAAGGAGGCGAGGCATAATGGCAAGCGCAGCGTTACTGGTATTCGTCGTATTCCTCGTCGGCATCGCCGTGTCGATCCCCATTGGCACGTCCATGGTGCTCGGCTCGCTCGCCCCGATCCTGCTCATGGGCAAGGGCGGCACCATTACGCAGGTGCTGAACAACACCTTCTCCGGCGCGAACTCCACGCCGATCCTCGCCGTGCCGCTGTTCATTCTCGGCGGCGTCATCATGGCGGAGGGCGGCATTTCCAAGAAGCTGTTCAACTTCTTTGCGTACTTCATCGGCCGCGTTCCCGGCGGTATCCCCTGCGCGGTCATCATCACCTGCCTGTTCTACGGCGCGATCTCCGGCTCCGGTCCGGCGACCACCGCGGCGGTCGGCTCCATGTGCATCCCGTTCATGGTCTCGCTGGGCTATGAAAAGAAGTGGAGCGCCGGCCTGATTGCGGTCGCGGGCGGCCTGGGCGTTATCATCCCGCCGTCCATTCCCTTCGTGCTGTACTCGCTGGCAACGGGCGTCTCCACGGGCGCGCTGTTCCTCGGCGGTATCCTCCCCGGCATTCTCATCGGCGTGTTCCTGATGGCTTACGCGGTGTTCTACTGCCTCACCAAGGGCGAGGATCGCCAGCTCATCAACGCGAAGATGACCGAGCTGCACGCCAACGGCCTGTGGCCCGTGTTCAAGGAAAGCTTCTGGGCGCTGCTGTGCCCGATCATCGTGCTCGGCGGCATCTACGCCGGTTACGTCACCCCGACGGAAGCGGCGGTCATCTCCGTGTTCTACGCGCTGATCGTGTCGCTGTTCATCTACAAGTCCATCAAGTTCTCCGACCTGATCCCGATGCTCTGCGCGTCGGTCAAGACCTACGGCGGCCTCGCCTTCGTGCTGGCGTTCGCCACGGCGTTCGGCCGCGTACTGTCCCTGACCAAGGCGACCAAGGCGGTCACGAGCTTCATCACCGACAACTTCCACTCCAGCTGGACGGTGCTGACGGTGCTCGTCGTCATCTTCCTGATCCTCGGCATGGTCATGGACACCGGCCCCGCGATCATCATTCTCGCGCCGGTGCTGCTGCCCGCGGTGCAGGAG
>CACZXQ010000160.1 GCA_902785115.1 Oscillospiraceae bacterium | reverse complement strand
AACCAAGCGGCAGGCGGCATGTCCGTCTGCCGCTTCAAATAGGCGAATACAAAGGAGGGCGGCAACTGGTGAAAAGAATTCTGGATGCCGAACCAGCCGTTGCGAAGCTTTGCGGGCCGCAGAAGGCTCGTGAAGAAGCGCCATATCGCATGACGCGGCACTGCGTTTCGGTTCCCTGTGAAGCGGGGACGCTGCTGTATCAGACGCTGACCGGCCAGCTTGTCCTGATTGAAGGCGAAGCGGATTTCGCGGCGAGCCGCGGCGCTCTGATTCGAGACAGGTTTCTTGTGCCGGAGGATTTTGATGAAAACGAGTATGCAGATTCCATCCGTTGGCTGCACCGGACGCTGTGGAAGGGCAAGGGCGCAAAGACCAGGTTTATGATCCTGACGACCACAGACTGCAACGCGCATTGCTACTACTGCTTTGAACACGGAAAACGCCGCTACACCATGACCGAGAAAACCGCACGGGACGTGGCGGAGTATATCTTCCGCGCATCAAAGGGAAAGCCCGTTAAGCTGGATTGGTTTGGCGGAGAGCCGCTTTATAACAGTGAGCGCATAGACATCATTTGCGCCATGCTGCGAGAGAAAGGGGCCGTTTACCGCTCCACGATGATCAGCAACGGCTATTATCTTCGCGGAGATGTTCTTAAAAGAGCAACGGAGCTGTGGAATCTTGAAAGCGTGCAGATTACGCTCGATGGCATGAAGGAGACCTACAATCGCGTAAAAGCGTATAGCGACGAGGACCCTGACCCGTATGAAACGGTGCTTCGGAATATTGCGGAAAGCGCCGACGCGGGCGTTCAGGTGGCAATTCGGCTGAACGTGGGAGCGGGAAACGCGGAAGAACTGTTGAGCCTGTGCGACGAGCTTGCCGAACGATTCGGCGGAAAAGAGCGCATAATAGCCTATTCCTCGCTGTTGGGGGACTTTAACGGACATGTTGGTGGGTTTGAAGATGCCGAACAGGAAGCGAGGCAGTATCTGGCAATCAAGCGCCGTTTGAGGGAACTCGGGCTTTCGGAGGAGCGGATACCGAAAAACAGAACTCAGACGAACTGCTGCAAGGCGGACAACGATGGCTGCGAGATCATTCTGCCGGATGGCGGTATCGCAAAATGCAACATTAACTATGAGGAAAGTCGTATTGGCAGCATTTATTCAGATGAGCTTGACGAGAATCAAGTGAAAAGCTGGAAAGAGGAAACGCGGCGGCCGGAATGCAGCGATTGCCCAATGTATCCCCGGTGCTATTCCCTGAAAAAGTGTCCATGGGTAGGTGTTTCGTGCCTGGATGGAGTACAGAAAATCAGAGTGGAAAGCTTACGCGATGAGATGCTCACAGCATACCGAAAAATGGGCGGATCATTGCGTTTCAAAGAAAAGGAAAACCAACCAGTTGAATGCGAAGAGCAAAAAGGAGAAGAAGTATGAAACAGTTTTTCCGCGCAGCGATTGTCTTGTTCCTGAGCCTGTTGTTCTGCATGCCGGTGTTCGCTGAAAGCGGTGTGTATGTGCCCGGAGAGGATGAACTGCCGATTTCTAGCATTAAAATGGGAGATGAATTAATTCTCCCGAGCGCGTCTGAAGGCGCAAAGGAGGAACAACCCACCCAGCAACCCCAGCAGCCGCAGCCGGAACTCCCTAAACCGGAGGAAAAGCCCGCAACGACCGGTGGCTCATCTGGCGGCGGCTCCGGCTACGCCTCGCCAATCGTGAACATCGAGGCCATCGAGGTGCCGCTGGACGACGGCTCGTCCGTTGTGCTGCCGTTCCTCGACGTTCCGCAGGACGCGTACTACACCGCGGCTGTGGCGTGGGCATACAGCAACGACATCACCGGCGGCGTGGCGGATGACCGCTTCGACCCGCTGGCGACCTGCACCCGCAGCCAGATGGTCACGTTCCTCTGGCGCGCGGCGGGCAGTCCGGAGCCGACCGGCACCGCGTCCGAATTCTCTGACGTGGCGGCGGGGAGCTGGTACGAAAAGGCGGTCGCCTGGGCGGTGGAGAACAAGATCACCGACGGCGTGGGCGACGGCAGATTCGACCCGAACGGCATCGTGAACCGCGCGCAGGCGGTCACGTTCCTGTACCGCGCCAAGGGCGCTCCCGCGACGGCGGCAAGCGAGAGCTTCACCGACGTCAAGAGCGGTGAGTTCTACACCGACGCGGTTCGCGCCGAACGCGAACTGCGTCCGCGGCCAGACGGTGACGTTCCTGTACCGCGCGTACAAGTAACGGCAAAAAACAAATGAGTCTACAAAGAGCCCTGACGGCAGCGTCAGGGCTCTTTGCTGCTCAGCGCTTGCTGTTTTTCAGCGGGTTGCGCACCCCGCGGCTGACCAGATATACCGAGGCTCCGAGGATGCAGCCCTCGGCAAAATTGGCAAGCGCTGTACCCGTCACCGCAAAGAGGATCGGCATGGTTATCACCCCCTTTCTCCAACTTGGATTTCACGCCATATCAAGCGCATGGTCGAGGATAAGCAATATTGCCAATGTCGTGACAAAACCAGCAAACGTCCATTCCATCCTCACTTCACCCCCTGTCTTACCTTCCGATAGAATGTGCTGGGCTTCATTTCCAGCCGTCTCATGGCCTCCACAGCGGTCAGATGTCCCTGCCGCCACTCCGACACCACCGCCGCGAACTCGGGCCGTTGGATGGGCTTGCGACCCTTGTAGACGCCGTTGGCCTTGGCGATGGCAATTCCCTCGCGCTGGCGCTGCAAGATGTATTCCCGCTCCAGCTCCGCCACGGCGCCGAACACGGTGAGCATGAACTTTCCGGTGGGCGTCATGGTGTCGATGGCTTCTTTCTTGCTGACGAACTCCACGCCCTTTCCGTTTAGCTGCTCGATCAGCTCCAGCAGGTCGCGGGTGTTGCGGGCAAAGCGGCTGATGGACTCCACGATGACCGTGTCGCCATGACGAACGTACTCCATCATCTTTTGCAGCTCCGGCCGCTGCATGTTCTTTCCGCTCATGCGGTCGATGTAGACCTCATCGACGCCGAGCTCCTGCATCAGCACTTCTTGCCGGACGGTATTCTGCTCCTGCGTGCTGACGCGAATATATCCGATTTTCGTATGATCATCTCCTAATTCTCAATAGGGTTGGTTTCTCGCGTGGCACATGCCAAAAGCCTGAAACCAGCCCTATTGGCATACATTTTCGCTATGCCGCTGGGGTGTACCCTATTGGCACGCTTTCTTCTCGCGCGTTCCGGCACTTTCGCGATTGCGGCTGCTTTCCGACGCCCGGCTTTTCCCGCGGGAGCTTCGGATCGATTTGGAATACCCGATGTCGATGTCGCAATAGAAGCCTGAGAGGCTGTTTCGCGTGGACTGGGTGCTTTTCGAGCTGCGTTTTTCCATAGGTGCTTCCTCCTTAAATCTCATACAAATATTCCTCGATCTCCTCCGGCGTGTGCCCCAAGGCGATTAGCCGGTCGATCATCTCCGGGGTGTAGCCGTAGGCGT
>CACZXQ010000159.1 GCA_902785115.1 Oscillospiraceae bacterium | reverse complement strand
GCGGAGCAGTACGGCCTCGGCTACGATCTGATCGCGGGCAACGATATCGCGGCGTTCCTGAGGATCTCCGAGGCGATGATCGCGCAGGGGCTGTAAACAGAACAAGAAAAATAGTCTCCCGCTCAATGAGCGGGAGACTATTTTATTCACTTGCCGAGGCTCTGCTTCAGCGACTGGCGCATCATCTTGCCGAAGTCGCCGCCCTCGTCGTTGAGCGCGCCGCTGCGGCCAAACGCCATCGCGGTGAGGAACACCGCGTCGAGGTTTTCCTCGCGCGTCCAGATGCGGTAAAAGCCCTTGACGGCGATCTTCTTGAGCACCTTGTGCTTCTCCTCGTCCTCCTCGTGGACGTGGTTGCTGGTCGCCTCCAGGATCGCGATCTCCTCGCCGTCGCGTGAGACGCGGAAGCGCGGCCACACCGAACCTTCCTGCCGCTCGGTATCGACGCTGATGCCGTTGCGCTTGAGGGTCTTCCAGATCTCCTCGCCGTCGAGGTCGAAGGTGTAGTGGTTGTCGAGCAGGAAGGCGTTGACCTCCGTCTCCTCCTCGTGCCCCACCAGATGCGGCGTGGTGACGCCGTGCTCGTGGTCGATGAAATCGAAGTGATGCGCCGCGAACGGCGAGAATTTGGTCATCTTCGCCTCGTAGAGCACCTTGCGGTCCTTGTCCTCGATGCGGTGGCCGTACTTCGGCGTGCCCATGTCCGTGAGGAAGTAGAGCTCGCGCTCCTCGCCCTTGACGGACGGCGCACAGGTCATGCCGCCCTTGGCGCGCTGCGTCTCCATCTCCGCCAGCGCCTCCTTGTTCTTCTTGCCGACCAGGAAGGTACCGGCGATCAGCACGACGCCCAGCACCATCAGGTAAACGCCGCCGCCCTTGCCGCCGTGGATGACGGACGGATTCTGCGGGTCATAATAGACGGTGACGGTCTTGCCCACCTTCCAGCCGTCGCTGTAGCTGTCCAGCCGCGAGGTGTAGCGCGAGCCCTCCGCCACATAGTCCACCATGACGATGTAGCTGGTGTCCTCCGAGTCGGACCATTCCTCATCCACCTCGATGGAGGCGATGGTCGCCTCCGTTTTGACATAGCCCGCGGACTGGAAGAACGTGATGTAGACGCCCGCCGCGAAGGCAATCAGCGCCATGACCAACAAGAAATACTTGAACTTGGGTCCTCTGACAGAAAACATATCTCCTGCTCCTTTCGATGATCCCGCGCGTGCTCAGTTCACGCGGATGAACGCGCTGTCCTCATCCCGCATGCCGCGGTCGTCGTGCCAGCACAGCTCGCCGGCGTCGTTCAGATAGAAGTAACCGGTCTCTTCGTAGCTCTCGTCCGTGGTCCAGCCCTCGCCGTTCTCGTCGTACTCTTTAACCTGCCAGTTGCCGTTCTCATAGGCGAGCCTGTCATCCTCCAGCACGCCGAAAAGCTCCCACTCGTTCATCACGGCGGCGCTGTCCGGCCAGGTCGCGCTGATGTTCGCCTTGCCGGGCGCAACGCTGGGCTCGATCGTGACCATGCCGCGCCCCGCGATCTTCTCAGCCCAAGTACCGACGTACGGCGTCAGGCTCTCGTCGGCGCTCTTGACGCCTGCCTTTTCGGCAAGCGCGTAGTACCAGCTCTGCATCGCCTCGGCGTAGCTGACGTTGTCGTCCCACATCGCCGCCTGATAGAGCGTCTCCTGACCGCCGGAGGTCACGCGGGCATAGGCGTCCGGCGCGAAGAAGAAGTCAATGCGCACGTCCTCGTCCGGGAATTCCAGCACCACATACTCGCCGTCCGGCGCTTCCGCGGCGTCGGTATCGCCGAAGTAGCCGTGCAGGACAAACTCGGCAAAGCGCGTCGCGTCCACGCCGCCGCCCGCCACGGGGCCGAACTCCGTGGTGCTGACGGTGTAGTTCACGCCGTCCTGCCACGCCGCGCGGGCGACGTACATATCCAGCTCGGAGTTGCCGAAGCCCGCGTACTCCAGGCCGTTCTGCTCGACGAACTTATCCTTCATCTGCTCCGCCCAATCGCAGAGCATCGTCCACTGCGCCTGATCGCGCTCCATCTCCTCCGCCGTGGCGCGCGCATAGCGCACGTCCGTGGGATGGTAATAGACGTAATAATTGCCCTCTGCGTCCTTGGCGAAGACCTCCATACCGGACATGTCGTTGCAAAGCAGCTCGTGTACGGTTTCCTCGTTTGCGACCGCGATGCCGAACAGCCAGCCGGAGCCTTCGTAGCTGTCCGCCTCCATGGACGCGGTCTCGGAAACAGAGAAC
>CACZXQ010000158.1 GCA_902785115.1 Oscillospiraceae bacterium | reverse complement strand
TTTGCTCCTCCGGCTTCATTCGGGAAAGTATCATCATTTTCTGCTTTGTGATTTTGCGATCCGCGTTACGGAGGACATCCTTTGCCTCCGGCGTCAGGTTTTCTGCGATCTGGACATGGCGCTCGACTGTGCGTGGCGAAACGCCCATTTTCTCTGCTGTGTCCTCTGCGAAGGACTTGACCGGATCGTCCCGACAAATTGACGACTTGATTGTTTCGCTCTTACGGTCTCCGCCGTGCCGCGTTTCGGGGTGCAGGGTTTCATAGATTCTTTTTCGGCGCGCCAACAGCTCACTGAGTTCCAGATCGGAAAGCCCGGTGCGGATGACGTTCTCGTCAATTTCTGCCAGTTCCGCGTGAAGCTCGTCCAGCCCACAGACGTTGCACTCGATTTCCGTCCAACCGAGCAGCTTCGCCGCCTCCAAGCGGTGCAGACCGGCGACAAGGTTGTGGTTGGCGTCTACGGTGATCGGGTTCATCATGCCGACTTCCGCAAAGCTTTTCGAGAGAGCTTTCACATCCTCCGGCAGCGCCTTGCGGCGATTGGTGTCGACGTTGATTTCGTTGATATTGATAAGCATTATTGACCTCCATAAAAATGAAATAGATTTTGATTGTGGAAACGAAAAACGGGCTTGGAGACCGAGATGATCTCCAAGCCCGTCATGGGTGGGTGTTATGTAGTTTGCTGCTCCGTATGGGACTGTGCTATTTCCTTACACTCTGTATTACGCTGTTTCCGCCTTTTGATCTGCGCTTGTATTCTGCACTCAACACAGCAATACTTGGCGTCCATCCGTGAAGTCGTAAATGCAGTGCCGCAGATTTCGCAAAGACAATCACGGCTTCTACGTTCCCGATCCTCACGGCGATAGAAGGCGGCTCGGCAGGTCGGTTTGCAGAATTTAGCAAGACGGGAAGTAGAATCAAAGGGCTTGCCGCAAAAAGCGCAGAAGAGATGATATGGCTCACCCGGAACAATCAGCCCTTCTTTGATCTCTCGTGCCCGTTCCTTTTTGCGCGCATACTTGCGGCGATAGGCGGCGCGCTTCTTACGCTGCGTTTCTTCCTCCGCGAGCTCCTCGGCGGTCGGCTCCGGCGTCGGCACCTCGAACTTGCCGATGAAGTTCAGATAGATGTCAACCTCCTGACACCGATCTCCATACTCGTCGCGCCCCGGCGCGTGGACGATGATCTTCTCAATAAACTCGTTGACCATCGGCGTCGTCAGTTCAGTAAAGTCGGTGTACTTTTTCGCTAAAGCGAGAAACTGCTCGACGCGCGTGGTGTCAGCGTTGAACTGTTCCAGCGTCGATTGATCGGCATCCAACGCCGCCCGCAACTCCGCCTGCTCCCGCTCATAGTCGGCGGAGAGCCGATCGTAGCGTGCCTCCGGCAGCTTGCCCATCGCGTAGGATTCATAGAGCTTTTTAATCAGCACGTCTAGCTCAGAGATACGCTTGCCAGCCTTTTTGATGCGCTGCCTCAGTTCCTTCGCCGCTTCCTGTTGCCGCACCTCGGACGCTGCCCGGACGCGATCTATAAACCCTGTTTCGTTCTCGATGGCGTAGGTGCTGGCGGTGCGGATCGTTTCCAATGTCAGCTCCCGCAGCGCCCTTGTGCTGATGCTGTGAGAGTAACAACACTTGGTTTCACGCTCGATGGTTAGCGTATAGGTGGAGCAGTTATAGCTGTCGCCTTGATACACGCCGGACTCTCTCGCATAGCGACCTCGGTGATTATACATCTTCGCACCGCAATCGGCACAGAAGCACAAGCCAGTAAAGGGATTGGCCTCGCCCGTGGTATCGGTGCGCCGCCGCGTTTTTACAATGCGCTGCGCGAGCTGCCATGTCTCAGCGTCGATGATTGCCTCGTGCGTGTTCTCAAAAATCAGCCAGTCCTCCGGCGCATTTTTTACGCGCTTGTCTTTGTAGGACTTCTTGGACGAGCGAAAGTTGACGGTATGCCCCATGTATTCAGGGCGCGCAAGAATCTGACTGACCGTGAAGCCATACCAATCGTGCTGTCGGCTCAAATCCTCCCGCGACTTCCATGCACCTCTGCCTCTCACAGCCATGTAATAGGCGGGGCTTTCCACCTTTTCTGCCGTCAGCATCTTGGAGATGTCATACGGCCCGTGACCCTCGACCGCAAGGCGGAAGATACGCCGCACCACGGCGGCAGCTTCGTCGTCGATCAGCCAGTGGTCTTTGTCCTCCGGGTCTTTCTTATAGCCGTAGATGGGATTGTTGGTCGTGGGCTTTCCGGCCTTGCCCTTCACCTTATACGCCATCGCAACCTTGCGC
>CACZXQ010000157.1 GCA_902785115.1 Oscillospiraceae bacterium | reverse complement strand
CAAGTACTCGCTGCACTTCGAGCGCGGCGAGGCGACGGGCGAACCCGGCAAGGAGCTTCACAGCGAGCCCACCGACCGCGGCCGCAAGACCGGTACGCTGACGCGCTGGCTGCCCGATCTCGACGTGTTTACGGACATCGACATTCCTGCGGAGTACTTCACCGAGACGATGAAGCGTCAGGCGGTGGTGAACGCGGGCGTCACCTTCCGCTTCCGCAACGAGACGACGCCGGGCAAGTTCGAGACGGAGGATTTCGTCTACGAAAACGGCATCGTGGACTACGTCGCGGAGCTGGCGGGGGAGGACACCCTTACCACGCCCGTGTTCTGGGAGACGGAGCGCCGCGGCCGCGACCGCGACGACAAGGACGAATATAAGGTCAAGCTGTCTGTCGCCTGCTGCTTCTCCAACAAGGTGCAGCGCATCGAGCACTACCACAACTCCAGCTGGCTGGAGCACGGCGGCAGTCCGGAGAAGGCGACCAAGAGCGCCTTTGTCTCCGCCATCGACGCGTATCTGAAGCAGAACAACAAGTACCAGAAAAGCGAGGCGAAGATCACCTGGCAGGACATCGAGGACTGCCTGGTGCTGGTCTCCAACAACTTCTCCACGCTGACAAGCTACGAGAACCAGACCAAAAAAGCCATCACCAACAAATTCGTGCAGGAGGCGATGACGGAGTTCCTGAAGAGCCGCCTCGAGGTCTACTTCATCGAGAATCGCACCGACGCGGAGAAGATCGCCGCGCAGGTGTTGGTCAACAAGCGCAGCCGCGAGAGCGCCGAGCGGGCGCGCATCGGTATGAAGAAAAAGCTCTCCGGCAGCATCGACATCGCCAACCGCGTTCAGAAGTTCGTGGACTGCCGCACGAAGGACGTTTCCCGCCGCGAGATCTACATCGTGGAGGGCGACAGCGCGCTCGGCAGCGTCAAGCTCTCCCGCGACGCGGAGTTTCAGGGCATCATGCCCGTGCGCGGCAAGATTTTGAACTGCCTCAAGGCGGACTATCCGCGCATTTTCAAGAGCGAGATCATCACCGACCTGCTGAAGGTGCTGGGCTGCGGCGTGGAGGTGCCGGGAAAATACGCCAAGGAACTGAGCGCCTTCGATCTGAACAATCTGCGCTGGAGCAAGGTGGTCATCTGCACCGATGCCGACGTGGACGGCTATCAGATCCGCACGCTGATTCTGACGATGATCTATCGCCTCTGCCCGACGCTGATCCGCGAGGGCTACGTCTACATCGCGGAGACGCCGCTTTTCGAGATCAACTGCGGCGACAAGACGTGGTTTGCCTACACGGACAAGGAGAAGAACGACATCGTCAAGGACTTGGAGGGCAAAAAGGTCAAGGTCGACCGCTCCAAGGGCCTTGGTGAGAACGATCCGGAGATGATGTGGCTCACCACCATGAACCCGGAGACCCGCCGATTGATCCGCGTGACGCCGGAGGATATGGAGCTGACCGGGCAGGTCTTTGACCTGCTGCTGGGCGACAACCTGCAAGGCAGAAAAGACCACATTGCCGAGAATGGCTATAAATATCTCGAAATGATCGACGTTTCGTAAGCGAGGAAGCTATGCCGAAGAAGAAACAACCGGAAGAAGTCAAGCACAAAAATAACCCCAACGTCCTCGGACTGCACGCGGACGTGGTGGACCAGCGCATCACCGAGACGCTGGAGCTCAACTATATGCCCTACGCGATGTCGGTCATCGTGTCCCGCGCCATCCCGGAGATCGACGGCTTCAAGCCGTCGCACCGCAAGCTCCTCTATACCATGTATAAGATGGGCCTGCTGAACGGCGCGCGCACGAAGTCGGCGAACATCGTGGGCCAGACCATGCGCTTAAATCCACACGGCGACGCCGCCATCTACGACACGATGGTGCGTCTTTCCAAGGGCTACGGCGCGCTGTTGCACCCGTTCGTGGATTCCAAGGGCAACTTCGGCAAGGTCTACTCCCGCGACATGGCGTGGGCGGCGAGCCGCTATACCGAGGCAAAGCTCGCGCCCATCTGCGCGGAGCTGTTCCGCGACATCGACAGCGACACGGTGGACTTTGTCGACAACTACGACAACACGATGAAGGAGCCGGCACTGCTGCCGACGACCTTCCCGAACATTTTGGTGTCTGCCAATCAGGGCATCGCCGTCGGCATGGCGTCGCAGCTGTGCGGGTTTAACCTCGGCGAGGTCTGCGATACGACCATCGCGTACCTCAAAAACCCCGGCTGCACGATCAGCGAGACGCTGCTCGCACCGGATTTCCCCACCGGCGGCGAGGTGCTCTACGACCCGGCGGTCATCGAGGAGGTCTACAACACGGGCCGCGGCGGCGTCCGCATCCGTGCCCGCTGGCGCTATGTCAAGGCGGAGA
>CACZXQ010000156.1 GCA_902785115.1 Oscillospiraceae bacterium | reverse complement strand
CGCCGGCAACGCCGCGCGCGGCATGAGCTACATCGCGCTGCACAACGGCGGCGGCACCGGCATCGGCCGCGCCATCAACGGCGGCTTCGGCATGGTGCTCGACGGCTCCGAGCGCGTGGATACCATCCTGAAGATGGCCATGCCTTGGGATACCATGATCGGCGTGTCCCGCCGCAGCTGGGCGCGCAACGAGAACGCCATGACCACCGTCGCGGAGTACAACAAGATGTACGCCGGACAGGATCACATCACCATGCCGTATCTTGCCGACGACCAGATCGTCGCGGATGCGCTCAAGAGCGTGGAAGGCTAAACAACGACCCAAAGGGAGAGGGGCTTGCCCCTCTCCCTTGAAAGGAATCATACGATATGAAAAAAGTATTGATCCAGAACATCGGTATGCTGGCGACGCCCAAGGGCAAGGCCGCGCACCGCGGTGAGGAGCAGGGGAAGATCGAGATCCTCAAGGACGCCTGGGTGCGGATCGAGGACGGCGTGATCGCCGAGGTCGGTACGGGCAAGCCCGACGCCGCGGGCGCGGAGGTCATCGACGCGGGCGGTCATCTGGTCACTCCGGGTCTGGTCGACGCGCACACGCATCTCATCTTCGGCGGCTGGCGGCAGAACGAGCTGGGCCTGAAGCTTCACGGCGCCAGCTATCTGGACATCCAGAACGCCGGCGGCGGCATCCAGTCCACCACCAACGCCACCCGCACCGCCACCGAGGAGGAGCTGGCGGCGAAGGCGAAGGACGCGCTCAACGAGATGCTGCGCTTCGGCACCACCACCTGCGAGGCAAAGAGCGGCTACGGCCTTGCGACCGAGCATGAGCTCAAAGAGCTGCGCGTGATCCGTGACCTGAACGAACGCCATCCCATCGACCTCGTCGCGACCTTTATGGGCGCACATCTGGTGCCCGCGGAGTACAAGCAGAACCGCGACGAGTACGTGCGCCTCGTGTGCGAGGAGATGATGCCGCTCGTCAAGGAGCAGGGCATCGCCAAATTCTGCGACGTGTTCTGCGAGGCGGATACCTTCACCGCCGAGGAGTCCCGCCGGATTCTGGAAGCGGGCCTCAAGTACGGCCTGCGCACGAAGATCCACGCCGATGAGATCGAAGCCATCGGCGGCAGTGTGCTCGCGGGCGAGATCGGCGCGATCTCCGCGGAGCATCTGATCGTCTGCCCGCCGGAGGGCATCGCCAGCATGGCCAAGGGCGGCGTCATCGCGTGTCTTCTGCCCGCGACGAGCTTCAACCTCGGCGCGGTGTTCGCGCCCGCGCGGGATATGGTCAAGGCTGGCGTCCCCGTCGCCATGGCGACGGACTTTAACCCCGGCTCCTGCCCCTGCCTCAACATGCAGTTCGTCATCAACCTCGGCTGCCTCAAGTACAAGCTGACGCCCGAGGAGGTGCTCACCGCGGTGACCCTCAACGGCGCCGCCGCCATTGACCTCGCCGACAAGGTCGGCTCCGTCGAGCCGGGCAAGCAGGGCGACTTGGTCATCTGGAACGCGCCGGATCTCGACTACATCTGCTACCGCGTGGGCAGCAATCTGGTCAAGACCGTCATCAAGAAGGGCGTAGTGGTGTAAGCGGAGAAAGGCAGTATTCCGTGGACAGGACAGACTATAAGATTTTGAACCTCTTGCAGGAGGACTGCCGCATGACCCTGCGCGCCATCGGCGAACAGGTGGGGCTGACGCCCCCCGCCGTGGCGGAGCGCATCCGCAAGCTGGAGGAGGAGGGGATCATCCGCTCCTACCGCATCGGCATTGACCGCACCCGTCTCGACTGCGGCATCACGGGGTTCATCATGGTGGCCCCGGAGCCGGAGAAGTACACGGCGTTCTGCGCGTTCTGCGAGCAGCGCCCGGAGATCACGGAGCACTATCATGTGATCGGGCACTACAACGCCATGCTGCGCTTCGCGGTGCGGGACACCAACGCGCTGGATGATCTGCTCTCGCAGATCAAGCAATACGGCGACTCCCGCACCTCGGTGGAGCTGAAGACGCTTTTCGCGTCAAAGGAGCTGCCGCTTCCCTGAGAACGAACAGCGGCCCAATTCCGGGCCGCTTTCGGTTTTTAAGTCCTATAGCCTTTTGCTTTCCCGAAAAAAGCAGGGGGGCAAAATGAAAAAAAGAAAGTCATTTACAAAGTTCGCGCGTTTGAGTACAATACGCACAGAACCAAAAAACAGGAGGAGATACGCATGGGCATCAAGACTGACATCGAGATCGCGCAGGAGTGCGAAAAGCGCAAAATTACCGAGATCGCCGCGAAGGCCGGCATTGACGAGAAGTACCTCGAACAGTACGGCAATTACAAGGCGAAGGTTGACTATAAGCTGCTCAAGGAGCTGGACAGCAAGCCCAACGGCAAGCTGATTCTCGTCACCGCCATCACCCCGACCCCCGCGGGCGAGGG
>CACZXQ010000155.1 GCA_902785115.1 Oscillospiraceae bacterium | reverse complement strand
AAGAGGCTCCGCCGCGGCGGAGCCTCTTCGCTATTTGTAATAAGTCTGATTTTCAACGGGATTGTAGATCACCAGCCGGTGTTCGTCGCATGAGACGATCGTGATCTGCCGATCCCATGGGACGCTTTGCGGCCAGGATTCCCCGTCTTCCAGCCAACTGCTTTCTGTAATGTGGAAAACAAAGCCGGAATCCGTAAGACGGTCAATCGTTCCCTTTTGCGTGATTTTTCGCTCAAAACCGCCGATCGAGGAGTAATCTTCGTAATAAACCGAATGATCCCGGATTTCGACCTTGCCGGTAAGAAGAATGGTTTCCGATTCCTGATTGCGAAAACTCCAACTCCCTTGCAGTTGCTCCAATGAATACTTCGGCTCCGCCTTGACCTCCGGCTCGGCGACCGGCTCCGGGCTTTCCTCCGGCGCTTGCTCGACCGGCGTCTGGGCGGGAGGGTGCTGCTGCGGGGGATTCGAGGGCTGCGGCTGCGGCTGCGCCGCTTGGGGTTGTGATGGCTCCGGCGCGGGCGCGGTGTCCTCGGCATCCTGTTCGGCATGGAAATCCGCGAGCGGGAGCTCTTCGTCGGCTTCCGCGTAAAGCCGCTTCACGTCATTGGACGCGATGGCATAGTTGAGATTTTGCCCGTCGACCAGATACATGCAGGCGACGCCGACGACTTCGCCGGATTCGTTGAGCACGGCGCCGCCGCTGTTGCCCTGCGAGATCGGCGCGGTGATCTGGAGCAGCTGATAGCCGTCCATATCATATCGCGCGCTGACGATGCCCTCGGTCAGCGTGTTGGCAAGGCCGAGAGGATAGCCCACGGCGTAAACGCGCTCGCCCTGACGAACCGTGTCCGAATCCGCCAACGGAAGGACTGCGGCGTCCGGCGCATGGGCGCTGCGCAGGATCGCCAAATCGGCGTCTTCGTCCCATGCCACCAGCGTTTCAAAATCCACGACGGCGGCAAGATCCGGCGTGAACGCGGACAGGTAGCAAGCGCCTTGGATGACGTGGTAATTTGTGACAAGAGTTTTGTCGTCAAACAGGAAGCCGCTGGCGGAGCCGAGCAGCAGCCCGTCGCCGTCATATACCTCCAGATAAAGCACGGACTGTGCCAGATCGGGGATACTGACGGGTGCTTCTTCTACAGTAGGGGCTTCCTCCGGAACAGGCGTTTGCGCGCTTGGCTCCGGCGTTGGCGCGGGCTGCGCCGCGCCCCTGCCCAAGGTATAGGCAGACAGGACGATCAGCACCAGCGTCAAACCGGAGAGAATTGCCACGATTATGCGGCGCGGATTCCATGACTGTTTCATTTCATTTCTCCATGTGCACGTTGAGGTGGTCGTAGGTCATCTCGACATTGTGCGCGGCGAAGGTCTCGCGCACCGCCTCGATCACGCCCCAGTACACCGTCCAGTAGTCGGCGGAGGGCACCCACATGCGCGCGAGATACTCGATGCTGCTCGCGCCGTAGTCCTTGACGTGCGCCTCCGGCTCGGGCATGGGCAGGACCTGCGGAAAGCGCGCCATCGCCTCGCGCAGCGCGGCGTAGACGTCCTCGGTGGGCGCGTCGTAGGACGCGGTGAACGTCAGGTCGAGACGGCGGGTGCCGAGACGGTTGAAGTTCGTGATCGTCGCGGCGGCGACCGTGCTGTTCGGAATGGTGATCTGCTTGTTGTCGGGCGTGATGAGCTTGGTCGACGACAGGCGGATGAGATCCACCGTGCCCTCCGTGCCGTTGATGGAGACATAGTCGTCGATGCCGTAGGGCTGCGTGGTGAGGATCATGATGCCGCCGGCGACGTTCGCGAGCGAATTTTGCAGCGCCAGCGACACCGCCAGCCCCGCCACGGACAGCAGCGCGATCAGGCTTGTCACCTGCACGCCGAGGGAGTCCAGCACCACCAGCGCCAGCAGCGCCGCCAGCAGGCCCTTGAGGATCGGGCGCAGGTGCCGCTTGAGCGGGGAGAGCTTTTCCGAGCGGTTCATGGCGCGGTCAAAGAGCGAGAGAAGGACGCGGATCAGGGCAAGGCCGACGAGCAGCGTCACCAGCGCCTTGATCGCGGCGGCGAGCGTCAGCGTGCCGAAACTGATGCCGGATTCGGAGATCAATTCGGTTACATCCATGAGAGAGCCCTCCTGTTGTGTCGGATAGATGAAATTATAGCAGAATATGGGCGCGGTTGCAAGCAGCGGGGCTTTGCTTGCAAGAAATCCTGCAAAATCGGGCAGGAGAGCTTGCGTGCCCTTGCCGCATATACACGGAAGCGACAAAAAACGCACGAAAAATTTGTTCAGTTTTTCTGAAGCTTCCGTCGCTTTTTCCATTGATTCTGCGGGGCATTTTTACTATAATGTATGCTGACTTTAAATCGGGTGCTTGTGCGCGCGGCTTTGACGGAAAGATTGCAAAAACACAGGAAAACCCGATGGAACAGGGAGGTTATCATTTTGAGCAAAGTAATGTCATTGCATGA
>CACZXQ010000154.1 GCA_902785115.1 Oscillospiraceae bacterium | reverse complement strand
ACGCCGCCGTCGAAAACAGGAAGAATATTGCCTTCGATCTCTTTGCCATCTACGGTGACGCTCTTGACGCCCTTGATCGCCTTGACGGCGTCGTCATTCGCCTTGCCCTCGTCATTGAGAACGAGACGCAGGCGCGTCATGCAGTGGGAAGCGCTTGCGATGTTGCCCGCGCCGCCGACCGCGTCGACAATCTTCTTTGATGTTGCTGCGTAATCCAGTGCCATGTGATGTCCTCCTTTTGATTTTTGTTAAAAAGCGATAAAACCATTACTTATCATAAACCATGTCATACAAAAAAATCAAAAGTGCAACTGACATTTATCATACAAGATTACCGGTTGCCTTACCGGCTGCGGCAAAAAGGATCGGTCCGAACCTATGCCCGCACACCGCTTACGATGTCCGTGATGCTCTTTGCCATGTCCGCGTCGATGCCCACCGCGCGTTCGCCGAGGCTTGCCGGCACTGCCGCGCCCTCGCCGACGTTCAGGCGCACAAGGCTGATGTTCTCATGCTCCCGCGCCAGCTTTTCAAACGGAAAGCGGATGATGGTCGGCGTATTGAAGCCCACGCCCAGCTCCACCAGCACCAGCTTCTTGTCCTGCGCTTCCGACAGGAACGCGCCGAAGCGGCGCTCCGCCTCATGCCACGTCGCGTCCTCCACAAAATGATCGTCCACACGCAGGTTCATCGCCATGTCTCCGCCGCAGACAGGGCATTTCGGCACCATCTCGCCGGGGATTCTCCCGTCTCTTCGCGCCGCGTCCATCTCGCGGAACCGCTCCACCGCGTTGTAGGTCTTTGGATGGCAGCCGCGCTTGCATTGGATGTGGTCGTAATCGCCCTGCGTGGCGAAAATTTGCTCCGTGGGCAGTCCCGCCTTCTCAAATTGGCGGTCGGCGTTGGTCGAGAGCAGAAACAGCTTCTTGCCCTCAAAGGCGCTCAGCAGCGTCCGATGCAGCGGCGTCACGTCGAGATCGGCTCCCGCAGTCAGCGCCAGACGGCACCAAAAGCCCCACTTGGACTCCTGATCCGGAAATGGGTAGAAGCCCGCGTAGTACATGTCCCGCATATAGGGGCCTTTGCCGTAGATTTTCTGGAACTCTCCGAACCTCTCCTCGAAGAACTTCCCGCCGTACTGCGCGCCGGCGGCGGTGCTCATGCCCGCGCCCGCGCCGAGCAGCACATAGTCCGCGGCTTTTATCATGTTCACCGCCCGCGCGATCTGTTCGGCATAGGGCGTATCCTGCATGATGTAATCCCGTGCCGGTGTGCCGGATAGAAAATTGTTGAACGTGATTGCGTTCGATCTGTTCTGAAATAACATATTGCCTCACTCCTCTATGATTCGTATTCTACCACTTTTTCGCGGCTTTGACGAGTGATTTTTCCTCCGCATAGCCCAGCAGCACAAAGCAGCGGCAGACATAGCGATTGGGTACGCCCCACTTGCGCAGCAACATCTGCCCCTCGGGACTGTCGAAGGTCTCCTCGCCGCGGGCGACGATGCAGGACGCAATGCCGCGCTCATAGGCGGCAAGCACCGCTTTATCAAAGCCGCTGATGCGGAGCGGGCGTTCGCCGACCGTGTCCATGTAGGTGGTGATGCTCCACCTTGTAAAATGAAATCCGGGGCCGCCTGCGGAGACCCCGGTCAATGGATTGATTCAATTATCCGGGTAGTCCCTCGGCTCGGAGGGACGGATGGCGCGAGTATTCTTCTCCATTTTTTCACGCCTCTCAGTAAAAGACCTTGAGCTTGTCCGGCTCCATGCCGACGCGCTCGGCGAACTCCTCTCGATCCCGCTGATCCCGTATCAGCATGGATTCGAGGAATTTACCCGACCGGTCATCCATGATGCCGCCGACCATCTCGCCGGTGCAGATGCTCTGCCGGATCGCGGGGTGCTGCGTCGCGGGATCATAGTCGATTTTGGCGACCTGCTTCTTTCTGTCAAACAGCATGGTGCGTGCCTCCCCCCTCCGTGGTTTGTTTATCTCTTGCTGTGCCTCCGATGGGATAAGGTGAAATAGACGCATCCGGCAAGGGCAAGCAGGCCCGCTGCCAGGATGATCGTGCGGATGATGCGCTTCTTGACAGGCTCATGCTGCGCAAGCATTGCCTTGACGGTGTCGCCGTGCCGCTGCTCGTCCGCTTGGATGCTCTCCACCTCGGGGAACGCGGGGATCAGGTGCTCGTAGGCACGGGCGGCGTCGTACTCGCCCTTGGCGATCAGCCGATAGGTGATTTTTCTGCCCAAAACGCGGTAAAGGAACGGCAGCAGAACGGCTTTCGTCTTGCGCGGTTTCAGCGACTGCTCCGTATAGTGGAAGAACACGGAACCGTGGCGGCCTTCTTCCGCCGCGAGCTTGCGGAACGTTTCGGCGTCCGCGGGATCGCTCACCGTGTCCGCCAATGCGTTGTACATGAGAACGGCGGCGAGTTCGCCTTGCTGGGCTTTGCGAAGATCCTTTAACTGTTTCCTCGTC
>CACZXQ010000153.1 GCA_902785115.1 Oscillospiraceae bacterium | reverse complement strand
TGTCGAAGGACGAAGCGAAGGAGCTGCTGGAACGGTTTTGGGAGGAGGACGAGGAGACATGAGCATATTCGGATTGTGGGCAAGGCGCTGCAACCGCTGGCTGCTGGGGATTCTGGCGGTGATGGTTGCGGTGGAACTCGGCCTGTTTTACTGGGCGATGGTACGCTATCCCAGCGGTGATTTGGAGCAGATCATGACGGACAGCTGCATATCCCTCGCCGCGGGGGCGGCGTTCATGGTGCTCAGCGGCGTGCAGCTGGTCATGGGGCGGGATCGGCAGGTCAAATCCAGCTATACGCTGCGTCGGCTGGGCGTGACGGCGGGCAGAGGTTTTTTCCTTCATGCCGCTTACAATGCGCTATGCTATTTCATTCTCTGGGGTGTGCAGCTGGCGACGGCGCTGGGGCTGTGCCTGCTGTGGAAACAGGTCAACCCGTCGCTGTGGGAGAACCAAACCATGCTCCTGGCGTTTTACCGCGTGCCGTTCCTGCATGGGCTGCTGCCACTGGGGGACTGGTATGTCTACCTGCGGAATGTGCTGTGGTTTGCCATGATGGGCTGCGTGACGGCAAACGAAACGGTGTCGCCGTTTCTGCTCTCGTTTTTCCTGCTCGCGACCGGAATCTATTTTCCACGAAAAATGGGAGACGGAGTTGGTTGGGTGATCTTTCAGATCGTTGCTGCACTGCTCATCCTGATCGGCGCCTATGTCCGGTACAGAAAAGCGGGAAAGGAGGCGGAGGACGATGGCGAACCGGCTTGACGATTTTTTCCTTCCTTGGCAGAACCGGAGAAAGAAATTAAAGATTCTGGCACTCGGCCTGGCATTGATTTTCTTGTTCAGTCTGGGGTTCTTCCCGTGCTTTTTCAATGAGCGCGCGGCGCTGATTGAGCGCGGCATTCACGATGCCGCCACGGCGAGACTGCTGGACCCAAGTATCGCCTATCGGAGTATGCCGCCGTTCTGGACTATGGCGAGGGGCTTTCTCATGGGCTTTCTCTACTATGCAGTCGCCGCGCTTCTTGGCGGCATCCCGGCGGCTTACTGGTCATGCCGCAAGGGCGCGCGAGCGGATTATACCCTGCGCAGGCTGAGCGACCCGTGGGAATACCACCGACGCTGTCTTGTGCCGCCTCTGTTTTATGCGGTGATATTTCTGGCCGTGTTTGCCCTGCTGACGGGGATCTATTACTGCATCTATCTGAACATGACGCCGGTTGAGTGGCTGCTGCCGGCGGGACAGAGATTTTGGGGGTGAAATCATGCTGGAACTGAAAAACGTACAGAAGAAATACGGCTCCAAGGAGGCTTTGCGGGGCGTCGACCTGGCGCTGCCGCGGGGCGAGATCGTGGGGCTGTTCGGGGAAAACGGCGCGGGCAAGACCACGCTGATGAAGTGCATCCTGCGCCTCATCCGCTTTCGCGGCGAGATCACGCTGGACGGCGAACCGGTGAGCCACCGGAATATCACGAAGATATCCTTTGCCACAAGCGAACATTCCTTCTTCCCGGACCTGACGGCGAACGCCCACCGGGATTTCTATGCCGCCCACTTTGACACCTACCTCGACCGTCGGTTTCAAAGCCTGATGGATTTTTTTGCGCTCCCGCGGGACAAGGCGCTCAAGGCCTTCTCCACAGGCCAGAAGAACCAGTTCGAGGTAATTCTTGCACTGTCTCAGGGCGCGGACTATATCCTGATGGACGAGCCCTTCGCGGGGAACGACGTGTTCAACCGGGAGGACTTCTACAAGGTGCTGCTGGGGCTGCTGACCGAGCGGGAGACGGTGCTGCTCTCCACACATCTCATCGAGGAGGTGTCCGGCTTCATCGGGCGGGCGGTGCTGCTGCGGGACGGCGTTATCATCGGCGACACGCAGACGGAGGAGTTGCCCGGCAGTCTGCTGGACTATGTGAAAACGACGTATCACTACCGCGCCGACCGGGTGGCGAAGACCATCGAGAAGATGGAGGGAGAGACATGAAGCGCAGCGCGTTTTTGGCGCTTGCCCTGGCGGCGCTGTCCGTGGGCCTCGTCATCGCCGCCCATGGCTATCTGCTGGGGACGGCGGACCGGGTGGACTTCCGGGAAACGGTCTACGCGGGAGACGCGTCGGTAGTGGAGGGCGTCACCCTGACGGCACGGCAGTCGGCGGGACGGCAGCTCTATTGGGACTCGACGCTGCCCCTTGCCGCGCCGGAGCGGGCAAGTACCTCGTTCACGGCGCGGAGCCTCAAAAAGCCGGAGGAGAATTGGTACGTCCCCTCGGGACTGCGGATGTATTTCACGCTTGGCGGTGTTGGCTACAGCTTTGGTGAAAGCGGCGTTGACACAGACGGCTTGCAAAGGGTGCATTGGTTGCACTGGGACGGCGAGGCGGAAGCGATTCTTGCTGTGGCGGAGCGCACCGGGGCGGGGGAAACGCGCCGGGAAACGCTTCGCATCCGGGACTATACGGAATATATTCCGCTGATCGTGGATCTGGACTTCGGAGAAGCGACCGTGGTGTACTGGCATGATACCTTTTATAGCGCGGGGGAC
>CACZXQ010000152.1 GCA_902785115.1 Oscillospiraceae bacterium | reverse complement strand
GAAGGTTGAAGCGCCCGTCCTGGATGCGCGTAAACTCCAGCAGCTCCTTGACCATGCCGGTGAGCCTCTCGGCCTCGCGGGAGATGATCTGGATGCCGCGCAGGGAGTCGCCCTGCACCGCCTCGTCGTAGGCGATGGTCTCCGCCCAGCCGGTGATCGCGGTCAGGGGGGTTCTCAGTTCGTGAGAGACCTGGGAGATAAAGTCGGTGCGCGCCTTATCGGCCTGCGCCACCTTCTCCGACATTTCGTTGATCTGATCGGTGAGTCTGCCGATCTCATTGTCACCGCTGACTTCGATCTGGCTGCCGTAGCTGCCCTGGGCGATGTGGTTGGCAAAGCGTGTCAGGCGCACCAGCGGGTCCGACACATAGCGCCAGAACCAGAGGATCACCAGAATGATGTACATGCACACGATCACCAGCACCGCGATGGCGGTGTAAAGATAGTGCCGCGTGATGAGCCACACCGCCAGCAGCAAAAGCCCCAGACAGGCCACACCCGAGATCATCAGCTGCAGCTTTAAACTTCTGAACATGATAGAATCCTGCAATCTATATGAATTCAAGCTTGGGGGAGTTCAGAGGGGATCTCCTCTCTGATTTTCGCGTCGCCGCGCGAAAACAAATAAAATCTGTTTTTGACGGGGCTATGCCTCGGCTAAAACACCATAAACCGAGCTGTGCGAGGTCTTGCGCCGACCAAACGAGGCGCGTCTGGCGTGCGCCTCGTGCGATAAGCGCAAGTACCCCTGCCTGTTTTGCCCCCTCAGGGGCTGAACAGGCAGTCAGTAGCCCCACTTGTACCCGTAGCCCCAGACGGTGGTGAGGTATTCCGGCTCTGTGGGGTCGGCCTCGATCTTGATGCGAAGGCGGCGGATATTCACATCCACGGTCTTGAGTTCGCCCGAGAAGTCCTTCCCCCAGACGGCGGAGAGAATATCCTCGCGGCTCATGGCCTTGCCGGGGTTTTCCATAAAGAGCTTCATCAGCAGATACTCAATCTGCGTGAGCTTCAGGCGTTGACCGTTTTTCTCCAGCGTGCGGTTGCGGGTGTTGAGCAGGAAGGGGCCGCTTGCGATCTCAGTGTTGGCCTTTTCGTCCTCGTCTACGCCGAGGCGGCGCACCAGCGCGTCCACGCGGGCGGTAAGCTCGGCGGGGGAGAAGGGCTTGGTCACATAGTCGTCCGCGCCGGTCATAAGCCCCGTCACCTTGTCGATCTCCTGGCTCTTGGCGGTGAGCATGATAATGCCCATGCGCGAGCCGGAGGCGCGGATGCGGCGGCAGACCTCAAAGCCGTCGATGTCCGGCTCGGGCAGCATCACGTCCAGCAGCGCCAGACAGATATCGGGGTTGACCTTGAGCTTTTCCAGCGCTTCGCTGCCGCATTCGGCCTCGATCGGCTCGTAGCCGCTGCGGCGCAGGTTGATAACGACAAAGCTGCGGATATTGGCCTCGTCCTCCAGAACAAGGATCTTTTTCATCTATGATCTCCTCCTCATATGAGCAGCAAGTTGCAATTTGACAAGTAATTATATCATAGCTTTTACAAAAATGGTAGTCAAAAACCTGAAAAAGTTCTCAATTGATTTGCATAAAAATGACGCGTTATGTAAATCGCTTGTTGATTCTTTGCGCAGAAACTGATAGAATACCATCCATGATGAACGGAAAACACGCGGTACTCGGCGTTCTCGCCCATGTGGACGCGGGCAAAACCACGCTCTGCGAGGCGCTGCTGTACCTTTCGGGAAAACTGAAAAAGCTCGGTCGGGTGGATCACCGCGACAGCTTCCTTGACACGCACAGCCTCGAACGGGAGCGGGGCATCACGATCTTCTCCAAGCAGGCGCTGCTGCCGCTTGGGGAGCGGGAGCTGACGCTGCTCGACACGCCGGGGCATGTGGACTTCTCCGCGGAGATGGAGCGCACGCTGCAGGTGCTGGACGCGGCGCTGCTCGTCATCAGCGGCACGGACGGTGTACAGGCGCACACGGAGACGCTCTGGCGTCTGCTGCGGCGATACCGTGTGCCCTGCTTCGTATTCGTGACGAAGATGGATTTGCCCGGCTGTGACAGGGAAGCACTCATGCGGGAGCTGAGATCGCGCCTCTCGGAGAGCTGCATCGACTTTACGCATCCGGCGGCCGACCAGGAGGAGCGCCTTGCCATGTGCAGCGAGGAGGCCATGGAGAAGTACCTGGAGACTGGGGCGCTTGACGACGGGGACATCCGCCGCATGATCGCAAGACGGGAGCTTTTTCCCTGCTTTTTCGGCTCCGGGCTGAAGCTTGCGGGGATCGAGGCGCTGCTTGACGCGCTCTCCCGCTATGCCCCGGCTTCGCCGGATCGCGGGGACTTTGCCGCCAAGGTCTATAAGATCAGCCGGGATGCGCAGGGAAAACGCCTGACCTGGCTGAAAATCACCGGCGGCAGGCTCAAGGTGCGCGCTTCGATGCGCTATCGGGGGCAGGACGGGCAGGAGCTGGAAGATCACCCAGCTTCGCCGCTACGCCGGGGATAAGTTTGAAGCGCCGGAGGAGACGGAGGCGGGAGAGATCTGCGCCGTCACCGGCCTCACGGAGACCTGGCCGGGGCAGGGGCTCGGCGCGGAAATAGATTCCGACGCGCCGGTTCTCGAACCGGTGCTGAGCTACCGGGTGATCCTGCCGGAAGGGACAGATCCCGCCCTGCTGCTGCCCAGGCTCAGGCAGCTCGATGAAGAGGACCCGCAGCTTCACATCCTGTGGAACGAACGGCTGGGGGAGATCTCCGTACAGCTCATGGGAAAGGTGCAGACGGAGGTGTTTCAGAGCCTCGTGAAAGAGCGCTTTGACGTGGATGTCGCACTTGACGCGGGGCACATCCTCTACCGCGAGACGATTGCCGACGCCGTGGAGGGCGTGGGGCATTTTGAGCCGCTGCGCCATTACGCGGAGGTGCACCTGCTGATGGAGCCGCTGCCGCGGGGGAGCGGGCTGGTGCTGCTTACGTCCGTCAGCGAGGATGCGCTCGACCGCAACTGGCAGCGCCTCATTCTCACGCATCTTGCCGAACGGCAGCATCCCGGCGTTCTGACCGGAAGCCCGATCACCGACATGAAGATCACCCAGCTTCGCCGCTACGCCGGGGATAAGTTTGAAGCGCCGGAGGAGACGGAGGCGGGAGAGATCTGCGCCGTCACCGGCCTCACGGAGAC
>CACZXQ010000151.1 GCA_902785115.1 Oscillospiraceae bacterium | reverse complement strand
CGTGCTGCTGGACGCGGTGAACGTGTTCGGCATCAAGAATCTGACCAACGGCCTGCCCGCGTACATCAACTTCACGCGCAACCTCATCATGGACGACTTTGCCTACCTGTTCGATCCCAAGGACATCGTGGTGGAGGTGCCCAGCGATATCTTCGTCAACGACGCGCTGGTGAGCAAGCTCTCCGGCTTGCAGCGCTCGGGCTACCAGCTGTCCCTCAACAGCTACAACGAGAAGAACGGCCGCATCAAGTTCGACCGCATCATCAACTCCTTCGACGTGATCCGCCTCGACATCAGCGGAAAGAACCGTCTGCAGGTCAAGGATCTGCTCCAGCGCCTGCGCTTCAGCCGTACCCAGCTCTTGGCGGAGCGCGTGGAGACCGAGAGCGAGTTTGAAATGGTGCAGCAGCTCAAGTTCACGCTGTTCCAGGGCTATTATTTCGAGCGCCCCGATACCGTGAGCAAGCAGGTCTCGCTGACCGCCACGGGCTACGGCAAGCTGCTGACGGAGCTGATGAAGCTGCACCCGAATTTCGAGATGTGCTGCCGCATCGTGGAGACGGATTCCGTGCTGGCGCATCTGTTCCTGCGCCACGCGCTCAAGGCGCGCTACAACCGGGAGAACGTCGCGGCGGAGGTGCGCCGCGCCATGACGCTGATAGGTCTCGACGGCCTGCGCATGTGGACGACGGCGCAGTTCCTCAAGCAGGTCAACACCACCGCGTCCGACGAGCTGGCGCGCAAGGCGTTTCTGCGCGGACGCTTTGTGGAGCGTCTGGTGCAGAACTCCGAGACGTCCATTCACCGGGAGGAGGGCTTCTTCCTCGGATTGTTCAGCCTGCTCGATCAGGTGACCGGCGCGTCGCTGGACAGCATCCTTTCGGAGATGCCTTTGGAGGAGCCGGCGATGGCGGCGCTGCGCGGCAGGGTCGAGAACGAGTACTCGGCGTTCCTGCAATACGCCAAGGCGTACGAAGCCGCCTCCGGCGCGGCGCAGTTCCCGCCGATCCGCCTGCGGCTGGGCGACCGTAAGGTTTCCAACCTTTACATGGAGTGCATGGCGGATACCGACAAGGCGTTTGCCGAGGACAAGGAAGAATAAAAAAGAGCGGCGCGAGCCGCTCTTTTTATATCTCTACCGTGGTGCCGCCGATGATGTTTGCCTTGGTGTGCAGCAGCAGCATATCGCCTGCCCGGAGGCGGGTGGAGCCCTTGGGGATCAGCACCCGGTCGCCGCGCTTGACCATGATGATGATGGTCTGGCGGGAGATGTCCAGATCGCGGATGCACTGCCCGTTCCACGGGCTCTTTTCCAGCAAAACGATCTCCTTGAGGTCGATGGGAACGTCGTCGCGCAACGGCTCCGCGCCCAGCACAATGGTGTCGCCCTCCTCCAGCACCAGATCGCCGCGGGGGATGATCACGTCATGTCCGCGGTGGATCGCTGTCAGAATAACGCCGTGGGGCAGACGCAGCGCCGCGACGCTCTGCCCGATCCAGATGTCGTGCTCCACCAGCTGGAACTTGATGAAGTGGATGTCCTGCTCCTTGGCGATGGTGGCGTTCGCCTGAATACGGCTATACTGTTCGACGAATCCGGCGCTGATAATACCGGTTGGAATCGCCACCATCAGCACGCCGAGGAAGGTGATGACCGTGCTCAGGGCGCGGCCCAGCGTCGTGATAGGGTAGATGTCGCCGTAGCCGACAGTCAGCAGCGTGGACACCGACCACCAGATGCCGGAAAACGCGTTGGCAAACACCTCCGGCTGCGCGTCATGCTCCACGCTGTACATGCACAGGCTGGAGCCGAGCATCAGGACCACGATGATGAACACCGACGAGAGGAGCTGCTGCTTTTTGCTGACGATGACCTCCGCAATGGCGTTGAGGGAGTCGTAATACGCCGTGATGCGGAACAGGCGGAAGATGCGCACGACGCGGAACATGCGGAACGCCACCGCGCCCGCCGGGAAGAAGATCGGCAGGTAGTAGGGCAGAAAGCTCAATAGGTCGATGATGCCGGTGAACGACAGCACATACGCCGCCACGCTTTTCCACGCCGGCGTCTTGCGGTAGATGTACTCCGCCGCGATGAGCCGCAGCACATAGTCCGCGGCGAAGCAGGCGACGGTGACGGCCTCGACGGCGTCGAACAGCCGCCCATACACCGCGTCCAGCTCGTCGAAGGTGCAGAGGATCGACACCGTGAGGTTGATGAGAATGATGCCGGTGATGAGGAAGTCATAGCCCCGGCTCAGGCGGTCCTCGGAGGCGCCGATCTCAACGATCCGCGCCAGACGCTCCCGAAACGATTCATTTTTTCCTTTCTTGGTATCCATACTGCTATGATACCCGCGCTTGGGGGAGTTGTAAATATCATTTTTGGGAAAGTTTATTGAAAAACTTGAAAACCTACTGAAATAGTAGTACAATGGGGAAAACGGCGGAGGTGAGGCGATATGATGATCTCGACCCGCGGGCGCTACGCGCTGCGGATGATGCTGGATCTGGCGGAGTATCAGGGCGACGGCTACGTGCCGCTCAAGGACGTGGCGCGGCGGCAGGAGATATCCAAGAAGTACCTGGAGCA
>CACZXQ010000150.1 GCA_902785115.1 Oscillospiraceae bacterium | reverse complement strand
CATATCCTTCAGGATCGGGGCCATCTGTTCTCCTATTGCCTCCGCGTTCATAGCTTATTCCCTTCCTGACGCACCAGCAGCATGAAGCTGTTCTGTCCGCACTTGCGGCAGCGGAGCGTTCTGCCCCTGCCGCGCAGCATCAGCTCCACCACCTTGCCACAGCGCACATAGCGGCTTTCCGCCCCACAGTTTTTGCATCGGATAATGTATTTGGCCTGCGCTTTCCGAAGCTCTGCCGCCCTCCCCTGCTCCGGCGCCAGTCGCTTCGGATCACAGCCCACAAGACGGCACATCTCCCGCCAGGTCCGGTCGTGCCCGTGCTTTTCGCCGGGATACTTGAGATACACGGCGGCATGTGCGTACTCGTGGCGCACCGTGTCCCAGAACTGAGCATCGTCGTCCAGGATCAGATACGACAAGGTAATACGAAGCGGTCCCGTTCCCCGCGTCGGAGAGCGGAAGGACCCCAGCTGCCGCACGGCGCGCCTGGAGATTTTCAGTTCGATGCCCCGCGTGTCGATCCCCACCAGCCGGTCAAGGCGGTCATACTCATCCCGGACCTCCTGTAACGTATGCATGGTTCAGCCCTCCAGGCGGCAGCAGATCATTGCCAGCACGCCGCTTTCAAAGGTCAGCGCAACATCCGTGACAAAAGCGTTGCTTTGTCCCAAGGTGGTCGGCTTACAAAGTGTCGCGTTTTCCACCTCATACTTTGCCCCCCGGATGGTCAGCCCTTTGACCTGCTCCGTCAGAGCAATCAGGGAAAGGCTCTGCCCCTCGCGGTACGGAAGCGTATAGCTGCCGGACCGAAGGATGCGCAGATATGTTCTCTCGTCCCGCGCCTCCGCCTCCATGCCGAGTGTGGCCGCGTAATGCAGTGTTTCCACATTGGAAAGCAGATGATCCAGCCGTCCACCGAAGCAGCAGCACAGGCGCACCGCATTGAAGCCCTGCTCAGAAGACCAGCGCACGGCGAGCATCGTGTCCGTGTCGTCCTTCTCTATAGGAAAGCGCAGGACCGGCACCCCCTCGGGCAGCTTGCCGTCGTAGGAATCGAAGTCCCCGAGGATGAGGTCGGGCACGATCCCCTCCCGTCTGCACCAGGCATAGCCCTTATCGCACGCAAGGATATAATCCCCTTCTTCGGGCTCAATGGGCGCATAGTCGCCCCCGGCGATGATCAGACAGCGTTTCATGTTTGCTCCTTTTCTTTTTTACTCATCCCAAAGCTACCACAGCGGGCGCGAATTTGCAATACGCGGACACTTGTTTTTGTAGCAATTTAACAGATTAAAGGCATAAAGAAACGCCCATGTCCATCAGAACGCCGATTTCTTTCAAACCCTCTTGCGCAGTTTTTTTGAGGATGCTATATTATGAATAAATTTTTAGCCAAATACCTCTGAAGCCGTCAGAATCATGGCAAATGAGACCGACGGTCGAGGGACTCTGGAGAAGCTCCGCGCACCTTTACGGTATGGGGAGTGCCGAAGGTGCAAGGCCGCAGGGCCGAATCTCTCAGGCAAAAGGACAGAGTGCTCCGCCCCGCATGGAGACGGACCCCTGTTTTATGAAGCGCTGAGAGATCAGCGCTGTTCATTTTTAAGGGAGGAATACACATGACACTCAGCCAATTCATTTCCACGATCGACGACATCGCGTGGGGCCCCGTAATGCTCCTGCTGCTCGTCGGCACCGGCTTCTACCTCAGTATCCGGATGGGCTTTCCGCAGTTCAGCCGCATCCCCTACTGGTGGAAGAACACCGCCGGTAAACTCTTTGACAAGCACCAGGCCGGCGCGGGTGAGGTTACGCCCTTCCAGGCCCTGACCACCGCCCTTGCCGCCACCGTCGGCACCGGCAACATTGCGGGCGTCACCGGCGCTATCTTCATTGGCGGCCCCGGCGCCGTGTTCTGGATGTGGGTCGCTGCCCTGGTGGGCATGATGACCAAGTACTCCGAGGTTCTGCTGGCGGTCAAGTACCGTGAGCGCAACACCAAAGGTGACTGGGTCGGCGGCCCGATGTACTATATCAAGAACGGCCTCGGCAAGAACTGGGCATGGCTCGGCGGCGTGTTCGCAGCCCTTGCAGCGCTGGCTGCCTTCGGCATCGGCAACGCCACGCAGGTTCAGTCCATTGCCGACGCCATCAACAACGCCATTGACAACTTCACGCCCAACGCAGCCGGAACCTTTGCCTTCCTTGGCAGCCAGGTCCGCGTATCCACTTTTGTCGTCGGCTGCATCGTCGCTCTCTTCGTCGGTCTGGTCATTCTCGGCGGCATCAAGCGCATCGGTCAGGTCACCGAAAAACTCGTCCCCTTCATGGCAGTTGTTTACATCATTGCCGCTCTCATCGTCATCTTCGCCAACATCAAGCACATCGGCACCGTCTTCGCCCTGATCTTTGAGGGCGCCTTCAATCCCACCGCTGCGGTCGGCGGCGCCATCGGCATCACCATCATGACCAGCATGAAGAAGGGCGTCGGCCGCGGCTGCTTCTCCAATGAGGCCGGCCTTGGCTCCGCTCCCATCGCCCACGCCGCCACCTCCGAGACCGATCCGGTCAAGCAGGGTCTGTACGGCATCTTTGAGGTCTTCATGGACACCA
>CACZXQ010000149.1 GCA_902785115.1 Oscillospiraceae bacterium | reverse complement strand
ATCCCCTGTCGTGATCGCCAAGAGCAAGGGCATCGCCGCGTATGCGGGCGTGTTCCCCTCGGTCGAGGCGGCGCGCGCGTCGGACAAGGTGATCTGCATCCTTCCCGCGAGCGACGGGAAGATCTATGAGATGCGGAAGAACGAAATGGGCGAGTTCATCGCGCCGAAAAACAAGGTCGTGGACTTTGCAGAGGTCAGAGCCGGGTTTACCCCGGCCCTGCCTCTCATTCCGCGTGAGTTGATGGGACAGATCATCTCCTTCTTCCGCTCCTTCATGAACGAGGGAATGGAGTATGAGGCGATGGTGTTCCTCTACTGGGACAGACAGGAAGAAGAGTTTGTCGTCTATGTTCCGAAGCAGAGCGCGTCAAAGGCGAGCATCCACGCTGACCTTGCGGACAACACTCTGCCGGAGGACCGATATCTGCACTATGCCGACATCCATTCTCACAACAGCATGGCGGCAAAGTTCTCCGTCATCGACGACGCGGACGAAAAAGCCACGCGGCTTTACATCGTGGTCGGGCGGCTGGACAGGTTTTACCCGGACGTGACCGCGCGGGTCTCCTGCGGCGGAACGTATATCCAGATCGATCCTCATCTTGTGATGGAAGGCGTCGGCGAGGAGTTTCCAGCCGAATGGCTGGATCAGGTCGAGCGCGTCGGCAATGAGCGCTTGGAGCGCAGGAATCTCGCATCAAAGTTGCTTGAATGCGCGTGGCCGCGATTGGAGGAGCTGGACGTATGAAGTTTTCAATGGAACGTCCCGTTAAGATCGTGATGCTGGGCGCCGGAGGCACGGGCGGGCATATCGCGCCGCACCTCTATCGGTTGCTCTATTCACTGGACCGCCCCGTCCGCTTCATTATCTGTGACGGCGACGTGGTGGAAAAGAAGAATCTCGTGCGCCAGAACTTCATCCCCGCCGATCTCGGTGAGAACAAGGCAAAGGTGCTGGCGGAGCGGTACTCCACCGTGTTCGGCATGGAGACCGAGTATGTGCCGGACTTTGTAGAGAGCGAAGAACGCCTCAAAAAGCTGATTGAGCCGCAGATATGGAGCAGAGGAACCTACAGCAATCAAACTGTCAGCGAACAGGTCATTCTGATCGGCGCGGTGGACAACAACCGCAGCAGGCAGCTTTGCCATAAGGTTTTCTATGCGGCAAAGGATCTCGTCTACATCGACAGCGGCAACGGCAAGAACACCGGGCAGGTCGTGTGCGGCATCCGCAGCGGCGGCAGGACGTTCTACCGTCCTGTTGGCAAGGTGTACCCGGATGTGCTGATCGACAAGGACAAGTTCCCGACCGAACTGAGTTGCGCGGAGGCGTCGGTTTCCGCGCCCCAGAGCATCACGGCAAACGTAACGGCCGCCACGGTGGTCGTGGACATGATCTACAACATTCTGGCGCAGGGCGAGAGCCGTGTGCGCATGGCGACGTTTTCCACAACGTCCTGCAACGTGCGCCCGACGCTGCAAAAGCAGACGAACAACAGGAGGAAAGCTGCATGAAGAAAAGACTGACCTACATCGGCTCCGACAGTTGGAGCCGTCATGTGTATGAGGACGAAAACGGAAAGCTCTGGAAGCACTTGGACTGCTGCGTGCCGAAGGAAGTGTGCCAGGAGCGCGGCGACAGGCTCTATTCATCGTGCGGGAACACGCGCGACGGCGAGCCTGACTGCCCGATGTCGGATGAAATCGAGTGCGAGTTCATCAATGGATAGAGCAAAAATACAGGAGTACGACCTGCGCAAACTGCGAGAGGCTATGCGGCTTGTCGGAGAGGTCTACGACTACTACTACCGTGCACCGGGCTATCGGCAGGCGGAAGCAAGGCTCGAAACGATCTATGACAAGCTGGAAAGCCTGTTGAAACTGCAAGAAAACAAGTAACCGGAAGGAGAAAGCTGCATGAAAACGCTCTATATCCCCAAGGGAGAATCCAGAACCTACGAGTCCCTCGCCATCGACCGCATCGTGGTACACGGCAGCCTTGACGTTTCAACAGGGCTCAAGGCAAAGCGCGTCACCGGACACGGCTATGTCACTGCCGGCACGATCAGCGCCGACGTCATCAGCGTCGATGAGGTGGAGACCGCGCGCGTCACCTGCAAGCGCGTCATGGCAAAGCGCGTGTACGCCGCGGAGGTCTACGCCTCCGACAGCGTTGTTGTTTCGTGCAGCCTGACCGCCGCCTATGTGGAGACGGGCAAGCTCACCACCGCGCTCAGCGAGATCGACGAGGTGAGGGCAGACGAGATCGTGAACCTGCGCCCGCGCAGGCGTGGGATGCTGCTGACGCTGCTTGCGTCCGCCTTGCTTTCCCTGTGGCTCTCACTCACGACGCCGCGGGAGAAGAAGGCAAAGAAACAGAAAAACGAAAAAACGGTGGCAAAGGCTGAGGAGCTGAAAACCGAGACGCCGAAAGCCGCCGACGAGCCGGCTGCCGAGGCAGACAATGAGACGCGCGAACAGGTCATCAAGACGGTGAACGAAATCATGTCGGAAAACAATATCCCGACCGATAACGGCGACACCGAGCTCAAGGCGGTTGTCAGCGCTTTTTTGCTGCTGCGGGAGCAGGGGTATCAGCTCCGCGTGCTGCCCGCGCAGGCAGAGAACACGCCCGTATTCGGCTTTGAACAGGCGGAACCGCTGCAACCGGCAGCGTAAAGAAAAAAACGGAATCAAACGGGAGGAAAGAAAATGTCATTCAAATCACAGGAGCAGAATATGCGCCGTCTCGCGGCGTTGCTGAGCCGTGATCTCGGCTACATCTGGGGTGAGAGGGAATCCGGCCCCAACGGGGACAAGAAGATTTTCCTAAA
>CACZXQ010000148.1 GCA_902785115.1 Oscillospiraceae bacterium | reverse complement strand
CCCAGCACCACCGATTCGTTGGTGGGCTTGTCCACCTGCCGCGCCGGGTAGCCCCGGGTCTCCCACAGCAGCGCACGCGCCTCGCCCGCCATCAGCAGCGCCGTCACAGTCAAATCCTTTGTGCGGATCTTGTTTTCTTTCACCGAGAACCAACCCCTTGACTTTTGGTATGGCTGCATTATAATCAGAAACTGAGCTTATGTATATTGCCAGTTAAGGAGTTTTTTATAAGACCAGATGAAATACCAACTCGACCGGGCGGCGCATAAGAGCGCCTATATACAGATCTATGAACAGCTCCGCGACGATATTCTCTCCGGTGAGATCCCGCGGGGGACAAAGCTGCCGTCCAAGCGCCTGCTCGCGGGCGAGCTGGGCGTGAGCCTTGTAACCGTGGAACACGCGCTCGACCTGCTGGTGGACGAGGGCTATGTGGAGGCGCGCGAGCGCTCGGGCTACTACGCGCTCTTCGGCGGCACGGCCGGCAGCGAGAAGCCCCTGCCTGCCCCGCAACCGGCAGCGCCGCCGCTCAGCGCCCCGGCGGATTTCCCCTTCTCGGTGCTGGCCAAGACCATGCGCCGGGTTCTCTCGGAATATGACCGCCGCATCCTCGAGCGCAGTCCCGGCGCCGGGGTGCCGGAGCTGCGCGGGGCTATCGCGGCCTACATCGCGCGCTCACGGGGCCTCAGCGTCTCCCCTGAGCGCATTCTGGTGGGCGCGGGCGCGGAATACCTCTATGCACTCATTGCGCAGTTTTTCGGAAACGATTCCGTCATTGCGCTGGAGGACCCCTGCTACGCCCGCATCCGTCAGGTGTACGAGGCGAACGGAACCGGCTGCTTCGGCCTTCCCATGGGTGCCGACGGCATTGTCTCCCGGGCGCTGGAAATGTGTGAGGCGAAGGTTCTGCACGTCACGCCCTTCAACAGCTATCCCAGCCGCGTCACCGCCTCGGCTTCCAAGCGGCGCGAATACGCTTCCTGGGCGCGTGAACGCGGCAGCTACATCGTGGAGGACGATTACGATTCCGAGCTTGCCTCGGTGACACGCCAGATCGAGACCATCTGCTCCCTGGCCCCCGAGCGGGTATTGTATCTCAACACCTTCTCCCGCAGCTTTGCGCCCTCCATGCGCACGGCTTACCTGGTGCTGCCGGAGGGGCTTCAGGAGGCGTGGCAGAAAAAGCTCGGTTTTTACTCCTGTGCCGTCCCGGTTTTCGAGCAGTATGTGCTGGCGGAGTTTTTAAACAGCGGCGAGCTTGAGCGCTATATCAACCGAAGAAGACGAAAACTCCGGCAGGGAAAAGCCTGATAATATGCGAAGTCCCCGGCGTGCGCATGTCTGCGTCCGCCGGGGGCTTCGTCTTTTTTCTGATCAATAGTTGAAGGTGTGGGGCAGCAGCTCCGAGAGCTTGTAGCTGACGTAGCGGTCGCCGGCCTTGGCGCACAGCACCTCCATGTCGGGGGAAAACTCGGCCAGAAACTGGCGGCACGCGCCGCAGGGGGTGCACCAGTTTTCACTGTCGGCGTAGATGGCGATGCGGCGAAATTCGCGGTGCCCTTCACTCACAGCCTTGCAGCACGCGGTGCGCTCGGCGCAGATGGTGCTGCCGAGGGCGGCGTTTTCCACATTGCAGCCGGTGAAGACCGTGCCGTCCGTGCACTCGAGCGCGGCGCCCACGGCGAAGCGGGAATAGGGGACGTAGGCGTTCAGAGACGCCGCCTTTGCCCTGGACAGGAGTTCTCTGTCTGTCATGTTAATCTCTCCCTTATGTTTGATAATTTGATGGCACCCCGCAGGGGTTTCGCGTAAGCGAAATAAATACAATCTGTTTTTGGCGGAGCTTTGCCCCGTCAAAAACACCTCAGGTGAGCAAGGCGAACCCTCGCGCCGACCAAAATGCGGCGTCTCCCGCAAGCCGCATTGCGATAAGCGCGAGCAGCTCAATTGCGAACCGTGTTCGCAATTGAATCACTCCAGCATAATCTCCCAGTTCTGAAAATCGAAGAACGGGTTGCCGAGGTTCGGGTTCAATCCGCGGATGACGCCGCCGACTTTTCGCGGAGCGAAAAGCAATACAATCAGGCACCGCGGCGAATCTGCGGATCTGCTTTATTCCAGCATGATCTCCCAGTTCTGAAAATCGAAGAACGGGTTGCCAAGGTTCGGGTTCAATCCGCGGATAACGCCGCGGTGGACGATGAGCTGCTGGTCCTCAAAGCCGATGGAGATGAGGGCGCCATTGGTGTTGATGTACTCGCAGAGCTGCTGATACACGGCCGAGCGCTGGGATGCCGAGCATGAGAGGTAGTTGTTGATCATGGCCACATAGCCGGTGTCGATGCTGCGGGAGTAGTTGAGACTTGAGTCGGGGTCGAGAAGCTCGGTGAGGTCAAAGTTGTTGCGCAGCTTCACCTCGCCGTAGTACATGTCAAAGTCCCCTTCTTCCAGCGCGGTCAGGTACTCGTCCCAGGTGAGCTCCCGCACGGTGACCTTGAGGCCGATGGACGCCATATCCTCGGCAAAGCGGCGCGCTACGCCGCTCTTGGCGCTGGAGTCGGAGCAGACAATGAAATTCACGTCAATGTCCTGCGCCGTGCCGGACATATATTCGAGCATCCCGTCGTCGTCATAGTCGCGGATGCCCGCGTTTTCGAGCACGATGCGGCAGGTGTCCAGGTTGTAGGCGAGGGCCGAGGCATATTCCGCCGGGTAGTCTGCACAGGCCGGGTGCATGGGGACGGCGGCGGCCACGGCGTTGCCGTGCATGAGGTTCTCGGCCCAGTTTACGCGGTCGAAGGCGTAGACCATCGCCTGCCGGAAGCCGCTGTAACGGGCGATCAGCCCCTCCTCGTTGAACATGATATAGTGGAGATTGGT
>CACZXQ010000147.1 GCA_902785115.1 Oscillospiraceae bacterium | reverse complement strand
CGTCTGTGTTGGCTTAAAGCCCGAGAACGTGGAGGACCTGACCGCTATCATCGCGCTGTACCGTCCCGGCCCGATGGACTCCATCCCGCGCTTCATCGCCAGCAAGCATGACCCCAAGCTGGCCACTTATCTCCACCCGTCGCTCGAGCCGATCCTGAGCGTCACCTACGGCTGCATCGTCTATCAGGAGCAGGTCATCGAGATCTTCCGCCGCCTCGCGGGATACTCGCTGGGGCAGGCGGACATGGTGCGCCGCGCCATCTCCAAGAAGAAGGCGGCGCAGATCCAGAAGGAGAAGGACACCTTTATTCACGGCGATCCGGAGCGCAGCATCGCGGGCTGCGTCGCAAACGGCATTCCGGAGCAGACCGCCGAGGCAATCTATCAGGACATCTACGACTTCGCGAACTACGCCTTCAACAAGGCGCACGCCGTTTCCTACGCGGTGGTGGCGTACCAGACCGCGTACTGCAAGCGGCACTATACCAAGGAGTACATGGCGGCGCTCCTCTCAAGTGTGCTGGACTCCTCGGACAAGATCAATGAGTACTTCAACGAGTGCAAGGACAACGGCATCGCGCTCCTGCCGCCGGACGTGAACCACTCCGCCGCGGGCTTCACCGTGGAAGACGGCGGCATCCGCTTCGGTTTGGTCGCCATCAAGGGCATCGGCCGCGGCCTGATCGCCCGCATGACGGCGGAGCGGGAGGCGAATGGGCCGTTCACGGACTTCCGCGACTTCTGCCGCCGCATGGACGGCGTGGACATGAACAAGCGCGCGGTGGACAACCTGATCCGCGCGGGCGCGTTCGATTCCATGGGCTACCGCCGCTCGCAGCTGGGGAAGGTCTACGAGAAGGTGATGGACGGCATCGCCAGCAGCAACCGTGCCAATCTGGAAGGGCAGATCGACTTTTTCGGCATGGGCGGCGGTGAGCAGCCGCAGCAGGACGATCTGGCGCTGCCGGACATTCCGGAGTACACGCCCGCGGAGCTGATGGCGATGGAGAAGGAGACCACGGGGCTTTACCTCTCCGGACACCCGATGGACGCCTACCGCGGCGCGGCAAGAGCCGCCGGCGCGGCGCCGATCGGCAAGATCCGCGACGATTTCGCGCAGGAGGGCGGGCCGACGACCTTTGCCGACGATCAGCGGGTCAGCATCGCTGGCGTCGTGACCTCCAGCAAGACCAAGACCACAAAAAAGAACACCCTCATGGCATACGTCGTCCTGGAGGACGACACCGGCTCCATGGAGATGCTCTGCTTTACGCGGTGTCTGGAAAACTACGGCAGCTACCTCAAGGAGGGGCAGGTGATCGTCGCCTCCGGGCGGCTGTCCGTGCGCGATGAAAAGGCGCCGCAGCTGATGTGCGATTTTGCCCACCCGCTGACCGGCGAGGGTGAGATCCCGACGCCGCCGGGCGGCGCAGCGCCCAATGCCGGCGCGGGCAAGACGCTGTTTGTGCGCCTTCCGTCGATGGACTGCCCGGAGATGGCGCACTTCCGCCGCGTGATGTACATGTTCGAGGGAAGCGGCACGCCGGTGAAGATCCGGCTCGCAGACACCGGCAAGCTGATCGGCACCACCTGCGACCTGCGGGACTCGCTGCTGCGGGAGCTGCGGGAAAAGCTGGGCGAGGAAAACGTCATCGTTAAATAAGAAAATGAGGAAGGGGAGACCCTTCCTCATTCGTTTTCGCTGCCCTCGTCGGTCTTTTCCTCCTGGAAGAGGATGGAAATGACCTCGGAATAGATCTTTTCCGCGTCCTGTTCAAAGCGTTTGCGGAGCTTTTTGACGTGCTTTTCGTCGGGCACCGCCACGTCCATGCGCCAGAGGGTGAGGCCGTAGTCGTCGTTGAAGCGAAGCGTTACGACGGTGTTGCCGTTGCTCTGCCCATGGGTGGTCACCTGAACCTGACGCTTCCGCTTGATCCTCTGGTTCTGCTTCGCGACCAGATCATCGGCGCGGAGCCGGACGGAGTAGGGGATCTCAGTCATCGTGGCGCGGCCGTTGAAGAGACCCTTTTCCGTGATGCCATAGAGCCCGTCGTCCGATAGGGTAAGGTGCTCCGTCTGCACCAGATAGCCCAGACACTCGGAGAAGTCGAAGAACTCGATGGCGCCGTCACAGCTCAGGGTCAGATCCTGCATGACCTCGTAAGGGACCGGCTCCAAAAGCCGCTCCGCGATATAGAGGATCAGAAACTTGATCTCGTTTTTGCTCCGGATGAATCCAACCTGCGGCATAACGCACCTCCTTATGTGCTGTTCTCTATACTGTATCTTATTTTAACAGATTCTTTTTCATTTGTACAGCCTCCTTTTCCGCACCAACCGCCGCGAGCGTCATACCATGGATTGAAAGGCTTCTCATGTGAAGTACTTCTATCAGGAGGTTTTTTGGAATGGCTGAAAAAGTAACTTCGGTCAGCGGCGCCAACAGCGTTCGCGAGGCTGTCTGTGTCCATACGAAGAAGATCTTCTCTTCCTGCAGAGATAAGGACTGCATCGAGGATCTGCGCTTTTATCCCACGCAGTCGGCGCAGGCCGTGCTGGCGGGGGCGCAGGGCATCCGCGGCGGCAGCGCCGAGCTGCTCTACACCTTTGTGGACGTGGAGCCGGTGAACTTCAACCGCGGCTACTTCACCGTCGATATGCGGTTTTACTACAAGATCACCTTGCAGGCGCTCAACGGCTCCACCCGCTACACCGAGGTCGAGGGCCTTGCCACCTTCGGCAAGCGCGTCATCCTCTGCGGCGGCGAGAGCGGCCCGAAGATCTTCTCCTCCGAGCCGGTGGCGGACGAGATGGACGTCCAGCTCGACCTGACCGCCGACCTGCCCACGGCCTACGTGGAGGTCATCGACCCGCTGCTGCTCAGCGCCG
>CACZXQ010000146.1:1674-7010 GCA_902785115.1 Oscillospiraceae bacterium | reverse complement strand
ATTTGCCGGGGATTCGTTCGTGTATGAATGCTGTGCTGCCGGGCCGCCGGGGGCGTCGGCTCCTGCAAATTACGCAAGTGCGTAATCAAACACGTCCTTTACGGCGGCCTTGATGGCCTCATAGCTCATGCCGATGCGCGCCTCGAAGCGCTTCTCGCCGTCCACATAGAAGGTGGGCACGGCGTAGTAATCAAAGCGGTCAGCAAATTCCGGTTCCCGCGTCTCCTCGACCTGCTGGATGGCAAGCGCTTTGTAGGCGGAGTTCTCCGCATACAGCTCGTCGATGGCGCGAAAAGCCCGCGCGCAGTAGCCGCAGTCGTCCCGGTGGAACATCGTCGCGCATGCGCGCCAGACCCTCCTGCAGTCTCGCTCGCGGCAGGGCGAGATTCAAGCGCACAAAGCCCTCCGCGTCGTCCACAAAGTTGCGGTTGCCGCCCTCGACGATCACATGGGCGCGTTCGGCAAAGAAGGCGTCCAGATCCTCCACGCCGGGCAGACACCTGCGCAGATCGACCCAGGCGAGATAGGTGGCCTCCGGCACGGTATAGACCGCCTCCGGCAGCTCCGTTTTCAAAAAAGCGTCCAGCAGGGCGAAGTTTCCGTCCAGATACGCCTTTAACTGCTGCAGCCATTCGCCGCCCTGCTCGTAGGCCGCCTGGTGCGCGGCCATGGACAGGGGATTGAGCATCCCGCAGGCCTTGGCGTGCGCGCGGAAGCGCTCGCGCTCCTCCTCGTCCCGGATGATGACCGCCGACATCAGAAGCCCCGCGAGGTTGAAGGTCTTGCTCGCGGACATGCAGGTGGCAAGCTTCGGGTAGTCGGGCAAAATCTTTGCCATCGGCGTGTGGCGCAGACCGGAGCGCAGCAGGTCGCAGTGGATCTCGTCCGAGACGATGAAGAGGTCGCTTTCCACGGCGATGCGCCCGATCTCGCGCAGCTCCTCCTCCGTCCAGACGCGCCCGGTGGGGTTGTGGGGGTTACACAAAAGCAGCAGCTTCGTCCCGGGATCCTGCGCCTTGCGCTCAAAATCCGCAAAGTCGATGGCAAAGCGCCCGTCCGCATCCCGGCGCAGGGGAGAGCGCAGCAGCTCCACGCCATGGCGTGTGCAGGCGCGCAGGAACTGGCTGTAAGCGGGCGTCATCGTGAGCACCTTTTCACCCTCACCCACCAGATCCTCCACAAACTGCGCGAGCGCGTAGACCACGCCCGGTGTGGTGAGCAGCTCCTCCGCCGCGAAGTCCCAGCCGTACATCGTGCGGCACCAGCCCTGCAGCGCGCGGACGTAGCCGCCGTCGTACATGCCGGTGTAGCCGAGGATGCGCCGCTCAAGCCTTGCGGATACGGCGCTGAGGATCTCCGGCGCGACGGCAAAGTCCATGTCCGCGACCCACATGCGGATAAAAACCGTGTCCGGGGCGGAGCCTTCGGGCTTTGAAAAACCCTCCACATTGGCGGCGTTGGTGTTCGAGCGGTCAACGAGCTCGTCAAAATCGTAGCGCATGGCGAGTCCTCCTGATGCTTATACGATCCTGCGATCCCGGTTCTGGGAATCGTAGTGCCTGTTCAGAAACGGACGCACGACGTAGTAGATGAGCTTGTTTTCGCCGTTGGTGATATAGAGCGTGAAGGTCGCGGCAAAGAAGATCAGCGCGGCCAGCAGGGTCTTGCCCAGAAGCTTTACGAGCAGCTTCCATGCTTTCTTTTTCATGTGTTCCCCTCCTTAATAGGCGTCGGAGTCGTCAAACTCCACCAGCGTGGGGTCAAGCGGCTTCTCGCCCAGCACCACGTCCATATACTTGTTGACGCAGTTTCTCATGTCCTGACGGGAGACGGTGCGGCTGTCCTCCAGGTCATGCTCCACAAAGATGAAGTGGAAGCCCAGATCGCGCGCCTGCTCCTCCATCAGCGCGTGCACGCCCAGCATGCCCTTGCATGCGATGTTGTCGTTCATGAGCACCATGTCGCAGTTAAACTCCTTCGCCCACTGCCAGACGGCGTTGACGTTGTCCCAGCCGCCCACGGCGTGGTGGCGCATACAGGCCTTCTCGGTGAAGCGGGTCAGATCGTCCAGCGCCTTTTCGGGGTCTTCGGTGTCGATCATGTTGAAGCCCATCGTGGAGTCCATGTTCAGCACGATGTTGATGCCCCAGCAGTTGGCGCACCAGGTCGGGAAGTCCGTATAGTACACGGCGGAAGGCCCCCACAGGAAGGCGCGGTGGCGACAGGTGCCGCGGAAGGGATCGTAGCGCTGCTCGTAGGCCTTGCGCATGAGCTTGATGACCTTGCGGTCGACCTTGTTGAAGTAGGGGTCCTGCCCGTTTACGCTCTGCCAGGAGTAGAGGCGATAGAGCGTCTCGGCAATGCCGGTGAATGGTGTTCTGCTCGTTGATGAGCTTTGCGTACTTGAAAAACTCGTCCCAATCCCACTTCACGCCGTAATGCTCCTCCACAAAGTGGATGGCGTCGAGGATGGTCTGGCGGGAGTAGGGCAGCGCCTCGGGATTGTTGTGCTGCATGGCGAGGGTCACGGGAAAATCGGGCTTGCCGATGCGGCGGCGCTGGAACATGGAGGTCGCCTCAGACGCGTTGCAGGGCATATTGGTCGAGAGCATGACCTTGCCGACGAGGGGGAACGCGTCGTCGATGGCGACGCCGGTCTCCGCCGCGCAGCGGGAGCAGACGTCCGCCGGCAGACCGAAGGACTCCGCCACGTCGATGTAATACGGCTCGATGTGCTGATCCACGTCGCAGATGATAAACTCCGGCAGCGTTTGCAGCGGGAAGGGGTGCAGCCCCTTGAAGCCCTTTAAGAAGAGCGGGGTGATCGTCTCATCGTGGGGGACGATGTTCTCCGTCTCCGGCCCGCCGCCGAGGCGCGCGTCGTTTGCAAGCACAAAGGCAATGCGCTCGGTGAGGGACTTGACGATCGCGTGCATATTCATGTGCGCGATCTTGAGCTGCGGACCGCGATAGCCCTCAAACAGCCGGTCGATGAACATGAAGGTGCCGAGGAAGGAACCCATCCAGCGGTATTCCCACATGCCCTTGAGTACCGGCAGGGGAGCCGAGGCCACCATCAGCCCCATGGAAAGCAGATTGTTCAGCCACGCCGTGTAGTCCACCATCGTGTCCTTCACGCCACGCCACTCGCGCCATTTGGCGACGCCCGTCTTGTCGTAGTAGCGGCTTCTCAGACCGCCCTTGCCGTTTTGCGCCTGCCACAGCGGATCAAAGCGCTCGAGCGCCTTGTCCACGGGGGCGATCATTTTGTCAATGAATTTCATGGTCATTTCCCTCCCTGAAGCTGCTTGATCTCCAGCGACTCGATAAAGGCCTGGAAGCGGGTGCGAAGCTGACCCACCGCGCCGAGGGCGTACTCCTTCTCAATGGTGCAGGTGGGGATGTGCAGGTCGTTGATGAAGATGCTGGACTTCAATACCTTCTCATAGCTCCAGAACTCGCAGAACTTCATGTTTTCGTAAATGATTCCGTCGGCGGCAAAGTCCCTGACCAGGCGCTGCACCTCGCTCGTGCGCTGGTCGATCTTCATGCCGTCCATGAAGCGGGCGCACTGGTTCCAGTGCAGATAGTGGCGGCACACCGCGTCAAAGGCGCTCTCGCTGCCGTAGATTTCGATCTCCTCCCGCCCGGGGAAGGAGCCGAAGCAGTAGCGGTCGGCCACGACCATCGCGCCGCAGCTCTCGATGAGCCTGGTGAAATCGGGATCGTCGATCTCGCTGCCCGCCAGAACGACGCGGGCACGGAAGGGGAATTTCGGCTCGGGCTCGCGCGTTTTGAGTTCCTCCAGCGTCTCCTCCAGATAGGGGAGGATGAGATCGTGAGGACATACCTGGCTTACCAGCATGATGACGTGGAACTCATAGCCCGTGATGGGCGGGTTCGGAAGCTTGCGGTAATCGCCGATCGCGGTGATGACACGGCAGAGGCGGTTGTGCTGCTCCACGGCCTTGCGGATGGCCTCGTCGGAGATGTCCACGCCCAGCTTGTCGCGCAGCGGCTCCAGGAGCTTCACACGAAGCTGCACCTTGTAGTAGTCGAGGTTGGTCGTATCCCCCTTCATGGGCGGGTCGATCTGCGTGACGAAGAAGCGGGGGTTCTGGATGGGGTTAATGAGGAAGAAATGCTGCTCCATGCGGTCCATGGTGGCGCAGCTCTCGGCGCCGAAGAGAGCGTCTAAGTAGTTGAAGCCGCCCTCGATGGCGCGCTCGAGGATCGAGCGGGCGTAGGGACAGGTGCGGTTGGTCATGTAATAGCCCGCAATGTCCGTGGAGGTGCAGCGGGGCGCGCGCAGACGGCTCGAGAAGCAGCCGGGGAGGTTCAAGAGCACCTCGGGCACATAGTAGCAGTTGTAGCCCAGGGCATAACGTCCCTCCGCCTTGGCCTTGTCCACAAGCTCGTTCTGGGCGTCCTGCAGCAGGTTTTCAAAGTAGATCAGATGCTTCAAATCTTTCAAGCAAAACACCTCTTTTATGATTTGGTATGTAAAAGTACATATTGTAAGTTTAACACAAGGTGTGAGCCGCGTCAAGAACTGCGTTTGTCCTGCCTGTTCATATTCCCCGGGAAACAGATTTTTACAACATTATTTACAAATGAGCTCTTGCGCCGGGGAGAGAAAAATGGTAAGCTATGAGCAACAAAGGAAATACACTGAAGGAGGTTGATCCCAATGGTCAACATCATCATGGGGCTGAAAGGCTCCGGCAAGACGAAGAAGCTGGTCGAGCTCGTGCGCGAGGCTGTGAACGAGGAAACCGGCGACGTGGTCGTCATCGAAAAAGAGCGCAAGCTGACCTTCGACATTCCCTATCAAGCGCGCCTCATCGACGCGGGCGATTATGACATCGGCAGCTATGAGTTCCTCAAGGGTCTCATCTGCGGCGTGCACGCCGGCAACTATGACATCACCCATTTCTTCATTGATAACTTCTATAAGCTCGTGGGCGACAAGAGCGTCGAGGCGCTGGAGAAGTTCCTGGACTGGCTGAACAAATTCTCCGAGCAGGAGCATATCAGCTTCATCGTCTCCATCTCCTCCGACCCCACCACCGTCAGCGACGAAGTTCGGAAATATATCCTCTGATCCTGCGCCTGTTGGGGGCGATTGACGAATCGCCCGCGCAGAACTGCAGCACCGATTGATAATCGGCGCTACGAAGTGCTAAAAACGAAACAGGAGCTGTGAAAAACCCGGTTTTTCACAGCTCCTGTTTGCATAGGCTTGGTGGATTCGAACTCCTGCCGCCTGTGAGCGTCCCTTTTCGGCGCTTTTTGTCCCGCCTCACTTGCTGGGCGCCAGCCCAGCGGCGTTCGTT
>CACZXQ010000146.1:0-1664 GCA_902785115.1 Oscillospiraceae bacterium | reverse complement strand
CCGCCTCACTTGCTGGGCGCCAGCCCAGCGGCGTTCGTTGGGCGCAAAAATCGCTCGAAAATTGCCAGCTCACAGGTGCTTGGGCAGTTTTCGTGTAGCGGGTTTGGGTCGAGGCGAGGCGCAGACCGCAGGGAATACTCCTGTATTTTCAAGGGCTGGAACGAAGCATTGACCCAAACCTGTACGCGAAAACCGGCAGGGGTTCGAATCCACCAAGCCTCTCCGTCACTACGGCGTCCATGGGAAAATCGTGCGCGTCCGTTTCGACGCAGGGCAGCCTCTGGCAATCGAAGGCGACGGCCAGGACGAAGGCGTTTTGGCAGCGGGGCAGGTAGCGGTCGTAATAGCCCGCGCCGTGACCCAAGCGGCGGCAGCGATCGTCAAAGCCCACGCAGGGGCAAAGCACGAGGTCAAGCTCCCCGGGAGAAACCGGCACGGACACAGCACGGTCAGGCTCCCGGATGCCGTAAGCGCCGGTGACGAAGCCGCGCGGCTCGTACACCTCCAGCACGCCGCCCGGCAGGCTCACCGGAAAGCAGAGGCGCACACCGCGCTCTTCCGTGGCTTCGTGCAGGGCGGTGAGATCGACCTCGTCCCACAGCGCAAGATAGCTCAGCACGGTTTTTGCCCGCTGCACTTCGGGCAGCGCCAGCAGCTTTGCGCAGATCGCGCGGGAGGCGCTTTCGCGCTCCGGCTCCATCAGGGCACGCCGCGCGGCGAGGGCGATTTTGCGTTCTTCCGCCTTGCTCATGGCATCGCCGCCTTCAGCCGCGGCGCAAGCTGCACCAGCAGCGGGATCACGGCAAGCTGCACCGCCGCGAGGATCGCGCACTGCGGCAGCCTCGACACCAGCAGCGGCGCGAAGGGCGAGCCGTAGAGCACGGAGATCCACAGCGTGTTCAAAAGCAGGCTCAAAATAAGTTGATGCAGCGCCACGGCGGCGAGAATGCGCCAAAAACCCTGCTTTCTGTACAAAAACAGACCGTAGACAAGCCCCATCAGAAAGGCCGTCAGCGTAAAGCCGGGAAAGTAGGCGCCCACAGGAAACAGGATCGCGCCCAGAAAGTCCGCCAGCGCCGCGACGATCGCCGCGTACAGCGGCCCTAAGAGCAGCGCCGCCAGTACCACCGGCACGAAGGCAAAGCCGATCTTGGTGTTCCAGGCGCTGATCGAGAGAAAGCGGGACAGCACGATCTCCAGCGCCGTGAGCATCGCCATGAGGACAAGGGTTTTGGTGTTGAACTTCTGCATAATTCTCCTTGGAACGTGGTCAGAGACCGGCCTGCGCTTCGGCGGCTTCCACGACGTGGCGGGCGAGGATCATGGTGGTCACAGTGCCGACGCCGCCGGGCACCGGGCTGATGCCGCGCACCAGCGGGGAAACCGTGCCAAACGCCACATCGCCGCAAATTTTGCCGTCAAAGCTCTCATTAACCCCAACATCGAGGATGATTTGACCGGGATGTACAAAACGCTCATCTACCAGCGCGGCTCTGCCCGCAGTGGAGACCAGAATGTCCGCCCCCCGGCAGAGCGCCGGAAGCCCCCGCGTTTTGCTGTGGCAGAGCGTGACCGTGGCGTCCCGCGCCGAGAGCAGCATGGCAAGCGGCCTGCCCACGATGAGGCTTCTGCCGATGATGGCAACGTTTGCGCCCGCAAGCTTC
>CACZXQ010000145.1 GCA_902785115.1 Oscillospiraceae bacterium | reverse complement strand
AGGGCAAAGACGCCCCTGCCCTGCACGCGGTAGCCGACGCTCTCATCCGTGTCGTGGGGCGTGTGAAAAGCGGTCACAGACACGCCGCCGAGGCGGAAGGCCTCCCCCACCGGGATGATATGCAGGCAGGCTTCGGTCTCCGGGAGCATACCGCGCAGCCGGTTTGCCACCGTGCGCGGCGCGTAGACCGGCAGACGGTGGTACTTGAGCAGCATTTTGAGCCCCGCAATATGATCGGAGTGCTCATGCGTGATGAGCACTCCGGCAATTTCACTGATTTTGCGCCCGACCTGCGAAAGCGCCGCTTCCGTTCTGCGCATGGAGATCCCGGCGTCGAGGAGCAGATGGGTGTCCCCTTCGGACAGCAGCGAGCAGTTGCCGCCCGAACCGCTGGCAAAAACCGTTAAAACCATCAGCTGATAGAGAGGATCTTGTCCGAAGCGTCATTCTCCTCGTCAAAGCTCACGAGGCTGATGTCCGCCCCCAGGGCGCGGAGCTTGCCGACGAAGTTTTCATAGCCGCGCTCGATAAAGTGGATATCCTCCACCTGCGTCTCGCCCGCGGCGCACATGCCGGCGATCACCATCGCCGCGCCCGCGCGCAGATCGCAGGCCTGCACGGGCGCGCCCGTGAGACGGCGGCCGCCCTCAATGACGGCGATGCGCCCGTCCACCTGCACCTCGGCGCCCATCTTGCGAAGCTCGTTGACGTATTTGAAGCGGTTATCGTAAATGCCCTCGGTAATCACAGAAGTGCCGTTTGCAAGGCAGAGCAGCACGCCCATCTGGGGCTGCATATCCGTGGGGAAGCCGGGATAGGGCATGGTCTTGACATTGACGCGCCTGAGATTGCTCGCGCCCTTGACCAGCACGGAGTCCTCATACTCCTGCACGATGGTGCCGGTCTCGCGCAGCTTTGCGCTGATGCACTCGAGGTGCTTGGGGATCACGTTCCTGATCAGCACCTCGCCCCCCGTCGCCGCGGCGGCGACCATGTAGGTGCCGGCCTCGATCTGGTCGGGGATGATGGAGTAGCAGCCGCCGTGGAGCTTATCGACGCCGTTGACCTTGATGGTGTCGGTGCCGGCGCCGCGCACATCGGCGCCCATGGAGTTTAAGAAGTTGGCAAGATCGACGATATGCGGCTCACGCGCGGCGTTTTCGATGATGGTGCGCCCGGAGGCCAGCACCGCCGCGATCATGATGTTCATCGTCGCGCCGACGGAGACCTTATCGAGATAAATGCGCGCGCCGTGCAGCCTGCCGCCCATGGCGTCGGCATAGACAAAGCCGTTTTTCACGCTGACCTCGGCGCCGAGGGCGGTCATGCCCTTGATGTGCTGGTCAATGGGGCGAACGCCGAAGTTGCAGCCGCCGGGCATGGTGGTCTTGGCGCTGCCGAAGCGACCCAGCATGGAGCCGATCAAATAGTAGGAAGCGCGGATCTTGCGCATGAGATCGTAGGGCGCGTCCTGATAGCGCGCGTCCGTGCAGTCGATCTCGATCGTGGTGCGGTTTATATAGCTGACCTTCGCGCCAAGCTCGGCAAGAATGGTCAGGAGCATATCGGTATCGCTGATCTGGGGAATATTCTCAATGCGGCAAACGCCTTCCACCAGCAGAGCCGCGGGAATGATGGCAACCGCGGCGTTCTTCGCGCCGCTGATCTCGACCTCACCGTGCAGCGCCGTGCCGCCGTGAATCACATATTTATCCAAATGAAGCACCTTCCAAACCTGTAAAGAGCGAGGGTACGCCCACTAAACATTGATACTACCATATTCTGTATCAGTTTGCAAGCTTTTGTTTACATTTTGTGTTTTATGGAATCGCTGAATCAGCGCTTCCCTTGCAGATACTTCTCCGCTTTCAGCACGGCGATGATGGTCTTGCCGTCCTCGATCTCGCCGCGCATGACCATCTCGACAAGCTGCCTGAGCGGATACTTCTCCACATTCAGGTACTCGCCCTCGTCCGGATGGCTCTCGCCCGCGTGCAGCCCGAAGGCGAGATAGATATGCAGCACCTCGGTGGAGATGCCGGGAGACGTGTAGTTCGGCCCCATATACACAAGCTGATCCGCCGAGAAGCCCGTCTCCTCCGAAAGCTCGCGCTCGGCGCTGTACAGGGGGTTTTCCCCCTTCTCCAGCTTGCCCGCCGGCGCTTCGAGCAGCATGCGCCCGAAGGGATAGCGGAACTGGCTCACCAGATAGCAGTTGCCGTCCTCGTCGATGGGTAGAACGGTCACGCCGCCGGGATGCTCCACCACCTCGCGCTTAACGACGCGCCCGGTGTGCAGTTCGGCGCGGTCAAGCCGCACGTTCACGATCACCCCCTCGTACTTCGTTTCGCCGTCGATGCGCTTTTCAAAGTAGTCCATAGGGGAGCTCCTTTCCCACGGCGCAAGTCTGTGCCGCCGTGTGTCCCAAAAGCAATTTACAGAAAATGATTTACATAATTTTCAGTGAGTAGTATAGCACAGCCATTTGTATTTTTCCATATTATTTATTAGAAAAATCACAAAAAATTTTGAATAATCTCAGGATAATTGCTCGAAAAAGTTCGTTTTTGTTGTCATTTGGTATCATGTCGGAAACAATCCGGTTGCATCTTGTGCTGCACTCCCGGTTGTGCTATAATCGCGGAGCAAAGCACGGAAAGGAGAATCCTATGAAAAAAGCTTTGGCAATTTTGCTTTTGTCCGTTTTGCTGCTCTCCGCCTGCGGGGCGAAGTCCGTCTTTGGCGTGAGCAGCAACGAGGATAACAGCATCAGTATCACCGCCGAGAAAGGCTCCAAGGGCAGCGGCGGCATCGCTTATCTCACCGTCGAAGAAGGCGACACGGTCGCAGCTGCCTGCCATTTTAACGAGGGCGGCAAGATTCAGCTACGCTTCTTCGCGGGTCTTCTCGGAAGCGAGGACTTCCCCGACGAGCCCGTCGCCGAGTTGGTGGTGAGCGGTCAGGACACGGCGCGCATCACCGTCGACCCGGGCGAATACACC
>CACZXQ010000144.1 GCA_902785115.1 Oscillospiraceae bacterium | reverse complement strand
TGGACGCGGTCGCCCGCGGTGAAGGGCAGCAGCAGGATCATCTGCTGGGACAGCCATTCCAGCGTCTCAGCGCGGAGCTTGGAGAAATCGTAGCCGAAGCGATCCTTGAAGCGCGGCTTGTCGGTGGGCAGATCGTCGCCGATGGTCATGGTGTTCGGGTCGCGGCGGCGCATATAGTCCTCCATGAAGTTGGCGGCGCAGCCGTTCTTGCAGCGCACGACCTCGGCCTCCTTGTTCATGCGGCCCTCGATCATGTACTGCACGTCGTAGCGCGAGGTGCGCGTCGGGCCGTAGACCATCTCCTCCAGCTCCTCGTGGGTCTCGGCGTAGGCGATCACGCGGCACTTGGCCAGCGCGTCATGCACGTCCTTCGGGAGGTTGAGGCGGCTGAAATAGTTGTCGGTATACATCCATATATCCCCTTGCTGATTAAAATAAAGAATCAGATGAATGGTAGCACAACCGCGCGCAAAAAGCAAGCCCCGCGCGGCGTTCGCGCGGGGCTGTGTTGCGCGGGCTGCAAGGGTTTATCCTATCGCAACATACGAAACGCTGATTTTAGGAATCGTTACGCTGGCGCCGAGAACTGTCGTATAGGTTTCCGTTCCTTGCAATGTCCCCCACATTGTGATAATGTCATCCGTCAGAATGCGGTTTTCACCGCTTTTGGGGAAGTACGTCGCATAGACGGTATCAGACCATGTATATTTTCCCTTTGTAATGTTTACCCGCATCACATAGTACGTGCTGCCCAGCAGTTGGGTTTCCTGTATCTGTACTACCTTTCCGCGCAGCTTCGCGGGCGTGTCAATGTAATCGTCAGGGTTTCTCGCAATCTCATTGTAAGAATAGGTTTTGCACTCTGCCTTAAAGGCTTGCTCTTTCTCTTCTTCGGACTGGTTCGCGTACAGCTCTTGAATCGTAGCTTCCGCGGTTGTCAGAACCGTGTAGTTATCTACATATTTGCGGGCGTCCGCGCTCAGCGCGTCATACTGTGAGCGGATGGCCTCTATATTCTTTTCTTGAGACAGCGACACCTTGCCGTCTCCCAAGGCGGCGATTGCGGCGGAAACAGCGGCTGCTTCCTCTTTAAGCTGCGGAATCAGAACCTGCTCCTTGACCTCATTCAATTCCTGCGCTGCGCTTTTCAGTTCTTTTTCTTTGTTTTCGAGCGCCGTTTGCGTCTCCTCCAGTTCCTTCGTCTTGCTTTCCAGTTCCTCTTGTACGCGGCCCAGTTCTTCCTGAACGCTTTCCGTTTCCGCCCTTGCCGCCTCTAACTGCGCGGTCAATTCTTCCGTTTTTCCGTTGCACCCGGTAAGCAACAGCACCGCAAACGCCAGCGTAAAGAGCCAAATCCACCTCTCGTTTTTCATGTGTTTACCCTCCCTGTTTATCGTTTTTCTTCCGCCTCGAGATACCGCTCCTCCGCCTCCTGCTGGGTGCGGATGAGCAGACGCTTCGCGTCCCAGACGTTTCCCGCCTCCAACAGCTCCACCGCGTCCGCGAGGACGCCGAACAGCTTGAAGTACAGCTCCCGATAAAGCCCCATAGCACACCTCCATAGAAAATAAAAAAGCAGCGCAGACGAGCTGCGCTGCCGAAAAACGCGGCTCCCTGTCGCTACACAGTTTTCCCTTATAGACACCTTTGGCGGCATATACGGGCGGAGTGCGTTTTTGCCAAAAGGCAAAATTATGCCGCCTTTACAGAATCGGACAAAGTGTCTATAATATAAGTATTCAATTATAAGGGTAACTGTGTAGCATAGCTATGTTACCACAGATTCAGATATTTTGCAACGACAAAAGCGCCCGCGCGGGCGCTTTTTTGTCATCCGATTTTGCGAATGAAATTGCCCTCGATGCGCACACCCTCCTGCACGATGAAGAACGCATGGGGGTCGAGCTCAATGACAATGCGGCGCAAGTCCTCCACCTCGAACTTGGACACGGCGACGCACATGACGCGGATGGGCTTGCCGGTGTAGGCGCCCATGCCCTCCCAATAGGTCACGCCGCGGTTGAGCTGGCGCATGATGCGCCGGGGCAGCTCCGGATCCTCGTCACGGGTGAAAATCATCAGCTGTACGCTAATGCCCTGCTGGTGCGCATGATCCACCATAAAGGAGGAAAACACGTTGTAGATGACGGAGTAGAGCGCGGTCTGCACGTCAAAAATGACGGCGCAGATGGAGTACAGCACGGCGTTGAAGCTGATGGAAAAGCGCCCCACGGTGAAGTGGCTGCCACGCTTGGTGAGCCAGAGGCCCAGAATATCCAGACCGCCGCTGGAGCAGCCGCAGGTCAGCGTCAGGCCGAGGCCGAAGCCGCCGATGATGCCGCCCACGAGGCAGCAGGCGATCCGCTCCTCCAAAATCGGCGTCGCGGGCGAGGTCAGGATCGAGTAGAAGAACGAGGAGCTGAGCGTACAGATCAGCGTCCGTACCACGAACACCCGCCCCAGCGCGTTCCACGCCAGCAAAATGAGCGGCAGGTTCAGCAGCAGATACAGTGGGCCGGCGATGTCCAGCCCCGCGGGCAGCGCGACGTGCTGCGCAATCAGGGTGCGCAGCAGCTGGCTGAGGCCGAGGATACCGCCGCTGAACAGTCCCATCGGGACGATGAAGTAGTTGACGCCGAATGCGTTGATGAAGGTGCCGAGGATTCCCACCCCCAGCCGCACCCATCGGTTTTGCAGGGCTTTATGAAGCATGGCCATACTCCCCTTTTTTATCATGGTCTGTGTATTCTATCACGCTGTGGCGGGATGTCAAGAGCGGAGCGGCGGCTTGTTAAGAAATCTGAACAAGAGGGCAAGGCCGTGCTGATGCAATGGATCCTCAGCGCCGTTTTTATCTTCGGTGTCCTCGGTCTGGTCTTTGTCTACGGCCGGGCTACCGCGCCGGTCATCGGCCTGCTGCTGATCCTGCTGGCGATCCTCATCGGCGCGCCGGTGCTCTCGTACCGCACCGTCTCCGCGCAGGAGTACGTCATCACCGACCAGCGGGTCATGACCATCAAGCGAGACGGCTGCGCCAACGCCATCGAA
>CACZXQ010000143.1 GCA_902785115.1 Oscillospiraceae bacterium | reverse complement strand
CCGCCTGTGAGCGTCCCTTTTCGGCGCTTTTTGTCCCGCCTCACTTGCTGGGCGCCAGCCCAGCGGCGTTCGTTGGGCGCAAAAATCGCTCGAAAATTGTGAGCTCACAGGTGCTTGGGCAGTTTTCGTGTAGCAGGTTTGGGTTGAGGCGAGGCGCAGACCGCAGGGAATACCTACTCGATTTCGTGCAGTGCGTGTATGATGTGCTGCATATCGTCCATGTGACGCATCATGTCCTCGAACAGCGCAAGCTGTGCTCGCGCGCGTACAAGATTGTGTGTCGGATAATCGATGCGGAAATACTTGTCACCGATCAGATAATCGCTCAAAAAGCGCAGACCAAGCTCAAGCGTGATGACGGCGGCTCCGGTGGCGAGACTCTCAAACTCGGCGGGCGTCAGCACGTCCTTTACTTCGCTGATGTAACCCTCCGCGTATGCCTTGAACAGCCGCAGGTCGAGCTTCATCCTCGCTGGATCAGGCTCGTCTTCCGCGGCAGTGCAGGCCGCAAAGCGCACAGTGTCACCAAAATCATAGCAGGCGAGACCGGGCATACAGGTGTCGAGGTCGATGATGACCAGCGGATCCATGGTATCACGGTCAAAGAGCACGTTGTTGGTCTTGGTATCGTTGTGCGTCACGCGAATGGGCAGTTCACCGCGATCGATCTGCTCACACAGAGAGCAGCCGAAGGCGCGGTTATCCCGAATCAGGGCGATTTCCCGCTCAGCGCTCTTTGCGCGCCCCAGCGCGTCCTCCCGCACAACCTGAAAGAAGTTTTCCAGACGGTAGCGGGTGTCGTGGAAATGGGGGATGGACTCCACCAGTTGGTCCGCGTCAAAGTCCTGCAATTGGCGCAGGAACTTTCCGAAGGCTTTGCCGGAGACGCGCAGCACATCCTCCCGCCCTTCGGCGGTCTCGAAGGAGACGGAGTTTTCCACATAGTTGTACAGCCGCCAGAACTCCCGGTTCTCACCCTCCCCGAGGATCAGATAGTTGTTGCCTTCCGCTGTGTGGTGGAAGTGCAGACGGCGGCGTCGCTCCAGTGTACGCGCCTTGGACATGATGTGCTGGGTGATGAGGTCGATGTTGCGCATCATGCTGACGGGATTGCGAAACACATACCAGTTCACCATCTGAACCAGATACTGCCGAACCTCTTTCCCGTCATACAGCGCGGTATAATAGGAGGTGTTGATATGCCCGGTAGGGATGGGGCGATAGAGGATCAGCTCGCCGGGAATGCGGAACTGCTGACAGATGTAAACAAGCTTATCATGGATCTCCTGGTCTGTAAGAGGCACGACAATGACACCGCTTTCTTTCTGTATTGTGGCGGAACCCAGACAATGCGCGACAGCATAACAAAGACGCGCAATCTCTATTCTATTCACTCGCGGCGGCGTTGTCAATTCTTTTTCCAGCGAGTTTGTGAGGCAGGTTAAAATTCAACAGAAACTGTCAATAGATCTGTCCGGCACGTTTCAGGCTGAGACTTTTATGCCTTAAAAACTCCGCTTCCTGCTATGCCGTAAAGCCGGATTCTTCCGGGTAGGTGAGCAGATAGTCCGTCTGCGCGTGGGTGAGGTTGAAAATATTGAGAAGCGCCTGCCCGTCCTTTGCCGTTCCGTTACGGAGAACGCAGCTTCTGCCGTCTTTCAGGGTAATCATTTTATGATAACGCATTTAGGGCTTCCCTTCTGTTCTAAACGGGTATTTGTAAATTGATTCATATAGTTAAGGCATCAGCTCTGACTGTGAATCATTCCAGCAAGGCCAGCAATTCCTCGTTGCTGAGCGCCGCGAGACTCTGCCCTTCGCCGCTGAGGACAGCCTCGGCCAGGTCATGTTTTGCTTCCTGCATGGCGAGGATGCGTTCTTCGATCGTGTCCTTGACAATGATCCGGTAAACAGTGACCTGGTTTTGCTGCCCGATGCGGTGAGCGCGATCAGTGGCCTGATTCTGCGCGGCGAGATTCCACCAGGGATCGTAGTGAATCACCACGTCCGCACCGGTAAGGTTCAATCCGGTGCCCCCCGCCTTGAGCGAAATCAGAAAGACCGGCGTGCTGCCCTCATTAAACTCCCGCACCAGGTGCAGGCGCTGCTCCTTCGGCGTTGCGCCGGTGAGCTTGAAGCAGGGGATGCCGGCTTCGGCCAGATCAGCTTCCAGCAGCGCCAGCATGGACGTAAACTGTGAGAATACCAGCATCCGATGACCGCCGCCGATGGCGCTCTGGATAAGCTCCATGCAGGCAGAACGCTTGGCGCTGCCGCCGGTGTAGCCCTCCAGCAGGAGCGAGGGATCACAGCAGATCTGACGAATGCGCGTGAGCTCGGAGAACAGGCGCAGCTTGTCTTCACCGCTGCCCTCTGAGCGCGCGACGAGCTGCTTCATGCGCACCACCTGCCCGTCGTAAATCTTCCGCTGTTCGTCTTCAAAACGGGTGTAGCGAACCTCTTCCAGCTTTGCGGGAAGATCCTTCAGTACGTCCGCTTTGAGCCGCCGCAGAATGAAGGGGGCGGTCATCTGCTTGAGCCGCGCGGTGGCGTCACGGTCCTTTTGCTTGACGATGGGCGTTTCCAGCCGCCGGGAAAACTCCGGGTAGCTGTATAAAAAGCCCGGCATCAGATAATCAAAGATGCTCCAGAGCTCGGCAAGCCGGTTCTCAATCGGCGTGCCGGTCAGGGCGAAACGCAGGTCGGAGCGGATCGCCTTGACAGCCTTGGTCATTGCTGCTTTCTGGTTCTTGATATACTGCGCCTCGTCAAGCACCATGACGGAGAAGCTTTTTTTTCGATATTCGGCGATGTCCTGCCGCAGAAGATCATAGCTCGTGATGCATACGGTGCCCTCAGCCAGGTCAGCGAAGCGGCTTTTTCGCTGCGCGGCAGGCCCGGTCATGACCTGCGTCTGCAGACCCGGCGCAAAGCGCTGAAACTCCTCCTGCCAGTTGTAAACCAGCGAGGCGGGACACACGACCAGCGCAAGCGACATACTCCCGGCATCGGAGAGCGCCTGAACCAGAGAGATGAACTGCAGTGTTTTTCCAAGACCCATCTCGTCG
>CACZXQ010000142.1 GCA_902785115.1 Oscillospiraceae bacterium | reverse complement strand
CACCTGCTCCAGGATCTCACGAACCTTTCGGCTGGTGGTCTCACTGATGACACAGCGAACAAGCTTTGGCTCATGCTCGAAGCTTATACTGCCGTCCGGTGCGACAAGACGCTGAACGACAAAGGGCTCCATGAGCCTGCCGCCGTTGACGCAGGCACTGACCGCAGTAATCAGCTGCAGCGGTGTGATGGTGAAGGTCTGGCCGAAGGAGGCTGCCGCAAGCTGTGACAGGTTTTTCTTCGAGCAGAAGGTGTTTCTGCTCCACCAGATGCTGCCGCTCTCGCCCGACAGATCAATGCCCGTGCGGGCAGTAAGGTTTGCATCCGGGTTGTCTGAGAGCTTCAGGAACCCAAAAGCTTCACAATAGTCGTAAAATCGTTCCGCACCGACACGCTGTCCGATGTTGACAAAAGCCACATTGCAGGAGTGCTGAACTGCCTGAGTGAGGGTCTGGCTGCCGTGCCCGCCGCTTTTCCAGCAGCGGATCGGTGTACCTCGCCCGGTCACCATGGTGCTGCCGCCGCAGTAAAAGGAATCACCCGTGCTTACCTTTCCCTCCTCCAAGGCCATGGAGAGAGTAATGATCTTGAAGGTTGAGCCGGGCTCGTAGGTATCGGACAGGGCTTTGTTGCGCCATTGCCGAGCCTGGGCCTCCGCGAGGAGCTGAGAAGCTTCTTCCTTCGTTGTTGTGCTGTCGATGACTGCCTGGTCCTCCGCGCTCACGGCGAGGAAGTTGTTCGGGTCGTAATCCCCCAGCGACGCCATGGCAAGGATCGCGCCGGTGTTCACATCCATGGCGATAGCTCCGGCGCCGTTCAAGGCGTCATAGTCCAATACCGCCTGTCTCAAATGCTTTTCTACATAGTACTGGATGCTGGCATCGATGGTGGTGACAAGATCACAGCCGTCCTCTCCGGGGCGATATTCCTCGTAGCGGTGAAGGAGCATCTCACCGCCGTAGGCGTTGGTAGCGCGCAAGCTCCTGCCGGCGGTTCCCGATAGGGCGTCGTTGTATCTCGCCTCTATTCCCTCCAAACCGTAGTTGTCGGTACCGACAAAGCCCAGCAGATGACAGGCGAGTCGGCCGTTGGGGTAATAGCGCTTGGTGTCGGTTTCGAGACGCACACCGCTGATCTTGTTTTCCGCTTTGAAGCGGCGGATCTGATCCGCCTTGTCTCTTTCGATCTTACGGGCGACGGTCACATACCAGCTTCCGCGCCGCCCGGATTTTTCATATATGTCGCCGTAGTCTGCGCCCAGGATCTCACTCAGTCCCTGTGCGATAAGACCGCGGTCCTCGCCGTTTGCCTCGATCTCGGCAGGACTCAGGTAAACATTATCCACCGAGGCACTGACCGCAAGGAGATTTCCATTGCGGTCATAGATCACACCGCGCTCTGCTGTTCCAGGTGCTTCGCGAAGCTGCTGGGAGATGGCAAGCTGCTCGTAAAAACTGTGATCTGTGATCTGAAGTCTGTACAGCCGTACCATCAGTACGGCAAACGCCGCCATGCCAAATACTGCCGCCAGAAATGCGCAGCGCCTGAGCATCTGACGCCCGGTGACAAACGGTATCTCTGATTGAACCGCCATAGCATCTGCCTCCGAATTGTAGCCTGTTGTCAGCTTATTCGGCGGCTTGTGTTTTTATCCCAGGTATTCTGTCTCAATAATCTGGCCCGGTTCGGGATGGCGCATGCCGAGCTCCTGTGTGGCTCTGCGCTCAAGCTCCTGAAGGCTCATGGTCGAAGCGGTCTGTATCTGCAGGGTAATGCGTTCGTTTTCCGCGCGGGCAATCTGTTTTTCGAGCTGCGTGATACTGCTCTGCGTCCTGACAAGCTGAATATGTGTCAGCAGTGTCAGCACCAGCAGCAATGCAGAAAAGCCCAGACAGATCAGGTGGAAAGCGAGTTCGGAGACTCTCCTCATACGCGCTCGGCTACCCGGAGCTTTGCGCTCCTTGCCCGGGGGTTGCGCTCGATTTCTTCTTCCGTGGGCAGGATGGGCTTGCGGTAGACGGACCTGAGCGTCTGCCGGAATCCGCAGGTGCACACCGGTGCCTCGCGCGGGCAGGTACAGCCGTGCTCCCGCGCCTGTATACCGGATTTGACGATGCGGTCTTCCAGTGAATGAAAGCTGATGACACACAGTCGACCGCCGCGATTGAGCTTGTCCGGTGCCGTCTCCATCATGGAGGCGATGGCTCCCAGTTCGTCGTTGACAGCGATGCGGATGGCCTGAAAGGTCCGCTTGGCAGGATGCTGCTTTTCCCGAAGGGCAGCGGCGGGCATGGCAGAGCGGATAATGTCCACCAGCTCCTGCGTCGTCTCAATCGGCTTTTCTTCCCGGTGCTTTAATATCGCGCCGGTGATACGCTTTGCATAGCGCTCCTCCCCATAATCCCAGAGAATACGGTTGAGGCGGTCCTCCGTCCAAGTGTTTATCACCTCATACGCAGTAAGGGCGCCGCCCTGGTCCATCCGCATATCCAGCGGTGCCTGCACCATGTAGGAAAAACCGCGCTCGGCCTCATCAAGCTGCGGTGAGGACACGCCGAGATCAAAGAGCATACCGTCGACGCCTTCGATTTTCAGAGAGTCAAGGATCGCTGCTGCATCAGAGAAGTTGCCGTGCACAAGCGTAACTTTGTCACCAAAGGGCGCAAGACGCCTTCCGGCCCTCGCGATAGCCGTCTCATCTCTGTCAATGCAGATGAGGCGACCGGCAGAGAGCCGGGAGGCGATTTCAAAGGAATGGCCACCCATTCCCAGCGTGCCGTCAAGGTAGATCCCGTCTGGCCGGATATTCAGATTATCTATGCACTCGTCCAATAGGACGGAAATATGCTTCGGTATCTGATCCGCGTTTTCCATGCTCAAAACTCCAGTTCCTCCATGACCGCCGCGATGTTTTCCGGCGTTGTCTCAAGCGCGTAGACTGCGTTCCAAGCCTCGCTGTCCCATAGTTCGGCATGGTTGTTGCAGCCCACCACCGTCACATTTTTCGTAAAGCCCGCGTACTCGCGCAGATTCTGCGGGATAAGGGCGCGCCCCTGGTTATCAAGCTCGCATCGGGCCGCGTGGGCAAAAAGCGGCCGCATTTTGCGCTGTTTGACATAGGGCATGGCGTTAACACGCTCGGACAGGATCTGCCAGCTTTC
>CACZXQ010000141.1 GCA_902785115.1 Oscillospiraceae bacterium | reverse complement strand
ATCCCCTGTCGTGATCGCCAAGAGCAAGGGCATCGCCGCGTATGCGGGCGTGTTCCCCTCGGTCGAGGCGGCGCGCGCGTCGGACAAGGTGATCTGCATTCTTCCTGCAAACGACGGGAAGATCTACGAGATGCGCAAGAGCGAAATGGGCGAATTCATCGCACCGAAACACAAGGTTGTGGACTTTGCTGAGGTCAGAGCCGGGTTTACCCCGGCCCTGCCTCTCATCCCGCGCGAGGTGATTGGGCAGATCATCACGTTTTTCCGCTGCTTCATGAACGAAGGAACGGAATATGAGGCGATGGTGTTCCTCTACTGGGACAGACAGGAAAAAGAGTTTGTCGTCTATGTCCCAAAGCAGACCGCTTCCAAGGCGAGCATCCATGCGGACCTGACCGAGAATACGCTGCCGGAGGACAGGTATCTGCACTATGCGGATATCCACTCCCACAACAGCATGCCGGCGAAGTTTTCCGGCATCGACGACGCGGATGAGCGAGCCACGCGGCTCTATGTGGTCATCGGGCATCTGGACAAGTTCTACCCTGACGTGACCGCGCGCGTTTCATGCGGCGGGACGTATCTGCCCATCGACCCCCATCTGGTGATGGAGGGCGTCGGGGAAGAGTTCCCACCGGACTGGTTAGGACAGGTCGAGCGCGTCAGCGGCGATCACGCGGCGCGAAGCGCACTCGCGGAAAAGCTGCTGTTTGCCGACTGGAATTGTTCGGAGGAGGCAGAGCGATGAAATTCTCCATGGAACGCCCTGTTAAGATCGTCATGCTGGGTGCCGGAGGCACAGGCGGGCATATTGCGCCGCACCTCTATCGGCTGCTCTATTCACTGGACCGCCCCGTCCGCTTCATCATCTGTGACGGCGACGTGGTGGAAAAGAAGAATCTCGTGCGCCAGAACTTCATTCCCGCCGATCTCGGCGAGAACAAGGCAAAGGTGCTGGCAGAGCGGTATTCCACGGTGTTCGGCATGGAGACTGAGTATGTGCCGGACTATATCGAATCGGAGGATCGACTGAAAAAGCTGATTACACCGATGGAGTGGAGAAGAGGCCCGTTCAGCGAGCGGCCCGTATGGGATCAGGTCATCCTGATCGGCGCGGTGGACAACAACCGCAGCCGACAGCTCTGCCATAAGGTATTCTACGAAGCGAGGGATCTCGTCTATATCGACAGCGGCAACGGCAAACACACCGGCCAGGTCGTCTGCGGTATCCGCAGCGGCGGCAGGACGTTCTACCGTCCGGTCGGCAAGGTGTATCCCGACGTGCTGGAGCATACGGACAAATTCCCAACCGAGTTGAGCTGCGCGGAGGCGTCGCTTTCCTCACCTCAGAGCATCACGGCAAATGTCACGGCCGCCACGGTGGTCGTGGATATGATCTATAACATTCTGGCGCAGGGCGAGAGCCGTGTGCGGCTTGCGACGTTCTCGACAACATCCTGCAACGTGCGAGCGACCCTACAGAAACAGACCGCGAGGAAGAAAGCGGCATAAAACAATCATTTTTTAGGAGGAGCATGACAATGAAAACACTGTATATCCCCAAGGGAGAATCCAGAACCTACGAAACCCTCGCCATTGACCGCATCGTGGTACATGGCGAGTTGAACGTCGCGAACGGCATCAAGGCGAAGCGTATTACCGGACGTGGTTATCTCACGGCCGGCAGCGTCAGTACCGACGTGATCGCCGTTGATGACGTGGAGGCCGCGCGCATCACCTGCAAGCGGCTGCTGGCAAAGCGTGTGTACGCCGCGGAGGTTTACGCCTCCGACTCCGTCGTAACCTCGTGCAGCCTGACCGCCGCATACGTGGAGACGGGCAAGCTCACCACGGCACTGAGTGAGATCGACGAGGTAAAGGCGGAAGAAGTGGTCAATCTGCGCCCGCGCAGGCGTGGCATGCTGCTGACGCTGCTTGCGTCCGCGCTGGTTTCGCTTTGGCTGTCGCTTACGACGCCGCGGGAGAAGACCCCCAAGAAGGCCAAACAGGAGGAACCGAAAACCGATGAATCCCCCGAAAGCGCGGAGGAAGCGGCCGTTCGTGAGCAGATCGGGAAAACGGTGCGCGAGATCATGAAGGAAAACGGCATCCCGGCCGATGGTGGCGACTTGGCACTGAAAAAGCTGGTCAGCAGCTATCTGCTGCTGCGCAGTCAGGGCTTTACGCTCAGCGTGCGCCCCGCTGCAGAGACCGCGCTGCCGTTGCTGGACTTTGAGCAGGAAAAGCAGGACCGCATCGCGGCGTGAAGGGAGGAGCAGAATATGTCGTTTGAGTCACAGCAGAAAAATATGTACCGTCTGGCAAAGCTGCTCGAAAACGACCTCGGATATATCTGGGGCGAGAAGGAATCCGGCCCCAACGGGGATAAAAAGGGCTTTCTCCGCCTCGGCAAAGTCTTCCTTCGGGCGCTGGCAGAGGATCTCGGCCTTCGGGACGTCAAGGTAACGTCCAACGCCGGAGGCATCGCTGTTTCCGGAGAGTGCAGCCTGTACGGCATGTGGGAAAACGGCGGCATCTATGTCTGCATCGGGCAATTCTGCTGCGGGAAGGATGTTGTGCTCTATCGGAGCATCCGCAACCTCAAGGATCACAAGGGCGGCTATAACAATTATATTACCCGGCAGGAGTTGTCCCGCATGAGCTATCAACAGCTCTTGAATCGGCTGCTGCTGCTGAGAAAGGACGCTGATTATGAGCGTGCAGCCTGAGGCAACGGAGCGCATCTATGCGCTCGAAAGACTGGCGGACGCCCGCGCTGTGATCCTCAAGGACAGCGCGGAGCTGATGGCAAACCGTGCCAAGGTGGAAAAGTACCGGGAAACCAATCTTCAGCGGGCGCAAAATTGCTATCTGGAGATGGAGACGGCGCAGAAGCATATCCTGACGGCACTGCATGACGCGCAGCTCAAGCTGCTGGAGATCGAGGATTACGCACAGGCGGAAACGGCGGGAAAGCTCTATCAGGGCTTTTCCGGCTTCAATCTCATGTCCCGGGACTACAAGCCCGTTTATGACGTGCTGACAGGCTTTGCCGAAAAGCTGCCGGAATCCCAGAACACCGTGAACGCGCAGGTGATCGGGCGACTCATGAACAACGTTCGCATGGGCTACTACCCCACCGATCCGGAGAATATCGACCATATCCTCAGGGGCGTCAGATTTCC
>CACZXQ010000140.1 GCA_902785115.1 Oscillospiraceae bacterium | reverse complement strand
GACCGCGGGCTCACGCTGCTGACCGAGCGGGGTATCCCGACGGACAAGCCCATCGTGGGCGTCTCGGTACGCTTTGCGGCGGGCATGGAGACGAACGTGGCGGCGTTCGCAACGTTCTGCGACGCGGTGAGCGAGACCGCGCAGATCGTGTTCATCGACATGCAGCAGGGGGCGGACGAGGCGGCAAGCGCCGCGGTGCGCGCGCAGATGCGTGCGGAAGCATTTGAGCTCGCCGCGCCCTATGACCCGGGGACGATGGTGGACATGCTCGCCTGCATGGACGCGGTGGTGAGCACGCGGCTGCACAGCATGATCTTTGCCGCCTGCTCCGGCGTGCCGGTGCTGGGCGTGGTGTACGATCCCAAGGTCAGCGCCTGCGCTCACGCGCTGTGCATGCCGCTGGCGGGGGATCTGGAGCACTTCGACGCGGACAGGGCGCTGCGTGCGCTGCATGAGGTGCTGCACGACCGAGCCGCCTATGCGGACAAGCTCCGCATGGCGGCGGAAGCGCTGCGAAAACGTGCCAAAGGCAACGAGGCGGCGTTCATCGAGCTGCTGGAGCGATAACAAAAAGGAACGGCGGTTGATGCAAACTCCATAAGAAAATGAAAAGAGGTGCGAGCCGGTGCTCGCACCTCTTTTTGCTGTCGCGCTGCTCGATTCGAGAATCGGGATTTATGGATCACCAGACAAACGGAATCACTTTATACTTTACCTTTGATTTGTATTCCTGATACCCATCGAGGCCTTCTTCAAGAACCTTCTCCTCGTTCTTCATTCGTTTTGCAATAATCGGGATGTACAGGAGCAGAATCGCAAACGAGAGCGGTGAACCGAGAATGATCCCCATGGAAAGAAACAGAAACAGCGTTGCCGAATACATCGGGTGACGGACAATGCCGTATACACCCGTGTCGATCACCTTTTGGTTTTCCTGCACTTCGACCGTTCTGGAAAGGAAGGTGTTTTCCCGCAGCACTTCCGCATACAGAGCATAAGCCAGAAGAAAGATGACCGTTCCTGCGATAACCGCCCAATTCGGAAGCGGGAACAGCATAAAACGAAAGTTAAGCCCCGCAACAACAAAGGCGCCAAGAAACATGATGCCGCTGAGTGCTACAACAGTTTTTTGTTCTTGTTCCGCTTCCCTTGCATTCAGGCGCTTTTTCAGAAGAGCGGGATTTTTGAACATCATAACGATGCCGGCGATGAACATGGGAACAAACAAGACGGCAATCAACAGCCAGCCGTTCGGATAGTGAATCGTTCCGGCCGGAACGAAAAGGAACAAGGCGAATAACAGCAATCCAATTACAAATTTCACAATTGCCTGAAAAAACAGCTTTTTTGTCATACTGTTGCCTCCGCAAACTTCGGCTTCTCGCCGCAAGCATACTGTTGCCCCTAAGTGTAGCCTATCCCTTCAGCCGTTCCTTTTTTTGTAGGTGAGATAGCCTTCCAGCATCAGCGAGGCGGCGACCGCGTCCACGGTCTTTTTGCGCTCCTTGGCGCGCTTGCCGTTGGCCTGCATGATGTTGTGCGCTTCCACGGTGGTGCGCCGCTCGTCCCAAAGCGTGACGGGCAAATCGGTCGCCTGCCGCAGCTGCTCCGCAAAGCCCTCCGCCTTTTCGGCGCGGGGGCCGCGCGTGCCGTCCATGTTGAGCGGGTGGCCAAGCACCAGCTCCGTGACCTCATGCTCCGCGATCAGCTTTTGCAGCTGATCAATGACCGCCTCGGGACGGTACGCGGTGACGACGGTGGAAAACCCGCAGAGTGTCAGCGTCCGGTCGGAGATCGCGACACCGGTATGGGCGTCGCCGTAGTCGATGGCCATGATCTTCATGCCTCGCCCTCCTCTGCCACGGGTGCGTCAGCGTCCGCGTCGGGCGCGGCGCGCTTCATTTTCAGCTCCTCCCACTGCTCGCGGGAGATCAGCAGCTGCCGCGGCTTGGAGCCTTCAAAGGGTCCGACCACGCCGCGCTCCTCCATCTGATCGACGATGCGGGCGGCGCGGGAGTAGCCCAGCTTCAGACGCCGCTGGAGCATGGAGACGGACGCCTGTCCGGTCTCGAGCACCACGTCGATGGCGGCGTCCAGCATCTCGTCGGCGTCGTCGGCGGGTGTTTCGTCGGCGGGTGCGCTGTTGCCCTTGCTGCCCGCGCTGCGCTCCTTTTCGGCGACGTTCTGCTCGATCTTGTCGATAACGTCCTTGTCGTAGCTCGCCTCGCCGTTTTCCTTGACGAAGCTGACCACGCGCTCGATCTCGTCGGCGGAGATGAAGCAGCCCTGCACGCGGCGGGGCTTGCCCTCGCCCAGCGGGGCGTAGAGCATATCGCCCTTGCCGACGAGCTTTTCCGCGCCCGCGGTATCCAGAATGATGCGGGATTCCAGGCTCGACGCGACCGCAAACGCAATGCGGCTGGGAATGTTCGCCTTCATAAGGCCGGTGATCACGTCAGCGCTGGGGCGCTGCGTGGCGATGACGAGGTGCATGCCCGCCGCGCGCCCCATCTGTGCGACGCGGCAGATCGACTCCTCGACCTCTTTTGCCGCGACCAGCATCAAATCCGCCAGCTCGTCGATGACGACGACCACGGTGGGGAACTTGCGCATTTCGGGATCGGTCTCCGCCAGCTTGTTATATGCCGACAGCTCCTTGACGCCGTGGTTGGAGAAGAGCTGATAGCGCTTCATCATCTCGTACACCGCCCATTGCAGCGCGCCCGCCGCCTTTTTGGGGTCGGTGACAACGGGGATCAGCAGGTGCGGGATGCCGTTGTAGGGCGCAAGTTCCACCATCTTCGGGTCGACCATGATGAAGCGCACGTCCTCCGGCGTGGACTTGTAGAGCATGGAGACGATCAGCGAGTTGGTGCACACCGACTTACCGGAGCCGGTGGTGCCTGCGATCAGCACATGGGGGAACTTCGCAATGTCGCCGACGATGGGACTGCCGTTGATGTCCTTGCCCACAGAGAAGCAGACGCTGGACTTGTGCTTGGTAAACGCGTCGGATTCCAGCACGTCGCGGATGTGGACGGCGGTGACCAGCTTGTTCGGCACCTCGATGCCGACGACGGAGATCTTATCGGGGATCGGCGCGATGCGCACGCCGGTGGCACCCAGCGCGAGGGCAATGTCGTCCTGCAAATTGGTAATCTTGGAGAGCTTGACGCCCTGTTCCAGCGTGAACTCATAGCGCGTGACGCTGGGGCCGCGCACCACGTCGCCTGCCGTCGCGTCCACGCCGAAGCTCTTGAGGGTCTCTGCAAGGCGGCGGGAGT
>CACZXQ010000139.1:1560-4893 GCA_902785115.1 Oscillospiraceae bacterium | reverse complement strand
GTGGCAGCGGAGGACATGGTACCCACGGCGGTCAGGTAGGCCGGACCGTAGTGACTGATCACTTCCCGCCCGGAGCGGCCGGAATAGACAGAAGCGGTGCCGTAGAGCACAGCCAGCCAGATATAGTGCCCTACCATGACGATCAGGATCACGACCAGGAAAATCGGGAGCTGCCGCGTAATACTGCCTTCCCAGGCAAGACCGCAGAAGGTTGCGGCGATAAAGAAGGGGAGGATGGGGATGATAATCTTTTTGACAATCTCCAGCACGATGTCCTGGAACTCCTGCAGCATGTTAAAGATCACGCGGGATTTTGTCCACACCACCGCCAGACCCACCAGCATCGAGAAGACCAGTGCAGACATTACGGGCATGATCTGCGGGATATCCAACTGGAAGGCGACGGCCGGCAGCTCACGCAGCCCCTCGGGATCCGTGATGATGTTCAGATGGGGAATGATGGCAAAGCCTGCGCCGGTGGACATGAAGGCCGCAAGAATGCTGGAGGCATAAGCCAGGATGACCGCTACGCTCAGCATGCGTGTGGCGCTGCCGCCGAGTTTGGTGATGGAGGGCGCGATAAAACCGATGATGATCAGCGGCACGCAGAACATGATGATCTGCCCCATGATGTATTTGGCGGTAACCACCACGACCATGGCGCCGCGCGGGAGTACAAGCCCCGCCAGAATGCCGATTACAATTGCCAGCAGCAGCCGGGCCGGAAGACTTTTGAAGATTTTCATTGTTCTTACTCCCCTCTGTTTTCGCCTGATTAATTATTGATTGGTCATCATTCTTATGATTTCCTGGTCTGTTTCGCGCATACCGACACGCCCGAGCCGCCCAAAATTTGCGATGGATTTCTCCACGCCCTTGAGCACCAGCCCGTCCCCGCCGTAGAATTGCTGACCGTTCTTAAACATTTCATAGCCGAAGATTCCGGTTTCCACAGCGGTTGCGATCTTTGCCGCGCAGGAGGATTTTGCTCCGTCGCACACGATACCGGAGGTGATTGCAAGACAGTTTACGATGGTGTGCGCGATCACGCGCTCATCCCCTCCGTACAGAAACGCGATTCCTGCGCCTGCGCCCGCTCCGGCACTGACCGCCCCGCAATATGCGGAGAGCCTGCCGATGCTGGTCTTGCAGTGGAGCGTAATGAGATTGGAAATCAGCAGCGCGCGGTAAAGCGCATCGCTGTCCGCATGCAGCTCTCTTGCATAAACGATGACGGGCAGAGACGCGGTCAGGCCCTGGTTACCGCTTCCGGAGCAGATAACCACCGGCATCTCGGAGCCGTTCATACGCGCGTCCGAGCCTGCTGCGGCATAGGCCTTGGCACGTGTACGCACGTTGTCTCCGGTCGTCAGCAGCACCTTCCCGATATTGGCGCCGTAATCCCGCCGCAGGCCCTCTTCAGCGATGGCGGTATTCAGCGCAATCTGCCGTTCGAGAATGGGACGCACATCCTCCAGCTCACAGCAGGCGGCAAAGTCACAGATGCTTTTCACTGTAAGAAGGGAATAATCAGGAATCGCATCCTCTTCGGCCGGAGCTTCCGCATCCGCTTCCAGAAGGACTGCGCCGTCCCGCTCAATGCGCACAATACGGGTATGCTCGTTTGCGATGCGGACCTTTGCACAGGAGCTGCCCTTATAAACGGTGACGATCATATCCAGCAGATGCTCCGACTCCAGAGGCCAGATTTCGATGGGCGTATGCTCCAGATAGGGACCCAGCGCCTCAATGGTCTCTGCCTTTACGTTGGAGATGACCTCCAGTCCGGCCTTCTCATCTCCGCCGAGTACACCGATGGCAGCAGCCGCGGCAATCCCGCGTCTGCCGCCGGTGTGGGGAACCACAACGCTCTTGACATTTTTGATGATGTTGCCGCTTGCCTCCACCGTGATTCTGTCCGGCACCGCTTCGAGCACGGAGCGCGCTGTCGCCGCGCAATAGGCCAGCGCAATCGGCTCTGTACAGCCCATGGCACAGACCAGCTCACGCCGAAGAATCCCGACACAGGTCTGATAAACGATGTCAGTTCGGTTCATGCTGCGTCTCTCCTTAATTTGTTGTTCCGGCTTCCGAAAAGCAATGCCTTCGCCTGCCTCCGCCGCGATCACGGCAGGGAGATACAGGAAGTACATATCAGCAGTGCCCCCATTATATATGCCGGAATGGCAGGATGCAACATCTCCTGCTGCAAATCGTGTTTTTTTTAACGAGTTTCGCGCTGCACCTGCAGGATTCTCCGTTCAGGAAGAAAGATACAAATAATAATATCATGGCTTGAGCAGATAATAACCGGAAAATATTGAAAACAAAGCTTATAACTGATATAATCCGGATCGAAAGGGAAAGCAAAGAAGTGATCACCGGCGGAAGCAGGAAAAGCAGCAGAAAGAGAGTGCAGCTTCGGCCGTCCTTCTTTGCAGGGAAAGAAAAATGAGAACAACGGAAATGAAAAAGAATCTGGGCGTCATGTCCGCCATATCCATCGTTGTCGGATGCGTGATCGGTGCCGGCGTATTTTTTAAGCCGTATGCCATTTACCAGGCGACGGGAGGCGCACCGGGACTCGGTCTGCTGTCATGGCTGATCGGCGGACTGGTCAGCATCTTCGGCGCGCTGACCTTCGCGGAGATTGCCGTGATGATTCCCCGCACCGGCGGCATGGTGACGTACCTGGGTGAGGTCTATGACCGGCGCATCGGCTTTCTGGCCGGGTGGATGCAGGTGGTGATCTTCTATCCCGCCTACCTCGCCGGGTACGGCGTGAAGGTCGGGACAGAGCTGTCCGGGCTGCTCGGGATCAATATCTCCATGCCGGTCGGATTGCTGATCATTGTGGGCGTCGTCCTGCTCAACGTGCTCGGCTCCGGCTCTGCAAGCCGCTTTCAGATCATCTCCACAGTCTGCAAGCTCATTCCCCTTTTCCTGATCATTGTCGCGGGCTTCCTCCTCAGCGGCAGCAAGGCGCCGCTTCTGACACCAATGATCGGAGAAGGCGTCAGCACAGGCTCAGCCCTGGGGTCAACGCTGCTCGCGGTGCTCTTTGCCTTTGAGGGCTGGACAAACGTGGGCGCTATCGCCGGAGAAATGAAGAATCCCTCAAGGGATCTGCCCCGAGCCATCGTCGGCGGGGTGAGCATCATCATGGGCGTGTACCTGCTCATCAACATCGCCTACATTCGCGTCATCCCCGCACAGGAGCTCATGCACATCGAATCTCCCGCCGCGGCTGTTGCAACGAAGCTCTTCGGCAGCGCCGGCGGTACGATCATTGCCGTCGGCATCATCATTTCCGTGATTGGTGCCGGAAACGGC
>CACZXQ010000139.1:0-1533 GCA_902785115.1 Oscillospiraceae bacterium | reverse complement strand
CTCGCCCGGGAGGGTATGATCCCGTGCTGCGAAAAACTCTCCGAACTCAACGGGAAACTGGTTCCGGCAAATTCCATCATTCTCGTAGGCACGCTCGCGGCGCTCTATTCCCTGATCGGTCAGTTCGACCTGCTGACGGATATGGGTACCTTCTCCTGCTGGATTTTCTACACCCTTACCTTTGCATGCGTGATTCACATGCGCCGCACCCATCCGGCGATGGAGCGAAAGTATAAAGTGCCCGGGTATCCTGTAATCCCCGTTCTTGCGATCGCAAGCGGGCTGTTTGTCATCTTGAGCCAGCTGCTCCTTTCCGGCAGACGCGGAAGGATCATGGCGCTGGCAAGCATCGCCATTACACTGGTCGGACTGCCGGTTTATCTGGCTGTCCAGAAGAAAAAGAAGGCCTGACCGGCGAGGGACAGAGATCCCGGCAGTGATACCACAACCAGGTTACTGCTCCCGTCCTGATCATTTATACCGGATCCCGGGCGGACACAGGGTGCTTTCTGTGTCCGCCCGGGATCGTTATTTGGTTATGCAGCACAGCGCATACCAAAATAAGGAGTACGGCAGGGAAGAGGCAAGAAACTTTCAGCGCAAAGTTATTTGACTCCAAATAGATTTGACAGTATAATTAAAGTTAAACATCCGATCTGAGGAGTGATGAACGTGACAAGAAATAGAATTCTGCTGATCGCCCAGGCGCTGCTGTGTGTCGTGCTGGTCGTGATGCTGGCCGTATCGGCTGTGGGGATCTACCGCAGCGGGATCGCGGAAAAGCAGGAAAACCCGCTGGCCTGGGTCTATACCCGCGAGAAGGCTGCCGCGGCTCTCAAACCGGCTGTTCCGGTGTTCCTGCTGGCCGTGTGTGTGACGGCCGCATGTGCGGTTCTGAATGTCCGGGATGAAAACGCGGACAAACCCGTTCAGGATGTTGAGCTCAACCGTGACCTCATGCGCGCGCGGGTAGCGCAGCCCGATGAGGCCATGCTGAAAGAGCAGGCCGCACAGAAAAAGCTGATGTACGGCGGCTGGGGCGCTTTCACGCTGTGCATGCTGCCGGTGCTGTTGTATATGGCAGACGGCACGCATTTCCCGAACGATGATCTGGAGCAGGTGATGGGGCAGTTTGCGATCCATGTGTTCCCGTGGATCATCCTGGGGCTTGCCTGTCTCATCGTCTCCGCCATCCTGCAGGGCCGGAGCATCCGGCGTGAATATGACGCCATTATGGCCCGCATAAAAGAAGAGAAGGCCGCTGGGATCAAAGCGGAGCCGAAAGCCGCGGCGCCCGCCCGGAATCTCAACGGATTACGGATCGCGATCCTGGTTTTGGCCGTGGTGTTTATCGTTGCCGGTATTTTCAACGGCAGCATGACGGCGGTCGTCAACAAGGCGATCAGAATTTGTACGGAGTGTGTTGGCCTTGGATAATGTGAAAACTTCCTGGTGGGCTTCCCACTGCCCGTCCAAGAGACGGCTCGTGCAGCTTTACTGCGCGCTTTTGTATAATGCCCATGTCAGGGGCTT
>CACZXQ010000138.1 GCA_902785115.1 Oscillospiraceae bacterium | reverse complement strand
CGCCGAGAAGGCCGCCCAGAAGGAGGCGGAGGCGCGCAAGAAGACCGCCCAGAAGGCTGCCAATGCCGCCGCGTCCTCCGTGGCCAGCGCCGTGAGCCATAACCTTGTCAACGCCGCTACCGGCGGCAAGACCACCAGCGCCGCCACCATCGCCAAGCGCGCCGCCTCCAACGCCCTCAACTCCGTCATGCGCAGCGGCACCAGCGCCCTGCTCAGAGGCCTGTTCGGCAACTTGAAATAGTTTTCGATAATACAGAAAAATGCTGAGAAAACATACGTTTTTTCAGCGTTTTTTATATTGCGAAGAACAAATATAAATATGTTTTAGACGGGGCTTCGCCTCGTCTAAAACTCCCTAAACCGAGCTATGCGAGGTCTTGCGCCGACCAAGCGAGGCGCGTCCCCCGTGCACCTCGCGCGATAAGCGCAAGTGCCTCTAACGAATCAGTCCCCTCTAAAGGGGACTGATTCGTTAGCTTAAAGATAGGCGCGCATACTCTCTGCGAGGGTCTGCTCCTGATGGATGAGGCGCTTGGCGATGTCCTTGGAGCGTTCGCTTGCCGCCTCGTACTGGTTGAGGTAGCGGTTCAGGGACTTGACGCCCATGTTGCAGCCGTCGGTCATCAGATCGGCGATCGTCGCGTCGCAATTTTTCATCAGCAGCATGGCCTCGGTCTTGATCCAGGACATTTTCTCCGCCATCGGATGGGGGTCCTTGCCCTCGTCCTGAAAGCGGTCCAGTTCCGACTGAATCTCGTGACCCAGCTTGACGTGTTCGCTGCGGCAGTCAAAAAGCGCCTTGCGCATTCCGTCGGCCTCCGCCTTGTCCATAACCTCCTCAATGGACTCCACGCCCATCTTAACTCCCGCGTCACACTCGCGCAGCAGCTTTACGGTATCCTGTTCGATCATTTGCTTTGCATCCTTTCTTCCGATTAGGGGCATCTCAAAAAACTCCTGCCCGGCGCTGCGCCGGATCTTTTGCCCCAGCTTTTTGTGCAAAAAACTTGAAATACACAAAGTATTCCTGCGTTTTTTGTCCTTCAATCTGAGGCAAAACCTCTCGGCGCATCACCAGACCCGAGTTTTAGAGCTGCCCTTATGTGGGTAGTTTGCCCCGGAAAAACTGCAATATACGAAAAATCAGACTGTAGACAAACCCATAAAAGGGGCAAAGGAAAGATGATAGAGCCGCGGGGGAGCGCGAGGGGGCAAGACCCGCCTCGCGTTCCAATCACCGCCAGCAAATGCCTGCCTGAGCAGGCAATTTGCCGAGCGAAGCGAGATTTTTTGTGATATACGGATTCAAAAAAATGTGGCGGCTGTAAGTGTGTGACAAAATCCCTAAAGGACTTTGTCTACACGCTTACAGGCGGCATCATGTGCCGCCTGTGAATATTTCAATATTTTCTTTTTTGATTTTTTCCCAGGAGAAAAGCGGGATCAACTCTTTCGGCGTGGTGGCTTCGTCGGTCTCCGTCAGCCCGCAGAGAAAGGCGAGGCGTCCGGTCAGCGCCTGCGGCGTGGTCTCCTTGCGGAAAAGCTCGGTGCTGAGACTGCCGAGCCGCTTGGAAAGCTTGCCGCTTCCGTCTGTGAGCAGGGGAGCGTGACAGTAGTCCGGCGCGGCGCCGCCAAGGGTCTCGATCAGCCATTTCTGCCGCGGCGCGGAGGAGAGCAGATCGCGCCCGCGCACAACGCGCGTGACGCCCATCATCAGATCGTCCACACTCACGGCGAGCTGATAGGCAAACACGCCGTCGGCGCGGCGGATGATGAAGTCACCCACATCCCGCGCGGGATTCTGGACGATCTCGCCGTAGTGCCCGTCGTGCACGGTGATCTCCTGATCCGGGCAGCGCAGCTTCCAGGCGCATTTGCGCCCGGAGGCCGCCAGCGCCAGCCGCTCCTTTGCGCTCAGATGCGCGCAGCGGCAGCCGCTGTCAAACTCCCGCTCGCCCGGATGCGGCGCGGAGGCCGCCGCCAGGCGTTCGGCGCGGCTGCACCAGCAGGGGTAGACGAGATCGCGCCGCTTCAGCTCCCGGAACGCCTCTTCATAAATCGCGCTGCGCTGCGACTGCGCGTAACCCGGCGCGGGAAAGCCCTCGTCCCAGTCAAGCCCCAGCCAGTGCAGATCCCCAACGAGCGCGTCGATGTAGACCGGCTTGGAGCGGGCGGGGTCGAGGTCTTCCATGCGAAAGACCATCTCCCCGCCGAGACTTCTCGCATCCAGCCAGGCCAGCAGCATCGAAAGCAGGTTCCCCAGGTGCATATAGCCCGAGGGGCTTGGCGCAAAGCGCCCGCGCACGGGGCTACTCATGGACTTCCCGCTCCCGCTCCAGCGCCTCTCTCTTGCCCTCAATGCGCCCGAGGGCGTACATCGGCAGCGTCGCCACGAGCAGATTGATGACGCCGAGACCGTGCAGACTGATGGTGTTGCAGACGCCGATCACCAGATTGGCAAGCCCCACCGCCCAGAGCATCTTTGCGATGCGGCTGAGGTGCTCGATCCTCGCGTCCAGATCGAAAAGCTCAAAGGCGCCCTCCGCCGCCGGCTTGCGAAAATAGATCCACTTGAACATGCGCCCGATGTACTCCGCACCGATCTCCTCCATGAAGCTGAGGTAATCGGGGTCGTTCTCCCGCATTTCGAGCCGCACGGTGTATTCGCCGGGCTCGCAGCGCTCGAAGCTGTAGCGGCAAAAGCCCACGCCGCAGAGCGCCCAGCCCTGCATCGCCATCTCGTTGAGCCAGCACTCTTCCTTATCAAACTCCCAGACCCAGAACCATTTGGTAACTGTCTTGCGTTCGGTCATTTCTCCAAGCCTCCCAATACCGCGTCCCCGCTCTGCAGCAGCGCCCGCAGGCGCTCGATCTCGCCGCAGAGCACGTCAAAGCCCTTTTCCGTGAGCATATATTCCTTTTTCCGGCTGCCCTCCACGACCGGGAGCAACAGGATCCACCCCTTCTCGCACAGCGTGCTCAGCGCACCGTACAACGTCCCCGCCGCGAGGCGTACCTGCCCGTTTGAAAGCGCCTCCGCCTGCTGCATGATGCCGTAGCCGTGCCGCGGCTCGGTGAGCGAGAGCAGGATATAATAGGTGGTTTCCGTGAGCGCAAAATCCTTGTTCATACTGCATTCTCCATTATAACGGCTTCCGATATATCGTATAAACAATATATCACCACACGATATATTTGTCAAGGGGCTGTCTCAAAAGTCCGCGTGAGAATGTAGGGGAGGCTATCAGCCTCCCGGCGGCAACATGGAAACAACTGCAAAAAGTTGGGCGAATTCGCACAAATTTCGAATTCGCCCAACTTTTCTTATCATTGTGTTTTCACTGCGCGGGCGGCTGATAGCCGCCCC
>CACZXQ010000137.1 GCA_902785115.1 Oscillospiraceae bacterium | reverse complement strand
TCTCCTCGGCGCGAACTGCGTATCAGCGTGTTCTGCGGACTATGAGAAATCTCTCGCTCGACAGGTCGTAATACTCCCACAGCTCACCGGAGTGCATCCGGTGCAGATAGACGACGTTCTCCATGCCGTCCGGCGAATCGACGAACTCCACAAGGTCGTTTTCGGATTTCAGCTCCTGCTCCCGGAAAAAGAGCGTACTTGCTCCTTCGAAGACAGCCGAATATAAGATTTCCGCCTCCACAAGATCCTGAAAGATGTGGCTGCCGTAGCTGAGTTCGGGCATGTACCCGGCCCGACGATCCGCAAGCTCCAGGATCGTGTCAAACTCGCTGATGTCGGAAAACTCCGTCGGCACTCCAAGCTCCGGAGAACTGGTGCAGATCCTGCCGGGCGTTATGAGCAGCATGCGTTTATTCTGCCCGCGAAGGCGCCAGTTGATGGCTGAAAGCAGCTGCTTGACGCGGTACTTGTCACGATAGGGCAGGTTATAATAGGCGACCGGGTCTACATATACCAGCACATCCAGAGCAAAGCTGCGGGAAAAGCCCATGGAAGTACCGACGGTTTCGATCAAAATATCGTCATCCTTCAGATCTGCCGGGATGGAAACTCTGTCGCCGGTACGGGTCAGCTGCAGGGGGCGGCACTGCAGCAGGCTGATCACATATTCGCCCCTTGAGGAGCAGTTGATCGTATACTCAATATCGACCGGATAATCGTAAGTTTCCTGCAGCAGGCGCAGGATCTCACTCATGTCCCGCATCAGATCCCTGTTGTTTACCAGTCCTTCACAGGAAACGAACAGTATGTCTTCGCGGATCCCCTGTTCCCGCAGGATCGCTTCCGTCTCCCGGTCATGGGAATAGAGCAGGGCGCTCAGATAGGGCGGGAGTGATGTGCGGATACTCTCGGCGTCCCGGTTTTCCACACCGTCGGACGTATCACTGACCACATCCACAAGGCGCTGGGAGAACTGATGGCGATCCGCCGAGGAGGTCTGCCATACGACAGATGGCTTGTCCAACGCCACCATACGCGGGTAGGAGCCCGTGCGGCGATCTACCGCGGCGGTCCCGAGGCCGCATACGAGGCGGAGCATTCCCTTTTCGGGGTGATCGACGCCGAAACGGTAGGGACTGGACGAATAGCCGACGCCCGCCGCGCACGGCATGAAAAAGCCCTCATAATGAGAGCCGGAAACGCGCTGGACAAGAATGCCCATCTGCTCATCCAGATGCTCAAGCCCGCGCCGCTTCCGGTAATCCAGCGCCGAGAGGCTGAGCGTGCTGGCATAGACTGCGCGGATGGCGGATTCAAACGCATACAGGCGCTCCTCCGGCGAGCCGTGGTTGCTGCAGAAGACGGATTCGTATTTCCCGGCAAAGGCGTTGCCGAAGCCGTCCTCCAGGATGGAGCTTGAGCGCACAATAATGGGCTCGTTGCCGTAATACTCCAGAAGCTGGCGGAACTGGGTGCGCAGCGTCGCAGAAAACACACCGCTGAGCAGGGCTTCCGAGAAAGCCTGCGCCTGAGAAAAGTAGCCGCCCGCCGTCTTCTGGCTGAGCTTAAGATCCCACAGGCCGTTGTCCACAATGTAAGAATAAAACACGTCAGATCCGATGTAAAAGGAATCATGCGGCTCAATGCGCTCAAAAAGCTCTGCGTCCCGGTTCTGGACGATCTTCCTTGACAGCAGCATCCCGCAGGCTTTGCCGCCGATCAGCCCCGTGCCGATCATGCGGTCATGGATTTCAAAATAGTCCTCGGGCTGAAACTGCTCTACGATCATGCCGCGCATGCGCGCATCGCGCGTGAGCATGATGTCGCACATGCGGTCACACTCCTGCCGGATATCCAGACCCGCGTCGTATTTGACACGGGCGGCATGGAAGAAGCGCTCCCAGCTGTCCATGCTCTGGCTGTTTTTGAGACCCTTTGCCTCGTTCAGGCTGCGGTAAAAGCGGCTGAGCTCCACGCTTTCCGAGACGGGATAAAAGCTGCCGTCTATGAGATCGCAGCCGTAGGGCTGTGCAAGATGGGCAAGCGGTCTTTCCCAGACCTTTTCCGCCCGGAAAAAGAGCCTGTCCCGTCCTCCGGGGAAAACGTCCAGAAAGAGCTGTGTGGTGTTCGCGATAATGTCGATCGCGTCAAAGGAGTGTCTGCCGCGCAGGATCGGAAAATACGCGACCGTGTCCAGAGAGAACAGGAAGGGACAGGTCAGGTGAAAGAAGTTTCCCATCATAAGATCCGTTGCCCAGGCCTCCTCCAGCTCGGAGAGGCAGTCAAAGACATAAAAGGCATCGCGGCCTTCCCGTTCGATCAGATTGTGAATGTCAACGGTGAAGGATTCAAAGAGATGGGAGAGCGGGACATGCACCTCCCGCACGCCGGGCATGGGGGGCAGGATGGGATCGTGTCCGGCAAAACGGATGTAGAGGATGTTCCGCCCGTCCCGGACAGCCTGCTCGGCAAAGGCTTTCGCGAAGACGCAAAATTCATCCAGCCGGGATACCTGCCACACCACATTGTCACCAAGGCGGATAGAGTCGAGACAGCTGTCCAGCCCCGGAATGCCGGAAAGAATCGGTTCAAAAGCGGCCATATTGTCCTCCTATTTTCGTAATAGATTCCTAAATATTGTATATGAACCCCGGAGGAAATCAGATTTGTTTTTGAGGGAGCTTTGCTTCTTCAAAAACACCCTGAGCCGAGCATAGCGACGCGCGGGAAGCGCGCGACGATCCGTGCTTGCAGCGAGGCCTCGCGTCGATCAAATGCGGCGTATTACAGTCCGCCGCGTGCGATAAACGCGAGTTCTCGATTGCGAAACCAGAGTTTCGCAATCGATTAGATCAGGTTTGTATAACCCATCAAAAAGCGGTCGACCTCGGCAGCGCAGGCGCGGCCCTCCGCAATGGCGTGGACCACCAGAGACTGGCCGCGGTGCATGTCGCCTGCCGTGAAGATATGCGGTACACTGGTCCGGAAGGAACCCGTCTCGGTTTTCACGATGCGGTCAAGTTCCACACCAAAGGCGGCGCAGACATCTTCCCGGCATCCGGCAAAGCCCGTCGCGGCGATCAGAAGCTCACAGGGGAGCTTCGTCCCGTCCTTCGTGACAACAGCCGTGAGATTGCGCGCCTCATCGCTTTCGAGTGAGGCAAGGCTCTGCGAGAACAGGCGCGGGTCGCTGCCGAAAACGGCCGCAGCTTCTTCCTGCGCGTAGTCCTGCGGAAGGCTGCCGTCCGGCGCAAGATAATCCTCCTTTGGCCTGCGCACAAGCTGCACGATGCTTTTGCAGCCCTGCCGCAGGCTCGTTGCCACGCAGTCGCTCGCGGTATTGCCGGTGCCGATGACGATCACATTTTTTCCCTCAGCAGAGGGGACGGAAGGGGAGAGGGAGAGCTGCTGACGCTCCACAGCGGCAG
>CACZXQ010000136.1 GCA_902785115.1 Oscillospiraceae bacterium | reverse complement strand
GCCTGCGCGTCCGGGATCTCAGAACCCTCCAGCGTGATGCGGCTCCCTTTTTTGAGGCTCAGCGTGTGCACGGTGATGTTCTCGGGCTTGAGCGCCAGCACCTTCGCAAGCGTATCCGCGAAGCCCTCCGCCGTGTCCGCGGGAAGCCCCGCGATCAGATCCATGTTCACAGCCATGCCGCCGACCCGGCGCACCGTCTCCAGCGCCGTGACGATGTCCGCCGCCGTGTGCCTGCGCCCGATCACGTCCAGCACCGTGTCCGACATGGTCTGCGGGTTCACGCTCACGCGATCCACACCGTGCCGGCGCAGGACACGCAGCTTCTCCTCCGTGATGGTGTCGGGTCTGCCGGCCTCCACGGTGTATTCCCGCAGGGCGGCAAGGTCAAAGCGCTGCTCCAGCACCGTGCAAAGCCGGTCAAGCTGGGCTGCCGAAAGCGTGGTCGGCGTGCCGCCGCCCATGTAAATGGACACCGGACGCAGCCCGAGCTTTCGCACAAGCTCCGCCGTGGCCGCGATCTCCCGTTCCAGCGCGTTGAGAAAGGGCGGAATGAGCTTCATGCTCTTCTCCACCGACTGGCTCACGAAGCTGCAATACGCGCAGCGCGTCGGGCAAAACGGAATGCCGACGTAGAGGCACACGTCCTTCTCCCCCAGGCTCTCGGCCGCTTTCATGGTCTCGCGCCCCGCGTCCAGGCAGAGCGCCGCCCGCTCCGGGGAGACCTCAAATTCCTCGATGAAGGCTTTGCGCGCCGCCTCCTCGCCCATGCCCTGCCGCAGCTTTTCCTCGAGGAGCTTGGCGGGGCGAACCCCGGTCAGCGCGCCCCAGACGGGCTTTTCCCGCCCGGAACGCAGCGCCGCGCGGTACATGGCGTTCTTGATGAGCCGCTGGCACTTTCGATCCGCCGCGAGTGCATCACCGAGCGCGTTGAGCGCGCAGGACGCCGCGCCGTGATAACGCCGCTTCTCGAGCGTGAGCACACAGCTTGCCGTGACGCGCTTTTCGCCCCGCGAAAGCCGGATCTCAATCCGATCCCCCACGGGCTTTCCCTCGGGGTACTGCGGCCGCTCGGCGGGAAAGAGCGTCAGCAGCATCTGCTCCACCGCATATTTATATTCGTGTCCGTAGAGATATAGTTTCATCGCGCCGCTTTTCCTTTGATCCCCTTATGTCTATCTCTTATATCTTAGCATACACAGTCCCGAAAAACAATCACCAAAATGCGCCTTCCCTTTCCGCCGAACGTATGATATTATACATAAAATTTGAAGTAAAAAATCCGAAAAAGCGCTTGAAAACATTGGAAATATCGTGTATTATATAGGCATAAGTAATAAGATTGGGGATTTTATAATGTTTGCGATTGGAGAGAAGATCATTTACGGGGAAAACGGCGTCTGCACCGTGGATAAGATCGACGCGCTGCCCATGGCGGGCTCCCCACAGGACAAGCTGTATTACCATTTAAGCCCCTTTGTAGGCACCGGGGTGTTCTTCGCGCCGGTGGAGTCCAATGTTTTCATGCGCCCGGTCATGAGCCGGGAGGAGGCCGAAGCCCTGATCGACGCCATGCCGGGCATTGAGCCCGCGATCTGTAACGACAACCGCTTCAACCATGTGGACGCCTTTTATAAGGAACTGTTTCGCCAGCATAGCTGTGAGGCGCTGGTGGCCATCGTCAAGGGTCTGCGGCAGCGCATGGCGACTCGCAAGACCAAGTCCAGCCGTGCCGAGGCCACGCTCAGGCGCGCCAAGGACATGCTGCATGGGGAGCTCGCGGTGGCGCTCGATCTCGATTTTCAGGACGTGGAGGGCTACATTCTCAGCCGCGTCGGGAAACAGTGATCCGTGGTGATTCGTGGTCAGTAGGGGCGCTTATCAAGCGCCCGGCGGCAGAACAGAACATTTTGCAGAAAAAAGCACGGCGAATTCGTAGTTGAGATGGATACGACTTCGCCGTGCTTTTCACCTTTATATCGCGTACACCGCGCAGGCGGCTGATAGCGACGCAAAGCTAGTCCTTTAGGGCCGTCCCTACGCGGTACGACATACTTTTTCAGAGTTCCCACTGACCGCTGGCCACTATAATGACTATATGATGGCGAAAAGTCAAAAGGCTTTTCGCCGCGCGGCTTTGCCGCGCAGCCAAAAACAGCATAGCTGTTTGGCCATATATTCATTTCAATGAGCATCGGGCGAATGACCCTTTGGGTCATTCGCTGCCAAACTTGTCGTTTGGCAGCGAAACCAATCGAATCCTCGATCGATTTCGCCATCCGATGGTCATTATCACACGTTAAACCGGAACATGGTCACGTCGCCGTCCTGCATGACGTATTCCTTGCCCTCGAGGCGGAACAGCCCCTTCTCCTTCACCGCCGCCATGGAGCCGCAGGCCTTCAGATCCTCGAAGGCCACGATCTCAGCGCGGATGAAGCCGCGCTCGATGTCGGTGTGGATCTTGCCGGCGGCCTTCGGCGCCTTGGTGCCCTTCACGATCGTCCAGGCGTGCACATCGTCCTCGCCCGCGGTGAGGAAGGAGATGTAGCCCAGCAGATTGTAAGAAGTGCGGATCAGGCGGTCAAGCCCGGTCTCGGTCAGGCCGAGGTCTTCCATGAAAAGCTGCGCGTCCTCGGCGTCCATGTCCGCGATGTCCTCCTCAAACTTCGCCGCCACGGGCAGCACCGCCGCGCCCTGCTTCGCGGCGTAGTCGCTCAGCGCCTTGAAGTTTGCGTTTTCGGATAGATGGCTCATGCCGTCCTCGTCGAGGTTTGCCGCGTAGATCACGGGCTTTACGGTCAGCAGGCCGCCGTCGGTGAGGATGTCCTGATCGTCCTCGGTAAACGCAAAGTCGCGGGCGGGCTTATCCTCGGTCAGATGGGCGATCAGCGCCTCGCACATCTCCGCCTCGCGCTTATACTTCTTGTCGCCGCTCTTGGCGTTCTTCTTCGCGCGCTCGAGCCTGCGCTCCACGATCTCGATGTCCGCGAGGATCAGCTCCAGCTCGAAGCTCTCCGCGTCGCGCACCGCGTCGGCCGGCTCGAGGAAAATGTCCTCATTGTCAAAGCACCGCACGACCTCGACCAGCGCGTCCACCTGGCGGATGGCCTGAAAGACCTCGTTGCCCTTTCCGCCGCCGCTCACGCCCGGTACGTCCACAAAGTCGATGGTCGCGGGGGAATATTTCTTCGGGTGGTAGTATTCAGCCAGCCAGTCAAGCCGCTCGTCCGGCACCTTCGCAGCGCCGATGTTGGGCTTTGCGGAGGCGTTGGAGTAGCTGCTGGTCTCGGCTCTCGAGCCGGTGAGGGCGTTAAAAAGCGTCGTCTTGCCCACGTTGGGCAGACCCACGATCCCTAATTTCATTTTCCATCTATCTCCTTTAAAAAAAATCCAGTGTTTTCAATGCTTTGCGCTTACATGGCTTTGCGGTGTTTACGCACTTTCTACGCAGTTTTACGCAATTTGAGCCGGAATTGCGGGTTGGCAAGCCTCGAACTGCCGCACGGCGTTATTCGTGGAAAGTACCATTCTTTCTCAGATAGATGCCCTTACCGCATTCTTTTCCTTTTAAGTTCTTGCCCATTTTGCCCCCCCTTTTCTTCAGTCGGAGAAAAAGAGTCCATTGCGGCATTCAGTATTATAACAAATGGACTCTCTTTTCTCAAGACCGCAAGCCCTTAAATTGATAATTTGTTTCTGATATATTCCTCAAACTCTTTGCGCTTTACCAGTTTTTTGGAGCCGACGTAAAGCACAAAGGGACAATTTGCGGCACGGAGCATCTTATATTCCAATATTGCTGTATTCCGCTGCCTCGCGGATCGTCAGTGCCGGCTTCTGGGGAATCGGCACTTTTTTTATCTCGATATGGACACACCCTCCTTTCTGTCGCTGCGATGCAGCTTTTGTGGCAACATTGTTGCTACAAAGTTGACTTTTTCTTTGCTTGTGCTATACTGATATCAGAAGAAACAAGGAGGCGAAAGAAATGGATCCTATAACGTCAGCGCCGAAGACCGACGTGTTTCGTATGCGCGTGAACCCCGATATCCGCAAAAAGCTGGAGGCCGTCTATGAGAAAAACGGTCTGAGCCTCACGGATGCGGTCAATGTCTTTTTCCAGCAGTCCCTCAACGCGGGCGGCTTTCCCTTTGCCGTCACGGAGGAGAACGCGGAGCTTGTCAAGGCGAAGGCGCTCTCCCGTCTGATGAAGGAATTGCAGAAGGGCGATGAGTGCGCGGAGAGCTATTCGGAGGAAGAGGCTCTGCGGCTTTTGGGGGTTGAGCCTTGAAAGTACGGTACAAAAGAACCGCGATCGAGGACATACGGGGGACAGAGGAATACATCCGCAGCGTCCTGCACAACGGCTCTGCCGCGAAGAAGCTGACCGGGCGCATTGTGCAGGCGGTGTCCCTCCTGGCGGATAACCCCTACATGGGGACGCCGCTTTCGGGGCGCTTCGATGTGGAGACCGATCTGCGCTATCTGGTGGTCTCCGACCAGTTGATCTTCTATCGCGTGGTGGAAGAAAGTCATGTGGAAGTGACCCGTGTTCTGAACGGGCGGCAGGATTACATCAGCATATTGTTTTGACTTTTGCCCGCGGCGGAAATCTGCCGCGGGTGTTTTGTCAAGCTAAAGCGCCAACAAAAAATCTCCCATCGAATGAAGGGAGATTTTTGTATGTTGGGAACTGCTTACTTTCCGGCCATCGCCTTGTACTGGGCATAGCGGCGGGCGGTGAACTCCTCGGCCTCCTTGAAGAGGATCTCGGCGCGCTCGGGGAAGGTGCGAGTCAGAGAGGCGAAGCGTACCTCTCCCATCATGAACTCGCGGAGTTTGCCGTTGGGCTCCTTGCTGTCGAGTATGAAGGGGTTGAGCCCCTTGTCCAGATTCTCGGGAATGTAGCGGAAGAGCGGCCAGTACCCGCACTCCACCGCAAGCTTCTCCTCCATCATGGCCTTGCCCATGCCGTTGACCAGACCGTGGTTGATGCAGGGGGCGTAGGCGATGATAAGGGAGGGACCCTTGTGGGCTTCGGCCTCCTTGAGGGCGGTAATGAGCTGGGCGGGATTTGCGCCCATGGCGACCTTGGCGACTGCCTTCTTCGTGACCATACCCTCTGGGCCGGCAGCCTTCTCCTCTTCCGTTACCAGGAAGGGACGGATGCAGGCGTGCGGACACACCAGCGAGCACATGTTGCAGCCGATGCAGTTTTCGGGAATCCACTTGGGGACGTTCGTGGCAATGCCGCGGCGCTCGTACTTCGAGGTCTCTACCGGGCTCACGCCGTCAGCGTAAGGCATGAACTTCGACACCGGGATTTTGTCGCCCGCCTGCTTGTTGACCGGGATCTGGATCTCGCGGATATAGGTTGGCAGGCTCTGATCGATGCTTTCTTCCTCGTCCTTCAGATCGGCCCAGCCCGCAGGTACGTCGATCTTCTTTAGGGCGGTGAGGCCCGCGTCAACAGCGGCGCAGTTCATGTTGACGATCTTCTCGCCCTTCTTGGAATAGGTCTTGACAATGGCGTCCTTCATGTACTGCACGGCGTCTTCGATGGGCAGTACGCCCGAGAGCTTGAAGAAGGCTGCCTGCAGAACGGTG
>CACZXQ010000135.1 GCA_902785115.1 Oscillospiraceae bacterium | reverse complement strand
CTGAACGGTCGCCTGATCGAAGTCCGTGATGCGCACGGTATGCGGTTTCGTGTTGCTCACGTACATCTTGACGTTCGGGTTGTCCGTGTCGTGCATGCGTACCGAGTACCATGGGTCGCTGTTGCCGTAGACGATCTTCGCGTCCGTGGTGTCGATCCACTTGGTCACGGCCTCGTAGAACGCGCCATCGTAGGCGATCGCCTGTTGCTGTTGTTTGGAGCAATTCCCATCAGAACAAGAACAGCGAAGCCACCATCGAGCCGGCCGACAACGTCCCGAGCGCCGACAAACCAAAGGGAATGAGGTCGATTAGCAGATGGGCGACATACGTCACGAGCATGTTCTTCGTCTTGATGTACGCAAACAGGCAAATGATACTCCCCAACCCCTGGATGAGCAGGATTTGCACGAGGGAACCGTAGGCGGCATAGTGCGCGAGCCCGAATACGAGCGCGGTCGCGAACACGGCGATAACGATGGCGCTCTTGCGGTTGCCCGACCTGCGGAACAGCAGCAAGAGGATGCCAAGCATCATGTTTATCTTGAACAGCTCCTCGCCGAACAGCTGCACGAAGAGCAAGGCGAAGAACCCGGCGTCCATCGCCTCGCCGAACGCGGCGTTCGCCTGCGTCTGGATGCCGAGCGCGAATTGCAGAAGAGCGCCCATGGCAAACGAATAGAGCATGTCGAGCACCACCACGACGATTATCAGCGGGATGTCCCCCAGGCGCGGCTTCTTGATGACCGTGCCGATATTGCCGTGCGCCACGAACAGGAGCGTCACCAGCGGGATCAGGAACACCACGATGAAGATGATGCCCGAAACCGGCGTTACCCCTTTTGCCGACGGCATGGCCGCGATGGTGTTGAACACCTGAGCCACGACGCCGCCCGCCAGCATCAGCGCCATGATACGCGAATAGCTAAGCACGTCGCCGAACCACCCGGTCAGGGTGTTGTAGATGCAGGAGAAGGGGGCTGTGAGCTTGCCGATGCCGGTGGCACTACGCATCGCGCCAAGGAGCAGCATCGCAACGCCGAGGATGAGCACGCCGAGGCCGATATTGTGCAGCATCGCCGCTTCCTTCCAGATCATCATCTGGGAGATCAACAGCAGGCCGCCGACGAGGATGACCCACTGTGCGCCCTCTTCAAGGATGGCACCTGCTTTGTCACCACGCTTCCAGCGCTGGACGAAGTTGACCGCCATGCCGGTGTTGAGGTGGATCATGCCGAGCACCATCGCGCCGTACAGTACTTCCGTGCTGTTTTCCACGGGACTGAACAGATGCGGCAGGCCGGGCCACTCGGAACCGAACATGCCAGCGATCACCTTCGGCGCGTCGCCGAAGAAGCCGCCGGTCAAAGCGCCCATGATAAAGGTGGAGATCCCGCCGTAAAGCAGAAGCCTGCAGAACGACAGGGTGCCTGCCCGGGGCTTGATCTTTTTCATGGCTACCAGGGCAGCCAATATCATGATGATGCCATAGCCCATGTCCGCCATCATCAGCCCGTAAAACAGGATGAAGAAGGGGGCCATCAAGGGGTTTGCGTCCACGCTGCCGTAGGCGGGCAGCGAGTACATGTCGGTCACCATGTTCAAAGCGTCGGTGAATTTGTTGTTTCTGAGCTTGACGGGGACCTTGGGATACTCGTCCTCGGTGGGATCGAGAGACTCCCACGCACAGCCGTAGCGCTCAAAGATTTCCGCAAGCTCCGCTTCCCGCTCGGCGGGGAACCAGCCCTCCATCACGAGGACGCTGTCCGTGCCGCAGAGCCGCTCCTCCGTCTCCGCCATGGCGATCTTGACCTTCACCCGGTCGGCGGCGAGCTTGAGCTCGTCTCTATGTACGGCGTCGTCGACGATGTAGCGCACGCAGTTTTCCTTCTCGGCCGCAAGCTGTTTGAGCTCCTGTTCGGCGTTGAGCTGGCACTCGCGCGCCGTGGAGCTTTCGCCCGTCAGGGCCGAGGCCGTGAAGCCAAAGGGACGCAGCGCGTCCTGCATTTCGGCAAGCTTTTCGCGCATGCACACCAGAAGCACATAGTGGGCCTTCTTTTCCTCGTGGACGGAGAAGATTTCCGCCTCCTCGTCCACCGCCTCGATCGCGGCACTCACCGTCTCCATCGGAAAACGGGCCGGGATGGAACCCGTCAGCACGCTGCAGCGCTCGGTGCCCTCAAAGTTCAAAGGCAGGTCGAGCGAGAGCCAGGGCTGCAGGGATTCGATCACCGAACGCAGCCGGCTCTCCTCGGCACCAATGCGCTTGATGCGCGCATCGTAGCCTTCGATGGTTTCCGCGGTTCGGAGCGCACCGGAAAGGCCGGTGTCGTCCAGCAGGACGCGGTCTTCCAGCTCGGGCTTGGCCGCGAGCATCTTGGTCTTCTTCGGCGCATAGGTGTTCAGCAGGTCGATGGCGTGCACGAGGGTCTGGTGCTGTGCCTTGAGCTTACTCAGTTCGCTGCTTTCGGGATGCACGAGCGCTGCGGCTTCGCTGTCGGCGAGGGCGTCCTCCGCCTCCGAAAACTCAACGCAGCCGTGGCGGATCAGCTCCTTGAGCAGTTCCTCCTTGCTGTCGCGGACAGCCAGCAGCCGGAGCTTTTTCATTTTTTCAATGGCCATCTCAGCTGTTCACTATCCTTTCCACAACTTTTGCCGCGGCCGTATCCAGCTTCCCCTGCGCCTTGGCGCGCAGCGCGGCCTTCTGGTTTTCCAGCTCCTTCGACAGCTTTTCCGCCTCGGACGTCGCTTTGGCGTTGACCTTTCCGCTGAGCTCCTTCAGCTCTTCGTCGGCTTTCTGCAGAGCAGATTCCACCGCAAGCTTTCCGGCACTCTCCGCGTCGGCGGCAAGCTGCTTTGCCCGCAGCTGAGCGTTGGCAACGGATGACTTCGCCTCCGCTTCCGCCTGGGCAATATTGCTGATTGCTTCAAATGACATTGGCACACCCCCTTTGGTTTGATTGGGTTTCGTGACTGCGTTTTCTTGAACGGAAAACGCCCCCGGCGAATGGTGATCTTTTTCAGAAAAAGACCGTACTCCGGGGTATTTTTCCATCTTAACTATTATATCACAAGCGACTTGAATTCGGCAACAGCAGGAAGGAAGATTCTGTTGGATTTTTTAAGTTTTTTACTTCAGCTCCACCTTGCACTGGCGGCCGGTTCCGGCATCGACATAGACGCGCGCCCCGGGGGAGCCGCCATCCCCGTCGGCGACAGTCAGCTCCCAGCAGGGGAGGTAGGCGCCGCCGGGACTTTTCACGATCAGCGGCCTTGTCGATGCGGCCTGCACGCCCTCCGGCAGAGTGGCAAGTGCCGCGGCCTCATCCGTTTCCCAGCTCAGCTCCACGGCCCGGGCACTGTATTTCGTCGCGTCAAAGGAATAGACGCTCCCGTCGTCCAGCGCAATGGAGATGCGCAGAGAATCGTCCGGGCGCATGACGCCGTCCTGCGTCGGTGCGTAAACAAAGGCCGCA
>CACZXQ010000134.1 GCA_902785115.1 Oscillospiraceae bacterium | reverse complement strand
AAGATTCCGCGCAGCTTCCGGCGTCAGGCCAAGCTCTTCGATCGTGTAGTTTTTCTTATCAGGTACATTGGTGATGCCGAGCAAAAAGTCCGTGGACACGCCGAAGAAGCGGGCGAGCTTCAGCAGCACATCGTCGCCAACCTTTTTCACATTTCCGTTTTCGATCCGGCTGAGGGTGGAGTAGTCGATGCCGGTTTTCTCCGCGACCTCCTTCAACGTGAGCTTGCGTCGGTTGCGCAGATCCTCCATCCGCTCCCGGATCCCACCGGGCAAATATTCCATTTCTGCCATGCGCTGCACCCCCTTATCATAGTTCTGAATGCTGTCATTATCTCACATAAGGTGTCCTAAAAAACGGACTTGGTATTTTCTGGGAGCGGGTTTGGAAAAAAATTCCCCAAAACCGAAAGAATTCCGATTTTGAGGAATTGTAATATGGGTGGATGGACAGCTAAATACAAACCACTCAGCTTCTATCTACTTGTTATATTACCTACTGGTATCAACAGTCAGCATATTTCCGTCTGACTTTAACCCCCCTTTTGTTATTCATCCATTAAGATATTCCTATAGTAATCAGGATCACAAAGGTTGTATGTCATGAGATTACTGCGGAGCTTCAAACAACCAGGCTTAAACATAGCATATGGGTCTCCGTCCGAAACGAGATCGCATCCTTGACGGCAGCATCGGCCGCCCACCAGTATTGCGTTATATGCGGGTTGCTGCTCCGCCACATATCCACCAGCGGCTGAAGCTCCTCCTCCGGAATGCCCATATCGGTCGCGCCCATTGCCTTCAAAGCGCCGACGCTGCCGCCGTAGCCGAGCGCCAATTCGGCGATTTTCCCGCGCTGCCGGAGATGGCTGTTCTGGCCATGCTTCTCAACAACGCAGCCAAGCATTCTGCTGGCGCTCTCGCAATAAATGTCTCGCCCTTCCCGGAAGACCTCCGTGCGCCACTCTTCCCCGGCAAGGTGACTGAGCACGCGGGCTTCGATCGCCGAGAAGTCGCTGACGACGAACTTGTATCCCGGCCGCGGGATGAAGGATGTGCGGACCAGTTCTGCCAGCACCTCGGGCACGGAGTCGTACAGCATATCGAGGGTGTCGTAGTCGCCTGCCTTCACCAGATCCCTCGCCTGCTCCAGGTCGGGCATGGAGTTCCTATAAAGATTCTGCATTTGTATAAGCCGCCCAGCCCAGCGGCCGCTGCGATTCGCACCGTAAAACTGGAACATGCCGTGGCAGCGACCATCGGCGCAGACGGCATTCTGCATCGCTTGGTATTTCCGGACGCTGCTCTTGGCAAGCTGCAGCCGGAGTTCCAGCACTTCCGCCAGATCCTCCGGCGCGGTTTTGATCATGGCGGTGACGTCCTTTTTGCCGAGGCTGTCGACTTCCATGCCGCTGCCATTAAGAAACTCCTTCATCTGTACGACCGAGTTGGGATTCTCCAGCCCGGTCTTTTTTGCATGCGGGCGGTCAGATCTGCCTTGGAAATCTCATCGATCCGGAGCGCCTGCGCTACCATTTCTTGGTCGATCATGATGCCGCGGTCATTGATCTCCTGATCCAGATGATATTCATCCCAGACGAAGTCCGGCACCGGGTAGTTCTGCAACCGGGCCTGAATCTGCATCTCCACCTGCACATCGCGCTCATTATATTTTTTGAACAGCGCCCACTTGTCAGGGGCGTGATGCGGCAGGTTCCATGTCCGGCCGCCGTTGCTCTTCGTCGGCTTGCAAGGGCAGCAGAAATACTTGACCAGTTCTTTGCCTTCTTTCAGCTTCTGCTCCTCAAAGCCGAGGACGGCACCGACCTTCTCCAGCCCCAGCGGCAGACCGTTGTATGCCGCCCACACCAGTGTGCACTTCCATGCCGAAGGGTCGAGATAGTTCTGCACGGGATCGCCGTCGATGCTATAGGACCGGAAGTGCTCAGGGTAAGTCCGGCGCAGCCAGATGGACAGACAGACGCGCTCGAAACTGGCATTGTACGCCCATTTCGTCACACGGTCATCGGAGATCGCGACAAGGATCTCCTCTGGCACCTGCTCTCCGCAGGCCAAGTCATACACAGTGACGGGGCCGCCGTCGACGGAGACGCCGAAGAGTAAAATGTCGAAATCTGTCGATTCGCAGTAACGATAGACCCCGCACTTGGCGAGGTCTACACTACTCCGCGTCTCAAGATCCAGAGACAGCGTCCTGATCATGTTTCTTCTCCTTTCGCTTCTTACGCCAGAGTTGGATCGCGTCTATCAGCAGGCAGATCCCGTTGGCAACAATGCCGCCGATCAGCCCGACCATCACGCCGCAACCGCCGTACACGATAATCAGGTCAGCCATGTGGCTCAGAGTCATTTCATCCATTCCTGTTTTTCCTCCTCATCCTCATCAAGATGCTTTGCTTCGCGGCGGCGCTGCGCCCAGGTTGCGATGCCCGGGAAGAGAAACAGCACCACGCGCTTCACAACACCGAAGAACCACTTCCAGATGGCGGCCAGTCCGAGGACGATAAAGCCGAGGCAAATGCCGGTCATGGTCCCGCTGACAATGGCTTGTACCACTTCATTTATCATTTCCATATTCATAGCAGACTCCTTTTACCGTGGGTGGCAGGCGTAATGCCCGCCACCCGTTTTTGTTTTTAGGACAGGAAGTCCTCGTCGTCATCGTCCAGATCGGCGAAGTCGTCCACCGGTCTGGTCCGGCTGCCGAGCGGGGTGCCGTCGGCAAGCTTCTGGATGTGGTTCAGGCCGCACGCGATGCCGCGGTTGCCGTTGCTGTTGTACGCATAAAAGTTGATCGACGCCCTGCCGATGATGCCGGAGTAGAGCTCCGAGGTGTCAAGGATGGGCTGCTTGTCCGCATCGACGACGCCGGGCTTGTTGGTGGAATTGGCGTTGACGAAATACGCATTTTTGTACGCATCATCGCCCTTGCGATCCTTGTCGCCGTCACGCAGCGGAGTCTTGATATCCTCCAGAGCGGGGACGGACTTGCTGCTGCCCTTGAGCTTGCTCTGGCCTTCCTCATAGGCGGCCCTGATCGCAGCGCGGATCTTCTCGATGGTCACGGTGTCGCTCCCCAAGAGCTTTGCGAGCGTAACCGAGACCGCGGTCGGACGGCTCGCCTGCTTCATCGCCGTCGGCGGCATCCTCTTCGTGCTGCCGCTCTTCTGGTTCCAGAGCAGGGTGCTGCTGAATCCGCTCACCAAGATGACGAAGGAGGTCTCCGAGCTCGGCCGCCGCAATTCCGACGTCGACTGCCCGCGGCTGGAGTGGAGGGGGAAGGACGAGTTCGCGCTGCTCGCAGCGTCCGTCAACCGGATGCTCGAGACCATCTCGGCGCGGACGGTCTCCATCGCCCAGGCCGACGCCCGCCACCAGGCGCTCATCGCGTGTCTCCCTGACGCGCTCGCGATCTTCGATCCGGTGGGCAGGGTGGTGGCGATCACCAAGCAGCCCGAGGCGGCGGACCCGATCCCCGGCTTCACTCCCGGGGACGTCCCGGACGCCGCGGTGTTCGGGCAGGAGCCGGTCGACAGCTTCCTCAGGATGCTCGGCGAGATCTTCCGCGGCAGAAAGGTCGGCAAGATGGAGCTCGAGGCGTCCGCGGCCGGCGGCGGCACCCGCCAC
>CACZXQ010000133.1 GCA_902785115.1 Oscillospiraceae bacterium | reverse complement strand
CTCCGTTTTGGGTTCGGGAGTGGGCTCGGGTGTCGGTTCCGGCGTAGGCTCGGGCGTCGGTTCCGGTGTAGGTTCGGGCGTCGGCTCCGGCGTGGGAGCCGGGGTCTCGGTGGGTGCGGGGGTGGGGGCAGGCATCAGATTCTGCAGAGCGTCACAGCCGCAAAGCCCAAGGCAGAAAACGGCGATCAGCAAAAGCGCTGTCCACTTTTTCATGTTCATCATCCTTTCCGATGGTTATAAAGTCATTCGATTTCTTCGTCCGGTATTTCCAGTGAGAGGGCGGCGTTCGTGTAGCGCGGATCGTCCGTCACCTCGCGCAGAAGGCGGATGCCGGGCGGCAGGAGAAAGGCCTCGCCTTCGTCTGTCAATTCGATTTCCAGGTACGCCTGGTTTTTCCAGAAAGGAAACACATCCAGCTCCCAGAGCTTTCCGCCGTGCGAAAAACAGCAGCGCGTCTTTTGAATGGGCCGGCGCGAGGGATCGGCACGCTCAAGAAGCTCGCTGTAGGTATTCTCGTCAATCTCCCGCTCGTCCTCCACACGGCGCATATCGTTTAGTTTGCGCTTGACGGTGTGGGTGTATTCGCACTTGTCCCGGTACACGCGCTTTCGTACGCGCTCGGTGGTGTTTTCTTCACCGCGCAGGTAGGTCTGCGTGATCTCGGAGCGGTCACAGTTTTTGAGAAACGCCTCGTCCGGCATGGCGATGAGGAATTTCCGTTCGATTTCAAAGCCGTCAATGTTCATGGTTCAGTCCTCGTGTCCCGCTTTGCTCGGAATGTCCAGCAGCTCGAAGCGGTATTGCTGTGTGCAGTCGGGGTATTTTACCCGGTCCACCGGCTCCAGGAACATGCTCTTGGGCCGAATCCAGAGCGAGCCGTCGCCGTAAAGCTTGCGGTAGACGACATACTCCTCCCCGGTCTCGGAGTGGCGCGCCACATCCTCCACCAGATAGCAGTCGCCCTTGAAGTGGCGGTAGACCCGCTTGAGTACAATGTCACGCATGGGGCACGGCTCCTTTCACGCTTTTGTCATATGCTGCGCGGCGGCGCGGAGCATGAGCTTCTTGGTCGCGGAATCAAACCTGATCTCCACCAGAAAGTCCCCGCCCATGGGGGTCATTTTGACGATCTCGCCCGCGCCGAAGGCCTTGTGCTGCACCCTGTCGCCCACGGTGTAGCTCACGGCTTCTGCAGGCTTTGCCGCGGCAGGGGCGGGATAGGCGGGCGCTTTGGGCTTACCGGGCTCGCGGCGGATCTGCGCCCCCCAGCGGTTCGGCGATTCAAAACCGGCAGCAGACTCTCGCGCGCGGTCCTGAAAGCTGTAGCTCTTGGGAATGCTCTTCTGGATATGTTCCTCCGGAATCTCGAAGACGAAGCGGGAGACCCGGTTGGCTGTCGTCCGGCCGAAGATCATGCGCTGGTGCGATGAGGTGAGATACAGCTTCTCCTTGGCACGGGTAATGGCGACGTAGCAGAGGCGGCGCTCTTCCTCCATCTCTTCCGGCTCGCCGATGGCGCGGGTGCCGGGGAAGATGGTCTCCTCCATGCCGACGATGAACACCGTCGGGAACTCAAGTCCCTTGGCGCTGTGCATGGTCATGAGCACGACGGCGTCCGCGTCCGCGTCGTAATTGTCCATGTCGGTATAGAGGGCGACGTTTGCAAGATAGCCTTCCAGCGTCTCGTCCCCGGATTCCTTCATATAGGTGATGATGCTGGTTTTAAGCTCGCGCACGTTTTCGGCGCGGGCGGTATCCTCGGTGGTGTTCTTCTCCTCCAGGGCACGCACATACCCGGTCTTTTCCAGGAGCTCATCCAGCAGTTCGTCCGGGGTGTGGGTCTGGGAAAAGGATTTGAGTTCGAGGATCAGACTGGCAAACAGCCGCAGTTTGACGCCGGAGCGCTGCAGCTCGGGAAACTGCTCGGAGCGCTCCAGGATATCGAACATGGAGGTATTCTGCTCCGCGGCGATCTCCCCTACGACTTCCACCGTTCTCGCGCCGATGCCGCGCGGCGGGCTGTTGATGATCCTTCTCAGGCGCAGATCATCGGCCGGAGAGGAAATGAGGCTCAAATAAGACAGCACGTCCTTGACCTCGGCCCGGTCGAAGAAGCGGGTGCCGCCGATGATGCGGTAGGGGATGCCGCTGCGCTTGAAGGCGTATTCAAACTGGTTGGACTGGGCGTTCATGCGGTAGAGCACCGCATGATCCCGCCAGTTTGCCCCCCGCCCGTAGGCGGACAGGATCTGCGAGGCGACATACTGGGCCTCATCCCGCTCGTCATCGGCGAAGTAGTGGGTCAGCAGCTCTCCCCCGTCCTTGTTTGTCCAGAGCTCCTTGCCTTTGCGCTGGAAGTTGTGGGCGATGACGGCGTTGGCCGCGTCCAGGATATGGGAGGTGCTGCGGTAATTCTGCTCGAGTCGGATGACGCGGCAGCCCCTGTACTGGCTTTCAAAGCTCAGGATGTTTTCAATGGTGGCGCCGCGGAATTTGTAGATGGACTGGTCATCGTCGCCCACCACGCAGATGTTGCCCCAGCCGTCCGCCAAAAGGGAGGACAGGCGGTACTGCAGGCGGTTGGTGTCCTGGTACTCGTCAATGAGGACGTAACGGAAGCGGCGCTGCCAGTGCTCGAGCACGTCGGCATTTTCCTCCAGGAGCTTGACGGTGTTGTAAATGAGATCGTCAAAGTCCATGGCGTTGGCTGAAAAGCAGCGGCGGCTGTATTCGGCATAGACCTCGCCCAGTTTTTTGCGGCGCAGGTCGGAGACCATCCCCGCCTGCCGGAGATATTCTGCCGCGGAGACGCCCTCGTCCTTGGCCCGGCCCATCTCCGAGAGGATGGCGCGGGGGGCGTAGGTCTTTTCGTCCAGGTCCATGTCCTTGACGATATGCTTTAAGAGACTCAGGCTGTCAGAGGTGTCGTAGATGGTAAAGGTGCCCGTATAGCCCAGGCGTTCGGCATCCCTTCTGAGGATGCGCACGCAGGCCGAGTGAAAGGTGCAGGCCCAGATGTCATTCGCCGCCTCGCCCAGCATGCTCTCAAGCCTTGCTTTGAGTTCCCCTGCCGCCTTATTGGTGAAGGTGATGGCAAGGATTCGCCACGGCTCCACCCGATCCCAGGCGGCGAGCGCTTTGGCCTGTTCCCCGCCCTCACGCAGAAGCGCAAGCTGCTGTGCGTCCGCATCCTCGGGGATTTCTTCACAGTCCCCGGCGCGGCCGTATTTGAGGAGATTGGCAATGCGGTTGATGAGTACGGTGGTCTTGCCGCTGCCGGCTCCCGCCAGGATCAGGAGCGGGCCTTCGGTGGCGAGCACGGCCTCCTGCTGCATGGGGTTGAGGGAAGCAAAATCGCTTCTTATGAGCTCTTTGCGAGCATCGATATATTGTTTTTCAAAATCAGTCATCATAGCCGCATTGTATCACATTCCCCGCCGGGACACAAGCATGGAAGGCATGAAAGTCTTTCGCGCGGTTTGTTTACGTTTTCCGGTGAAAAGCAAAAAAAGCACGCTTTCGCGTACTTATTTTATGTTTAACTGTTACCGAAAGACGCCGCCCACATACGCCAAAGCGGAGGCCCTCCTTGAGGCCTCCGCTTTGGAAAGGAAGAAGGAGACTGTGGATGTGGAGCTTTCCCGGC
>CACZXQ010000132.1 GCA_902785115.1 Oscillospiraceae bacterium | reverse complement strand
GTCCTCGGAATTCGGCAAGACCGAACAGAGAAGAATCAATTTCGAAATCACAGTAAGGAAGCGAAATAATCACCATGTATGACGAACTGACACAGGTCGATATCGACAAGATGAAAGCGGAGCTGGAGGACCGGCGGCTGAACATCCGTCCCAAGATCATGGAGGATGTGAAGACCGCGCGCGCTTTCGGCGACCTCAGCGAGAACTATGAGTACAAGGCGGCGAAGGACGCCCAGCGCCGCAACGACAGCCGCATGCGCTATCTGGAGAAGATGATCGCCACGGCGAAGGTCGTGGACGTGCAGCAGAAGGCGGACGCGGTGAACCTCTTTAGCAAGGTGACCATGTTCAACGAAAAGCTGGGGCGTGAGCAGACCATCCGCATCGTGACCACCATCCGGCAGGACGCGCTCCGCGGTCTCATCAGCAAGGAGTCGCCGGTGGCAAAGGCGCTCATGGGTCACAAGGTGGGCGACCGCGTGGAGATCGTGGTGAGCCCGGAGATGAAGTACACGGTGGAGATCCGCGCCATCGAGCAGGGCGAGGACGACGCGAGTTTGGAAATCAGCAGGTTTTAAGATGAAAACAGTCGAAATCTACACCGACGGCGCTTGCAGCGGCAACCCCGGCCCGGGAGGCTGGGGCGCGGTGCTCAAGTACGGCGCGCACGAGAAGGAGCTCTCCGGCGGCGCGGCGGAGACGACCAACAACCGCATGGAACTCATGGCGGTCATCGAGGCGCTGCGGCGGCTCAAGGAGCCCTGCGTCGTCGAACTGTACTCGGACTCGAAGTACGTCATCGACGCGCTCTCGCTGGGCTGGGTGTATGGCTGGAAGAAAAAGGGGTGGATCAAGAGCGACAAAAAGCCCGCGCTGAACGTGGACCTCTGGGAGACGCTGCTGACGCTCATCGCGCCCCACGAGATGCGCTACCACTGGGTCAAGGGCCACGCGGAGAACGAATACAACAACCGCTGCGACGCGCTGGCGGTGGCGGAAAGCCGGAAATATTTGAACGAAATTGTTTGATTTGTTCATAATTTGTTTACATTCGATTCAAGATTCCGCCATAATTGTAGGGTATCTTAATACTTGCAAAGGGGAACACTCCCCGATGTGATTTTCTCCCTCCTAAAATACACAACACACAGGAAAAACCCCACCGGACGGTGGGGTTTTTTCTGTATATCACATTCTGAAATCCTGGTGTTCGCCGAAGAGGAAGAACGCCTCCGGGTTTTCCGATGCGTAGCCCTTAAAGGCCGAGAACGCTTTGGGCAGGCGCAGCATGTCGTAAGCGTCGTAATTGACGTAGAGCCATTTATCGGTGACAAGGATCTTCTCCGTTTCGCCGTGACCATCCCCTGCGAGCAGCTCATAGGCGGCGCCCTGCCTGTCGTAACGCACGAGCTGGGAATAGTGCGGGGTCTCGTAGCATACAACGCCGTCGAAGTAGCTGAAATGATAGCTCCTCGGCACATTCCATACGGCGGGGGATTTGTCCGCGCTATAGCGAAGCATGCGTTCCTCTTTCGGATCTTCCTTCAGACTGCGGAAAGCGATGGCCTGCTTCGACACGCCGAGGCGCTGTGCCTCATACTCTGTGACGGTGGTGAGCAGTCGGTTTTTGGCAAGGTCGATCCCCAGAAGCTCGATCAGCGTCACCCAAGAGCTCTGTGGATCCTGCGGAGCCGTGATTTTAGTCTGCTCTCCGGTAATCTTGTCGTGAATGTACCAGAGCTGGCCCTCCTCCCCGTCGCGCCGCGATTCAAACCGCCACGCGATGCGCGTCGCGTCCGCGCTGACACGGGAGACGGTTTCATCCTTCCGCGTCGTGAACAGTTCCACGCAGCTGTAGGGGGTCTGTCGGTAAACGATCGACTTGTTCTCCGTCACGTCGTTGATGTAGCAGATCTCATCGTCGTATATGTACGCGCCGGTGAGGTCGCCCTTCTGCCGCTCAATGGGGTATTCGACGGTCTCGCCGCTCACGGGGTTGACGCAGAGAAATTTCTTTTTGCTTTCGTCTGTTTCGATCAGGAACCACACACCTCGCGGGTTGAAGCCCATCAGAGAGGTGTATTCATCCTTGCGCAGCTTGGGTTTCAGCTCCAGCTGTGTCTGGTTTTCGCCGTTTTCATCCATGAGGGTGTATGTATCGGCATACAGGCCGTCGTGCTTCAGCACCCAATTCCGGTTCACGGCCATCTCGTATCGCTTGAGCAGTGGCGTTGTGCCGAAATAATACTCGCTGTGGCTGGCGACGGGATCGAGCGAGGCGAAGATGGACGCGAGAGGATTTTCCGCCGGGGCATCGGAGCGCGGTTCCTCCGGCGCGTCATCCTTCCATCCCTTGCCAAAGATCATCTCAAGGTCGAGCTCGACGTTGTTCGCCTCCGGCGTGGGCGGTTCGTCCGGCGTCTCCACCTTCGCGCCGCAGTGAAAGCAGAACTTTGCGTGATCGGGCAGCTTCGTGCCGCATTCCATACAGAACATTGTCTATCCTCCTTGTACAATTTATTTATAATAATCCGTTTCGTCTTTAATCGCCATAGGTAGGCCGTTGTGGTACACCGGCAGCGTCCGGAACTTGAACCGGCTGGCGCGGTGCTTGGCGTCGATCTGCTCGCGGATCGCCGGGTCTGCGATCCCGTTCCGGACGTACTCGTTCACCGCGTGGTAGGTGAAGCCCAGATTGTCCTCGTCGGTGAGGCCGGTCAGTCCGTCGGAGGGCGGCTTGATGAGGAAACGCTCCGGCAGCCCCAGTTCCGCGCCGAGGGCGATGACCTCCTCGGTGGTGTACATGCCGATGGGCGAGAACGCGCCCGCGCTGTCGCCGTAGATGGTGCAGTAGCCCACCCAATCCTCGGAAAGGTTGGAGGTGTTGATGACGATGCCGCCCTCGACGCTCTGTGCGATGGCGTAGAGCGTAGACATGCGGATGCGGCTCGGCAGGTTCACGGTGGTCTGGCGCGTGGGCGGGAGCTTCAGCCGCTCCATCTCGTCCAGCACGCCTCGCACGGCGGCGTGGATGTTGACGGTGTAGTGGCGGATGCCGAGGAACTCGACCAGGCCGTTGGAATAGTCGATGTCCGGCTGTACGCCGTCGGGCATCAGTACACCCACGACGTTCTCCTTGCCGTAGGCCTCGCAGCACAGCGCCGCAATGACGCTCGAATCCTTGCCGCCGGAGATGCCGACGACGGCGGTCTTGCCGTAGCACGCCTTCATCTGCGCGCGCATCCAGTCGAGAAGCCCGGGTAACTGCTCTTTGGCGTTGAAATCGTTCATGGACGTGCCCTCCCCTGTATTTCCGCTTGACAGCGGGCGGAAAACCAATATAATAGTGAGCAAGAGGGGCGGTCGACCAGGGTTCAGCTAGTCGGCGGTCAATCCCTTGACAAGTTTATAGCTTGGAGAAATTGCCGCTTTCCTGCTGGAGCTAGGGGGCGGTTATTTCTTTATCTGGTGCCCCAGAGAAACAGCCGCAAGAACAAGCGTAAGTAGTGCGATGACTTCCATCACGCTCATCGGCCTCACCTCTTTCTCTCGTCCGAGGATCGGCCCCGCTCCCTCTTACCCGTCCATATTCTACCATATCCGACCATTTTTGACAACTACCCCATCAGCGCGCACAGCTCCGCGTAAGATAGCGGCTGGAGCGCGAGGTCGACGCCGTAGCCCACGACGCGG
>CACZXQ010000131.1 GCA_902785115.1 Oscillospiraceae bacterium | reverse complement strand
TGAGGATCGCGTCGTAGGTGCAGATGTCGCCGTCGAGAAACTGCTCCATGACGTAGGGCACATCGGGCAGATCGGCATAGAAATCGTCCAGCTCCGCCTGGGACTTGAGCTTCCACGCGCCGTTCGCGCCCACGCCGATGCTGGGCTTGACGATGACGGGATAGCCCACCTTCTTTGCGAACGCGCGCCCCTCGTCCCGCGTCGTGACGACGTGCTGCGCCGCGGTGGGGATGCCCGCGTCGAGGAACACCTGCTTCATACGCGACTTGTCCACGAGGCGGTCGACGCCGTCCGCGCGCGTGCCGACCGCGATGTTGAAGTCGGTGCGCAGCCGCGCGTCCGTGGGCAGCCAGTATTCGTTGAGCGATTCCAGCCAGTCGATCCGCCCGTACTTGTGGATGAAGAACGCCACGGCGCGGTAGATCTGGTCGTAGTCCTCCAGCGTGGAGACCTGATAGTACTCCGTCAGCGCGCCCTTGAGCTGATCGCGCAACGCGTCATAGGGCGCGTCGCCGACGCCGAGCACGTTGACGCCGGCTTGGTGCAGCCGCTCGCAGAAATAGGTGCAGGTCAGGGGATAATTCGGGGAAATGAAAACATAGTTCATGGTTCGCCCTCCGTTCATCCGGGAAGCGCCGCGCTGCGGCCCCGTGTGATTAGTTGCAGTATAGCACGGCGTATGGGGAAAAGCAAAAATTTCTTTGCGGCGCAGAAACCGCTCTTTTATCAAGCACACAAAGGCGCGCCTTGACCGCTTCGAGGCCATCCCATAAATTGTGTAAACCTCCAATGTGGTGTAGAACAGGAGCACCACATTGGAGGTTTTATTTGGACTTTACACAAAATACGGGATTGACCCATACTTCTACTTATTTAATGCATTTCAGGATCAGCCGACACTGCTCAACAGCGGGCCATCGGCCTTCTTTTCCTCCCGATTCGCCTCAACCTGCTTGTTGTCGACCGTCTTTTGCGCGCTCGGACCGGATTGATTCAGGGTACTCTCCTTCACCTCCAGCGCGGTGTCGTTCCACAGGTCGACCAGCTTTTTGATGTTGCCGTGCTCCGCCTCGTTCACAGCGTTCATAAAGCCCGCTTCTTGCTCCTTGTTATTCCCATAATCAACGAACTTCTGAAAGGCTGGCAAATTCTGGATCGCTTTTGACGCATTTTTGATGTTCTCCTCCTTCATCCATGTCGCCTGCTTATCCGGCCGACCATTTTCCTCCCTATCGTTGAGGTACAGGATCCTCGCCACGCAGTTGTGCCGCGCCTCCTTGTTCTGCGTTTTTTTCAGATCCTCCAGCTCTTCCGCCATTTTCTTCGCAAACGAGTTCTTTTTCTCCACGGCATTCTTCCAGATGGCGGAAAGCGTTTCCTCGTTCCCCTTCTGCACCTCGCCCAAAGCTTCTTTGGACACCATTCTTTTGAAATATTTGTTATAGACCTCGTTGCTCCGCAGCTTCTCAACCTCCGGCTGCATGCTCTCATCCTTCGTCGCCTTGGCTTGGTCCGCCGGATTGCCGAAGTCCTTCACGCGGTTGAGATACAGAAGATTCGCCACGGCAAGCTCCTGTTCCTCAGGCGATTTGGCGTTTTCCAGCTTTTGCCGCTCGGCATTGATTCTCTCCTGAACCACCTTCAGCGATTCTGCTTTTCTCTCGTTCAGATCCTTCAGGGACGCCTTCTGGCCCTCCATGACCTTCTTTTCGGCATCCGCCTTCCGCTGTGCGGCAAGCTGCCGCTCGGCCAGCCCCTCCGAAATCTTCTTCTGGTACGCTTCGCTCTCGAAGGTCTGCTTCATTTTCCCGCCGTGGCCGGAGAGAGCCTGCTGGTAGAGCGTATCAAGCTCCTGGCCGTCCAGAACCGAAAGCGCCTCCTCCAACTCTCTTGTGCGCTTCGTCAGAAGCTGGACGTCTTTCAGCTTATTCTCCAGTCCCTTGCCGCCCAGCTTGGCGGCGACGTTCTCACGGGCGGCGAGGATACCCGCCAGACATTTTACGGTTTCTTCCGTGAGCGCATCAGCATCGTACAGATCGGGCGCATTGCGCAGACGAACCTGCATCGCCTCCACCCGGCTTTTGGCGGTGGGCATCAGCCTGTCGTCCAGATCCTGAGGCAGATCTTCGTACATACTCAGCCGATTGATGCGCAGACCATAGTTCCTTTGATAGGTCTCCATCATCTTGCCGCCGTGCCCGCTGGTAGCGGCGGAGAGGATGTACTTGCTGTATTCCTCTTCGGGATGACTGGTGCCCCTGAAGATCAGCTGCATGTTTTCCTCGACCGTTTCGGTGAGCTCACCGATGCCGTCGGGCACCTTGCTGTCCAGCCCCGCGCCGCCACGCTGCGCGTTTACCGCCTCGCGGGTGGCAATGATCTCGTTGGCAAACCAGCGTTTCTGCTCCGCGCTGGTTTCCTTCGACTTGATTTTCCGCTGCAGCGCCTCGATGCGCTCCTTCGCGGTGGGGCGAAGCGTGTCGGGCAGGCCCTCGGGCAGCACGTCGAGCTGGGCAATGTGCTGACGGAAGGCGGCTTCCAGCGCCGAGCCGTCCATGCCCTTCTGGATCAGCGTGGTCAGATCCTTTCGGGGCATGGATTCGATAAACTCGGGAGCGTACTTCATGACTGCCTTGTCGGTCTTTTCCCCGATTCCGGCGGCCTCCAAGACGCTCTTTTCCTTATCATTCGGGTCGAATTGCATCACCGCGCGGCACGCCAGAACGTCCGCGATAAGCTCCATCGCCTTCTTGTCGGCAAACTTTTTGTTTTTTTTCACCCTCTCCTCTCGGCGTTTCGCTTGCTCCTCGGGCGACAGGCCCTCCAGAGGCGTATACGGCTTCGGAGTAATGGCATTGACTCCGTTCTTCAGCCGCTGTTCCAGCCGTTTGGGCGCACCCTTGACGTAAGCGCCGTACAGCAGATTGCCGGTCTCTTTTCCGTTCTTCTGATTCTGGACCATCGCAATGATGTCCTTGGGAGAGAGATCGTTAAACATGGTGATCTCACTGTGGTTGACAAGCTCGGTCAAGAGATCAATAGCGGGTCCTGTCCGCTCTTTCATATTGCAGATTTCATCCGCCGATATTCTGACGCTTCTCCAGTCCTCCGCGTCCTTGACCCTATCATAGAGCAGGGCGAGACTGCCCATCGTCAACTCGGGCGCCTGGTTCCCCACGTACTGCTCATCTGCCAGGACGGAGCGGTAGGCCTCGGCGAGAAAGGCCGCCGTCCCCGGCTGCGGCAGGTTCAGCCGATCCTCCATCGCCTGAAAGCCGCTGATGTTCTGAATGGAGTCGTATTTATCCTTATATTCTTCCTTGATGTAACCGATGCGGTCGCCCAGCATCTCCATGCCCTCGTTAAAGATGCGCTCCGCGTTCTCCTGTTCCGGCTCCTTCTCCAGCAAGCTGAGCTGCGTGATCAGGTTCTTCAGCCGCATGTCCGCTTCGCTTGATATGACGTCATCGACTTGATTGATCGTTTCGATCAGAGCCTGCAGCTCTTCCTTTTTGTCCCGAATGCTGTTCCATGTATACTTTGGCATGACCTTACCCTCCTGCTCTTTATGATAGAATTGTAGGCGCCTTTAAAAACTCTGCCCGCCGTCACGACGGCTCGTTTTCCGCATCTCTTCGCTGCGAAAAGCTGTCGGGCTTAAAAGAAAGCCGTCCGATTTGACCATTATAATATGAGAGCCCGCCGATTTCAATCTTTTTTTCGGAATATTAATTCTTCTTTT
>CACZXQ010000130.1 GCA_902785115.1 Oscillospiraceae bacterium | reverse complement strand
GTTGATGAGGGTCTCGCAGGCCTCGACCGTGGGCGGCTCGCCCGGGCGCAGCTTGCGGTAGATCTCCAGCATCGCCTCTTCATAGGTCTTGCAGGCGTCTTTATCAAGGGTCGCCACAACACGCTCGTCGTCACCGAAGAGCCCGGTGATCTCCGCGTCGGTGCGCAGACCGATGGCGCGCAGCAGCTCGGTGACGGGCAGCTTGCGGTTTTTGTCAATGCGCACCCAGAATATCTCGCTGGCGTCGGTCTCGTATTCGAGCCATGCGCCGCGGTAAGGGATCGCCTGCGCGGTCATCAGCGGCAGATCGGTCTTGAGGTCGATCTCCTTGCCATAGTAGATGCCGGGCGAACGCACGATCTGGGAGACGACGACGCGCTCGGCGCCGTTGATGACGAAGGTGCCGGACTGGGTCATGAGCGGGAAGTCGCCCATGAAGATCTCCTGCTCCTTGATCTCGCCCGTCTCCTTGTTGTAGAGACGCACGTTGACCTTGAGGGGAGCCGCATAGGTCGCGTCGCGCGCCTTGCACTCCTCCACATCATACTTGGGCTCCTCGTCCATCTTGTAGTCGATGAAGCTCAGTTCGAGGTTGCCTGCATAGTTCGCGATCGCGTCCACGTCCGCAAACACCTCGCGCAGACCGTAGTCCAGGAACCACTTGTAAGAGGTCTTCTGCAGCTCGAGGAGGTTGGGCATCTCCATGACTTCCTCGTGCCGTGCGAAGTTCTTGCGAAGGGTCTTGCCGTACATTTTGTCGTGGGCCATTTGCTCTTCACGCCTTTCTTTCCTCTCCGCCTCTCAGATGCGGAGAAACATCATGTGCTTTGCGACACGCCCGGTTTTGTTGATACAATCAATGCCGAAGCGCTTGCTTTTTTCAATGCAATTTGCTACACTTGCGTTAGTAGGTGAGGTTTCGCCAATGACCCACTTTCGCATATAAGCGCTTTATTCTACCGGATCTTCTCCCGTTTGTCAAGGGAGATTTTTCTTTTTTTGATCTTTTGCCAGAAAGCCCGCGGCACAAGCCGCGGGCTTTCTGTTATTCAACTCTTTCTTCGTAAGGACGCTCAGCGCCAACCGAAGGTCGCGAGACCGTAGACGTAGAGCACCACGATGATCGCGGGGACGCAGAATTGGAAGATCGGCTTCATCCAGGGCTGCACCTTGAGGCCCTTGCCGGTGTTGGCTTCCTTCACGAAGTTATCCCAGCCCCAGCCGAACTTGTTGCAGCAGAACAGGGCAAAGACCAGGCTGCCGATGGGCAGGCAGTTGGTGGAGACGATGAAATCCCAGAAGTCCAGCCAAGCGGAGCCCTCCGCGAAAGGCTGGAAGGTGAACACGCTGTAACCCAGTGCGGTGGTCAGACCCAGCAGGAACACGACGACGCCGCAGATGAGGCTGCCCTTGGGGCGGCTCCAGCCGAAGAGGTCGCGGGTCATGGCGAGGATGTTCTCGCACACCGCCAGCACCGTGGACATGGCGGCAAAGACCATGAACAGGAAGAACAGCGTGCCCCAGAAGCGGCCGCCCGCCATGTTGTTGAACACGGTCGCCATGGTGTCGAACAGCAGGCTCGGGCCAGCGCCGACCTCAAGGCCGTAGGAGAAGCAGGCGGGGAACATGATGAAGCCCGCGAGCAGCGCAACGAGGGTATCCAGCACGATGACGTTCACGGACTCGCCCATCAGCGCGCGATCCTTGTCGATATAGCTGCCGAAGATCGCCATGCTGCCGATGCCGAGAGACAGGGTGAAGAACGCCTGATTCATCGCGCCGACGATGACGGAGCCGTTGATCTTGGAGAAATCGGGCACGAGGTAGAAGGCAAGGCCCTCCTTCGCGCCGGGCAGCGTGAAGCTGTGGACCGCCAGCACCAGCATCAGGAGCAGCAGCGCGACCATCATGTACTTCGTCACGCGCTCCAGACCGCCCTGCAGGTTGAAGCTCAGGATCACGAACGCGACGATGACGGTGACCGCCAGGAACGTCACGTTCAGGCCGGCGTTGGTGATCATGGGCACAAAGCCGAGGTTCTGATTCTGGCCCACCAGGAACTTGCAGAAGTAGTTGATGATCCAGCCGCACACAACGGTGTAAAACGCCATCAGCGCGATGTTGCCGAGCAGGGAGACGTAGCCCATGATGCCCCACTTCTAGCCGGGCTTCTCCAGCGCCTGATACATCTTGACCGGGCTCTTCTGGGCCGCGCGGCCCACGGTGAACTCCATGGTCATAACCGGCAGGCCGAGGATCAGCAGGCAGATGATATACACAAGCACGAATCCGCCGCCGCCGTACTGGCCGGTCATCCACGGGAATTTCCAAACATTGCCGCACCCGATGGCGCAGCCCGCCGAGAGCAAAATGAAGCCCAAACGGCTGCCAAGTCTTTCTCTTTCCATTTTAGTTTTCTCCTTTAAATGCCTAAAGTGGTTTCCCACAAGGCGGCATTATACAACGGCAGTTTTGTTTTTGCAAGACTATTTTTGCACATCATTTATCATGCATCGCCCCACGCTGCCGCCAAAATGCACAAAAAGGCCGCCGAATCCCTTCGGCGGCCCGCTTTTATATTATATTGTTCGGTTTCGGTCTTCTTCGCTGAAAAACGCGCAGCCGTTGCGCCCGGCCTCCTTGACGCGGTAGAGTGCCTTATCCGCCATTTTGAACAGCTCCTCGCCCTCCTGACGCTGATCGCTGAACGCGACGCCGATGCTGAGCGTCACCAGCGGCAGGCCGTCCGACACGTCCCGCAGGCCCTCCTGCACGGCCTCCACCCTGCTCATCACGACCTGCTGCTGATCCGGCGTAATGTCCGTCATGATGACGGCAAACTCGTCGCCGCCGGTGCGGCAGGCATAGTCCGACGCGCGGAAGTCGCCCGCCAGCAGCCGCGCCACCTTTTGCAGCACCTTGTCGCCGACGTCGTGGCCGTAGGTATCGTTGATGCCCTTGAACTTGTCCACGTCGATCCAAAGCAGGGCGATGCTGTCCTCGCGCCCGTGCTCCGCCAGCAGCTTTTCGTAAGCGCCGCGGTTATAAAGCCCCGTCAGCGCGTCGTGCTCGACCTTGTAGCGCAGCTCCTCGTTGCGCAGCATGTTCTCCTCGAACATGGCGTTGTATGCCTTCGCGAGATAGCGCAGCTCATACGCGCCACGCAGCGGCAGTGTTTTCTTCTCGCGGATACGCCCGATATACTCCTCGACCGGCCAGAGGATCAGCCCCACCACAGAGAACACCTCGATCAGCACCACCAGCAGCAAAATACCGGTGAGCATCTGTTGGCGCTCCATCAAGTCGCGCAGCAGCTCCACGGCAGCGCCGTCCGTCCCAAGCATCTCCTCGATGAGCGCCTGTTTGTGCTGGATGGTCGCCAGCAGCACAAGCGAAGTGAGGCAAGCCACAGCCGCGATGATCCCATTGATGCTTTGCAGCCGCAGCGAGCCTTTTTCATGCAGTCCTGGCTTTTCGGGAAGGTCGGTGCTGCGGCGGTGCGGGCCGTGGTATGCCGCGCCAAAAGTCGTCGGACCGCTCCAGCCTTTCTGTTCAGTTGGCGTCTGCTCTGCCATAGCGCAGCCTCCGCGTACATCAGATTACCCTATGCTTATACCACAGTTTTCCGCATCTGGCAAGTCATTGCTCCCGCGGCGCCTCCGCTTCCACTTTGGTCAAAAGCACGACCGTCTCGAGGATATGCTTGCCTTCATCGGCAGCCAACACATCATGCTCATGCTCAAGCTGGACGGTCTGAC
>CACZXQ010000129.1 GCA_902785115.1 Oscillospiraceae bacterium | reverse complement strand
GTCACATAGCGCAATTTCCGCGACCTTGTCGAATCGGTCATCCCTTGTTCACCTCACATGCTCCGGGCAAACCGAGGGAAAAGGCGCGCAAAAGCTCTGAAACAATGATAGGACTTTTGCGGTTTTTTCGCAAGCGGATTTGCCGAATTTCTCCAATTTTGTTGATTATGCTTAAATGTTATGTAAATTATATTATGTTAATAAAGTCGTGAGCATCGTTTTCTTTCTGATTTGAGGGCAAGATAGTGGGTTCCCCATTCCCGCCGCAACTAGATTTGGATTTTCCACATGTTTTCCCCACAAGTTACCGCTGCTTTGGGTGTTCCCCATCTTCCCTCTCCATTTGTGCAACCTGTAAAATCCGGTTTTTGGCGCGGAAGATATTTCCATCCCATTTTCTTTGTCAATACATTATGTTCACTTATGCGAACGACGGCCGCGCGTCCTCGTCCGCTTTCCCGTCCGAAAGCACGCCAGCGCCGCGCCGATGGCGGCGGCGATCGCCAGCTCTCCGGCGCGCGGCCAGGAGAGCGTGTCGTTCGCGAGAAATCCGGTCAGCACCACCACAGCCCAAAACGCTCCGGCGGACGCCGCATTCATCCAGCGCTCCGTGCTGCCGCGGGCGGCGAGCTTTGCACCCGCGAAGGCGGCAACGGCGGCAAACGCCAAGATGCAGGGCGGCGCCGCACTCTCCCCCATCGTGCCGCGCGTCAGTAGCAGCGCCAGCAGCGCCGTCAGGCCCAGATAGCATATAAGCGACGCCGACGCGCCCATGGCGATCCGTTTGCCGGGATGATCCTTCTTCATAAAAACGCCCCCTGTCCGCGCCCGCTGATGTATCAGGCGCGTTGTCTGCACACAAGAGGATATGGCGCGAGCCATAAAAAAAGAACAGCTTGCGCTGTTCTTTTTCGCGGTACGCTTGTTTACTTGATCTCGGGGTCGAAGTCCGCCTTGTCGTCCTTTTCAGCCTTCTCGGCAGGCTCGCTCGTGGTTTCCTCCGCCTTCGGCTCGCTTTTCTTCGTGCCGAAGAGGCCGCCGCTCTGCTTCTGCGCCTGCGCCGCCTCCATGGACTCAGTGGACTGCACGCCCCACTTCGCGATCTCGATGCGGACGCGATCCTCGCTGGTCTCAAAGACGATGGAATCGTCGTTGACCTGCACGACCTTGCCCTTCATGCCGCCGATGGTGGTGATGCGCTCGCCCTTCTTGATGCTGTTGCGCATTTCCTCCGCCTGCTTCTTGCGCTTGTTCTCCGGGCGAATGAGCATGAAATAGAAGATCGCGATCATCATCACGATCATCAATAAACTGGTGCCATCCATAAACAATAAGTTCCTTTCATCAAAAGTCAAGGCATATTATAGCGAATGCTTTCGCGTTTCGCAAGAGGTTTCTCACAAACGTCTGTCACGGCTTCGCAATTATCGTCTTTCGTCCAGCTTTCCGCTGTATTCCGCGCGGAAAGCGGCGAACTCGCCCACGTCCAGCGCGTCGCGGATGCGCTGCGTGAGCTTGTTGTAAAAGTACAGATTGTGCATCACCGCGAGGCGCAGCGCCAGCATCTCGTCCGCCTTGAACAGATGCCGCAGGTACGCGCGGGAGAAATTGCGGCACACCGGGCAGTCGCACTGCTCGTCGATGGGCCTTTCGTCCAGCTTGTACTTCTCGTTCTTGATGTTCAGCGCACCCGACCAGGTGAACAGTTTGCCGTGGCGGGCGTTGCGGGCGGGCATCACGCAGTCGAAGAAGTCCACGCCCCGCGCCACGCCCTCGATGATGTTGCTCGGCGTACCCACGCCCATCAGATACCGGGGCTTATCCTTGGGCATGTACGGCTCCACCGCGTCGATGATGTCGTACATCACCTGCGTCGGCTCCCCCACGGCAAGGCCGCCGATGGCATAGCCCTCGCAGTCGATTTTTGCGATCTGCTGCATGTGCCAGATGCGAAGATCCGCATAGGTCGCGCCCTGATTGATGCCGAAGAGCATCTGCTTTGGGTTGACGGTATCCGGCAAGGCATTTAACTTGTCATGCTCTGTTTTGCAGCGCTCCAGCCAACGCAGCGTGCGCTCGCAGGACGCTTTGGCGTACTCATACGGCGCGGGGTTCTCCACGCACTCGTCGAACGCCATGGCGATGTCGCTGCCGAGGTTGGACTGGATGCGCATGCTCTCCTCCGGCCCCATGAAGATGCGGTGTCCGTCGAGGTGGGAGGCAAAGGTGACCCCCTCCTCCTTGATCTTGCGCAAGCCCGCGAGCGAGAACACCTGAAATCCGCCGCTGTCGGTGAGGATCGGGCCGTCCCAGCGCATGAACTTGTGCAGCCCCCCCATCTGCCGCACCACGTCGTCGCCCGGGCGCAGGTGCAGGTGGTAGGTGTTGGACAGCTCGATCTGGCAGCCGATCTCCTTGAGGTCAAAGGCGGACAGCCCGCCCTTGATAGCGGCCTGCGTGCCGACGTTCATAAACACCGGCGTCTGCACCTCGCCGCCGTGGGCGCAGGAGAAGCGGCCGCGGCGGGCTTTCCCCTCATATTTGATGACTTGGAACATGTTTTCCCCAACTTTCCACTGATTATCCACTGATTACGGGGATATTACAATCTGTAAACCCCCTGTAATCGCTCAAAGTACGCCGATTGTACCACAACGCCGGCAAATAGTAAAGACGGAGAGCGAACAATCGCTCTCCGTCTTTCAAAATCTCGCTTCCCCGTTCAGGAGATGAACATCGCGTCGCCGAAGCTGAAAAAGCGGTATTTCTCCCGCACCGCCTCCTCGTAGGCAGCGAGCACGTGCTCGCGCCCCGCGAGCGCCGAGACCAGCATCAGCAGCGTGGACTGCGGCAGGTGGAAATTCGTCACCAGCGCGTCCATCACCTTGAAGCGGTAGCCGGGATAGATGTAGATGCTCGTCCAGCCGGCGCTGGCCTTCATCATGCCGTCCTCCCCCGCCCAGCTCTCGATGGTGCGACAGGACGTCGTGCCGACGCAGATCACGCGCCCGCCGTTCGCCTTGGTCTCGTTGATGAGGTCCGCCGTCTCCGCCGGGATGACGCAGTATTCGCTGTGCATCTCGTGCGCCTCCAGCTCCTCCTCCTTCACCGGACGGAACGTGCCGAGCCCGACGTGCAGCGTCACATAGCCCAGCTTCACGCCCATGGCCTGGATCTTCTCCAGCAGCTCCGGCGTGAAGTGAAGCCCCGCCGTCGGCGCGGCGGCGCTGCCGTTGACCTTGGAGTACACGGTCTGATAACGCTCTTTGTCCTGCAGCTCCGCCTTGATGTACGGCGGCAGCGGCATCTTGCCGAGGCGCTCCAGCACTTCCAGAAAGATGCCCTCATAGGAGAACTTCACCAAACGGTTGCCGTCGGGCAGCACGTCCGCGATCTCCGCGGTCAGCTCCCCCGCTCCGAAGGACATCTTCGCACCGACGCGCAGGTGCTTGCCCGGACGCACGATGCACTCCCAGACGTTTTCGCCCCGGTCGATGAGCAGCAGCACCTCGCACGCGCCGCCGCCCGGCAGTCGATTGCCCAGCAGCCGCGCGGGCAGCACGCGGGAATTGTTGAGGATCAGGCAGTCCCCCGGACGCAGAAAGTCCGGCAGATCGTAAAAATGATGGTGGGAATACTCCCCCGTTGTCTTGTTGAGGCGCAGCAGCCGCGACGCGTCGCGCCGCTCGGTGGGCGTCTGGGCGATCAGCTCCGGGGGAAGGTCATAGTCAAAGTCGCTTGTTTTCATTCGATGGTAACT
>CACZXQ010000128.1 GCA_902785115.1 Oscillospiraceae bacterium | reverse complement strand
TTTTTTGCAAAAATTTTTCGCCGCAAAATCTTGTGGATTTCCTGCGGCGAAAAATACAAAACTTAGATCAAGCCTCAGCAATTTCCACAAACCGGATCAATTCCCGATGTTCCCGATCCAGGGCAAAGGCTCCTCAATCCCCTTGAATGCATTCATCATTCCTTTATATATAAAATAGAAGCGCAGCAGCGTCAGGACCCAGCCGAAGCCGGTGAGCGCGCCGACGGTATCGGCGATCACGGTAAAGAGAAAGAGCTTCATGCCCTGTTTGGCGTGGTACTTCGCAAAAGAGTCGTTCGGCGTGACAAAATAAGGCAGCACAAACAGAAAGCTCAAATAGCTCAGCGCGGCGAAGAGCTTGTTCGGTTCCGCGCTGGCGCTGCTGCCGGTGCGGTTCATCGTTGTGCGGTAGGTATAATTTCGCGCGGCCTGCTGCCGCTCCGCCTGACGGCGGGCGTATTCCTGCTCCGCCCGTTGGCGGCTCTGTTCCTGCTGTCGGCGGCGCTGCTGCTCTTGCTCGGCCCAGCGGCGGTTCTCCTCCTGCCGGGCTTTGCGCTGCTCCTCCAGCTTCTCGCGCATCAGCTCGCTCGCCGACTTCTGCTGTGCCGCTGCCTGTTCATTTGCCGCAAGATTTTCGTCATAACCGCAGGCGAGGCAGGCCGTCAATCCGTCGGGAATATATGCGCCGCATTGTTTGCAATAAGCCATGATCGTCCACTCCTTACAAGGGATAGACTGATTATAGCGGAAAATGTTCCCTGTTTCAAGAGCAGAAGCGGTGGTTTCCGATCGTAACGATTAACGGGCGTGACCAGATCCATTTGCTGGTGGCAGTTACCGGATTAAAGTAGTAGATGGCGCCGTAGCTGGGATCGTAGCCGTTCATCGCCTCCTTGGCGGCGCGATAGGCGCTCTCGCTCACCGGCTCGTCGAACTGTCCGTCGTCGAGGCAGGAGAAGGCGCCCGGCTGATAGATGACGCCGGAGATGCTGTTGGGAAACGAGGGATGCTCCACGCGATTTAAGACCACCGCGCCGACCGCGACCTGTCCGAGATAGGGTTCGCCCCTCGCCTCGGCGGAGATCAGCCGCGCCAAAAGCTGCAGATCGCCCGATCCCCCGCCGCCGGAGCCGGTGGCCGGGATACCGAGCGCGGCGAGGGTGAGGTTTCCCACCTGGCCGTCCGGCGTCAGGCCGTTTTTGCGCTGGAAGTAGCGCACGGCCTCCTCGGTCCTGCTGCCGTAGACGCCGTCCACCGCGCCGGTATAGTAGCCCCAGGCCTTGAGGCGCTTCTGGATCTCGGTCACGGTAACGCCGCTGCTGCCCTTCTTATACAGATCCGCCGAGGCGCTCTGCGCCAGGGCGATGATGAAAATATTCACCGCGAACAAAATCGCGAGCATCAAAACGAGTTTCTTCCGCTCCGCGGACATAAAAATCCCCCCACAAGCTTTTTGATAGTTTGTGAGGGGATGGGCTGTTTTATGAATGAAAAATTTGTATTTATCGTGGGCGGCACGGACGAGCAATGCTCGTCCCTACTTTGCCTTGTTCCTGATCTCGCTCTGTGCCTTTTCGATGAAGGCGTTGAGCGCCATCGCGCCGAGGTCTTCGCCGCCGCGGGTGCGGACGGAGATCGTGCCGGCCTCCGCCTCCTTGGCGCCGATGATGAGCATATAAGGCACGCGATCCTCCTGCTGGGCGAGGCGGATCTTGTAGCCGATCTTCTCATTGCTCTCATCGAGCACGACGCGAAGCCCCGCGTCCTCGAGGGTATTGTACACCTCGCGGGCGTAGTCTAGGGTCTTTTCGCTGACGGGCAGCACCTTGACCTGGGTCGGCGCAAGCCACAGGGGGAAGCGCCCCTTGGTCTCCTCGATGAGGTAGGCCATGAAGCGGTCGAGGGAGCCGAGGATCGCGCGGTGGATGACGACGGGGCACTTCTCCGTGCCGTCCTTGTCGATATAGCGCAGATCAAACTTCGCGGGCAGGCAGAAGTCGAGCTGGCAGGTGGAGAGCGTGTACTCCGCGCCGACGGCGGGCTTGACGTTCACATCGAGCTTGGGGCCGTAGAAGGCGGCCTCGCCGATCTCCTCGGTAAAGTCGATGCCGATCTCGGTGAGCACCTCGCGCAGCGCAGCCTCGGCGGTGTTCCACATCTCGTCGTCCTGGTGGTACTTTTTCTTGTCCGCCGGGTCGCGCAGGGAGAGGACGCAGCGGTAATCGGTGATGCCGAAGTCCTTGTACACGTCGAAGATCAGGCTGCAGACAGAGGCAACCTCGTCCTTGATTTGCTCGGGCGTCACGAAGAGGTGCGCGTCGTTCTGGCAGAAGTGGCGGCCGCGCTCGATGCCTTTGAGCGTGCCGGAGGACTCATAGCGGAAATCGTGTGCGATCTCACCGATGCGGATGGGGAGATTGCGGTAAGAGCGCGGACGGTTGGCAAAGATACGCATATGGTGCGGGCAGTTCATCGGGCGCAGAACGTAAGCCTCGCCCTCCATCTCCATGGCGGGGAACATGTTGTCCTTGTAGTGATCCCAGTGGCCGGAGGTCTTGTAGAGATCGACGGTGCCCACACAGGGGGTCAGAACGTGCTGATAGCCGAGACGGCGCTCCTTGGCCTTGATGTAGTTTTCCAGCTCCTGCCACACAACGTAGCCGTTGGGCAGGAACATCGGCAGACCGCGGCCCACGAGGTCGTCGGTCATAAAGAGCTGCATCTCCTTGCCGATCTTGCGGTGATCGCGCTCGCGCGCCTCAGCCTGCTGCTTTTCCCACGCGGCAAGCTCCTCGGCCGTGCGGAAGGCGACGCCGTTGATGCGCGTGAGCATCTTGTTCTCGCTGTCGTTCTTCCAGTAGGCGCCGGACTGCTGCGTGACCTTGAAGGCCTTGAGCGCCTTGGTGTAGGTCAGGTGAGGCCCGAGGCACATATCCACATACTCGCCCTGCTGATAGAAGCTGAACTCCGTCTCCTCGGACAAGTCCTCCATATGCTCGAGCTTGTACTTCTCGCCGCGCTCTTCCATGAGCTTTTTGGAGTCCTCACGGTTCAGGACGAAGGACTTGATGGGAAGATTTTCCTTGCAGATCTTCTTCATTTCCTTCTCGATCTTCTCGAGATCCTCGCTCGTGAGCTTCGTATCGCCCAGATCGACGTCATAGTAAAAGCCGTTCTGGGTCGCGGGGCCGTAGGCAAAGTCGGCCTGGGGATAGAGGCGCTTGATGGCCTGCGCCATGATATGGGCGGCGGTGTGGCGCAGAACGTGCAGCTCTTCCTCCTGCGGGCACTCGCCGACCGTACCGTCCTTGTAAATGATCTTCATCGCTTTTTCCTCCCAAATAAAAAACGCACCTTTGGCATCATAGCCAAGGGTGCAAAAAATTACACGGTTCCACCTTGCGTTTCACTCGTCGATCCTGTAACGCGGATCAGCCCGGGGCGGCATTGCCTCCGCCCGGCTCGGGAGCGGTCCTTCGCCGTGGTACACGGGGCGGCTTGCAGCCGATGGCCTGCCCTCTCTGCGCGCATCCCACGCCGACGTTCTCCGTCAAAGCCTTTGACAGATGGGATTTTAACACGCCTCGCCGACGGTGTCAACTTTTTTATAGTGAATAGTTAAGGTGTCTTCTTCGGGGACATAACTTTTTACTCTTCACTTTTCTCTATTCACTGACCACTGACCACTTTATTTTGACAAAGCTCCCTGTTCTGATTATAATGACCATCGGATGGCGAAATCGATCGAGGATTCGATCGGTTTCGCTGCCAAACGACAAGTTTGGCAGCGAATGACCCAAAGGGTCATTCGCC
>CACZXQ010000127.1 GCA_902785115.1 Oscillospiraceae bacterium | reverse complement strand
GCACTCGTGGGAAGTATTTTAACCATTTTCCCGCGCAAAGTCAATAAATTTTCTTGTCACGGGCGGGAAAAAGGCGTATAATAAACTGTCTTAATATGAGTTAAAAGAGGCGGTTTCGTTTGACTCTTCAGGAATATGTGGATTCCATCCATGACAAACGCATTGCGGTGCTGGGCATCGGCGTGAGCAATACGCCGCTCCTTAAGCTCCTGCTCGCAAACGGCTGTGACGTGACGGCCTGCGACCGGCGCAGCTTTGAGGCGCTCGGCGCGGTGGGGGAGGAGCTTAAAGCCCTCGGCGCGAAGTTCAAGCTGGGGGAGGACTATCTCGAAGATCTCGACCAGGACATCATCTTCCGTACCCCCGGCCTCATGCCCTTTGACCCTCATCTCGAGGCGGCGAAGGCGAAAGGGAGCGAGCTTACCTCGGAGATGGAGCTTTTCTTCCGGCTCTGCCCCTGCAGGATCATCGCCGTCACCGGCAGCGACGGCAAGACCACCACGACCACCATCATCTCCGAGCTTTTGAAGGCCGCGGGCTATACGGTGCACCTCGGCGGCAACATCGGGCACCCGCTTCTGTGTGAGGTGCCGGAGATCAGGCCAGACGATTTTGCTGTGCTGGAGTTGAGCTCCTTCCAGCTTCACAGTATGCGCTGCCATACCGACGTCGCGGTCATCACCAACATCTCCCCGAACCATCTCGATAAACATAAGGACTATCAGGATTACATCGACGCCAAGCGTTCGATCTATGCCGGACAGACGGCACGCGATACGCTCATCCTCTGCGCCGATGACGAGCACAGCGCTTATTACGCCGCCACGGCGCCCGGGCGTGTCGCCACCTTCGCCAACGGCCATGACGGCGTTTGCGGCTGCTATCGCGTGGGGGACGAAATCTTCTGGCAGCATGGCGATCGGCGCGAGGCGATCATGCGCCGCTCGGAGATCAAGCTTCCCGGCGAGCACAACGTCTTGAACTACCTCGCCGCCTTTGAGGCCGTGCGCGGCCTTGTCCCGGCGGAGCTCTGCCGCAGGGTCGCCATGGACTTCGGCGGCGTGGAGCACCGGCTCGAGCTTGTGCGTGTCAAGGACGGCGTGAAGTATATCAACGACTCCATCGGCTCCAGCCCCTCGCGCACCATCGCGGGGCTTCGCGCCATGAGCGTCAAGCCACTCGTTCTCTGCGGCGGCTACGATAAGCACATCCCCTTCGAGCCGCTGGGGGACGCCCTCTGCCGCCTTGCCAAACGCGTCTTTCTCACCGGCGACACCGCCATGAAGATCAAGGACGCGATCGTGAATTCCCCCGAATATCCCACGAGCGGCCTCACCTTCGAGCTGCATGAGGATTTTACCGAGAACGTGCTGGCCGCCGCCGCGATGGCGGAGGAGGGGGACGTGGTGCTCTTCTCCCCGGCCTGCGCCTCCTTTGACCGCTTCAAGAACTTCGCCGAGCGCGGCGAAGCCTTCAAGCGCATCGTGAACAGTTTGTAGTTTTGAGTGGTCAGTGGCCAGTGGTCAGTGGCCAGTAATCATAGAGAAAGATGTTTGGATTATGAAAATTTCCGATATTCGTCCCGAAGTCTATGCCATGGCAGAACGCGCCGAAAAACGCTGTGAAAAGCGCTTTCGTGAGATCGAAGGCGTTGCGGAGCGCAACACCCTGCGCGTGATGGCGGCCTTCCAGGATCAGCGCGTGTCGGAGGCCTGCTTTGCCGGTACCACGGGCTACGGCTATGACGATCTGGGGCGGGAGACGCTCGATCAGATTTACGCCCAGCTCTTCGGCGCCGAGAGCGCGCTGGTGCGCCTGGGCTTTGTCAACGGCACCCACGCGCTGACCGCCGCGATGTTCTCCCTGGCAAAGCCGGGGGAGACGGTGCTTGCCGTCACCGGCACCCCCTACGACACCCTGCGTACCGCCATCGGCATCAGCGGGGACTGCTTCGGCTCGCTCCGATTCTACGGCGTGAACTACGCCGAAGTCGCGCTTGACGCGAACGGGGAGCCCGATTTCGAAGCCATTCGCAAGGCGGCGAAAGACCCGAAGGTTCACGGCGTGATGATCCAGCGCTCCCGCGGCTACGCGGATCGCAAAGCCCTCAGCGTTCATGAGATCGGCGAGATCGTCAAGGCCGTGCGGGAAGTGAACCCGGACGCGAACATCATGGTCGATAACTGCTACGGCGAGTTTACCGATGTGATCGAGCCGACCCATGTCGGGGCGGACATCATCGCGGGTTCGCTCATCAAAAACCCCGGCGGCGGCATAGCGCCGACCGGCGGCTACGTCGCAGGAAAAAAGGAGCTGGTGGAGCGCGCCGCCATGCGCCTCACGACGCCCGGCATCGGGGGCGAGTGCGGCTCCACGCTGGGGAATAACCGCCTGTTCTTCCAGGGGCTCTTCCTCGCGCCGCACACCGTGGCACAGGCGCTCAAGACGGCGGTGTTCTGCGCCGCCATGATGGAGGAGCTGGGGCTGGAATCGAGCCCCACGGTGGACGAACCGCGCTCTGACATCATCCAGATGGTGAAGCTTGGCTCCCCGGAGAAGATGAAGCGCTTCTGCCTCGGTATCCAGGCGGGCGCGCCGGTGGACTCTTATGTCACGCCCGAACCCTGGCCGATGCCGGGCTATGAAGATCCCGTCATCATGGCGGCCGGGGCGTTCATCCAGGGCAGCAGCATCGAGCTCTCCGCCGACGGCCCCATCCGCCCGCCCTACACGGTCTATATGCAGGGCGGCCTGACCTACGAGTCCGGCAAGCTCGGCGTGATGATGGCCGTCTCGGCAATGCTCGGTGGATAAAGTGAATAGTGAAAAGTGAATAGCGAATAGCGAATAGTTAAGGTGTCCCCTTCGGGGACGAATGAAAATCGCCGCGCAGCGACACCATAACGTTTCACTTTTTTCTATTCTTTATTCACGAATCCCTCACCTTTCCTCTCTCTCCCGCATATCCTGTAAGAGGGGGGTGAGACCATGATGATTTTTCGCCGTGGGCGGGTGACGGTTCCGCAGAGCGATCAGAAGCCGAAACGCGCTGTGTTCGGACTCCTGTTCGCGCTCGCGCTGCTGCTTGTGCTGCTGGCCTTCGCCGGGCGCTTTCTGAGCGACCTGTCCTCGCAGATTGCCGTCTCGGACGCGGCGGACGTGGTCTCCGCTGAGGTCAACCGCGTCATTGCCCGCGTTATGGCGCAGGAGGAGTTTGCCCACGCGGGCTTTGTCCGCTTCGAGAAGAACGAACAGGGACAGATCACCGCCGTGAGCTCCGACATGGGGCGCATCAACGCCCTCTCGGCCGAGATTCTGGAGCAGGTGGTCGGCGCGGCGGAAAACCGCACGCTCACTGTTCGCATCCCCGCGGGGAATCTGACCGGCGTCAGCCTTCTGATGGGGCGCGGCCCCCTGGTTCCGGTGGAGATTTTGATGCTGACCTCCTCGCGCGTGGGCTTTGACAACAGCATCATCTCGGCCGGGATGTGCATGTAACGGGAGAAAGGCAGTACGAACATGAAGACGGCGAGGTCTATCGAGTACGCCCACCAGGTAGGCAGCATATGCAGGTTGTTGTCAAAGAACCCGGGGGAAGAGAACACATGCTGGACCACCCAGTTCACAGGCATGGTCAGGAAGCTGCCGCCGCTGATGTGAGCCGTAAACCCTTCTGCAAGAAGCCTCAACGGAAAAATCAGCCACAATGAATAAAGGCCGATCCTGTCAACCGCCGTAAGCTTTGTAGTGCGCCGCATCCCGAACCAGCGTGAACGGATCCTCTTGATTATGGCGAGGATAATACCGCTGAGGA
>CACZXQ010000126.1 GCA_902785115.1 Oscillospiraceae bacterium | reverse complement strand
CGCCACCGCCGCCGCGACCGAGCCGCAGGAGACCTTCTTCGTCAGCAGCGCCACGACGAGAAACACCGCGATGATGATGACGAACACGCGCCAGTCGATGGCAAGCCCCAGAGCCGCGCCCACGGAGATGCCCTTGCCGCCCTTGAACTCGTGGAACACCGGGAAGCAATGCCCCAGCATGCAGCACACGCCGCCCACGCAGAGCCCCCAATCGCCCAGCAGCTTCCAGCCGAGCCAGACGGCAATGCCCGTCTTGCCCATGTCGCACACGAGCGTCAGCACACCGGCGCCCCAGCCGTAGACACGGGCCATATTGGTCGCGCCCGCGTTGCCGCTGCCCTTGCTGCGCACATCGCCGCCCCAGGCCGTCCGGGACAGGAGGATGGAGGACGAAAGCGAGCCCAGCAGATAGCCGAGCACGATCACGATCAGAAATTTCAGGATGTTCATGGCGCATCACCTGCTTCATGCAGAATTTTGGAATATTATAATCCTCAACCTTACGCTTTGCAAGCGATTCGCTTGACAGTTTTCAGATTATTAGAAGTCCCTGAGAAAACCGCGTTTTCTCAGGGACAAGCTATCTCTCGTGTGTTTTTTGCTGACCACTGATCACTGGCCGCTGGCCACTTTTTCAAAGCTCGGGGTACAGCGGGAAGCGCCTTGTCATCTCAATGACCTGCTCGCGCACGGCGGGGACGGCGCTCTCGCCCTCTTCGATCAGGCGGGCGATGAAGCCGCCGATCTCGCGCATCTCCGCTTCCTTGAGGCCGCGGCTCGTGACGGCGGGAGAGCCGAAGCGCATACCGGAGGTGAGCTTGACAGACTGGGTGTCGAAGGGGATGGTGTTCTTGTTCGCGGTGATGTTTGCCGCGTCAAGAAGCTCCTGCACCTCGGCGCCGGTCTTGCCCTTGCTCATCACGTCCGCCAGCATCAGATGGTTGTCCGTGCCGCCGGAGACGAGGCGCACGCCGTTATCCTTCAGGGACTCCGCCAGCGCGGCGGCGTTTTTCACCACCTGGGTCTGGTATGCCTTGAATTCCGGCTGCAGCGCCTCCCCGAAGCAGACGGCCTTGGCGGCGATGGTATGCATGAGGGGGCCACCCTGTGTGCCGGGGAAGACGGCGGAGTCGATTTTCTTTTTAAGCTCCTCCTTGCAGAGGATCAGCGCGCCGCGCGGGCCGCGCAGCGTCTTGTGCGTGGTGGTGGTGACCACATGGGCATAGGGTACGGGACTGGGGTGCACGCCCGCGGCGACCAGACCCGCCACGTGCGCCATATCCACCATCAGATATGCGCCCACGGCGTCCGCGATCTCGCGCATCTTCCTGAAATCAATAAAGCGGGGGTAAGCGCTGGCGCCGGCAATGATGATCTTGGGGCGAAGCTCCTCGGCGCGCTGCAAAACCTTGTCATAGTTGATGGTCTCCGTCTCGGGATCGACGCCGTAGAACTGCGCGTCAAAATACTTGCCGGAGATGGAAGCCTTCGAGCCGTGCGTCAGATGCCCGCCGTGGCTCAGATCCATGCCCAGGATCGTGTCACCCGGCTTTAAGAGGGCGAGGTACACCGCCATGTTGGCCTGCGAGCCGGAGTGGGGCTGGACGTTGGCGTGCTCCGCGCCGAAGAGGCGCTTGGCCCGCTCGATGGCGAGGGTCTCCACCTCGTCCACAAACTGGCAGCCGCCGTAGTAGCGCGCGCCGGGATAGCCCTCGGCGTATTTGTTGGTCAGGTGGCTTCCCATGGCCTGCATGACGGCCTCGCTCACAAAGTTCTCCGAAGCGATCAGCTCCAGGTGATCCCGCTGGCGCTGCAGCTCACGCAGCATGGCGTCATAGATTTCCGGGTCCTGACGGCGAATATGTTCATAGCTCATGAAAAGCCCTCCATATCTATTTTTGTCTCGCCTCATTATAATCCCTTTTTCTTCCGCTTACAATTCGTCAACTTGACGAATATTCCTTGAACAAACGCAGAGAAGATGTTACAATCATGGCAGAAATACTGACACAGGAGGCATTTTTATGAAAAAGCTTCTCAAGACTCTGCTGATCCTGCTGCTCGCGGTGGTTCTGGCCGTGGGCGGTCTCTTTGGCTTTCTGACCGCGACGGAGTTTAAGCCTGCGCCGGTGGAAACGCTCAGCTTCTTCGACCTGCCCGAGCAGCCCGCGCCCATCCTGCAGGCGGGGCAGAACCTGCACCTCCTCTCCTGGAACATCGGCTACGCCGGTCTCGGCGCGGAGTCCGACTTCTTCATGGACGGCGGCGAAAACTCCATGTCCGCGGACAAGGACACGGTCAAGCGCTACCTCTCCGGCATCGCGGGGCAGATCATGCTGGGTGACTACGACCTTGTGATCCTGCAGGAGGTGGACACGAACTCCAAGCGCACTTACAGCATCGACGAGACGCCTTTCCTCTCCATCGGTCAGTCCGTGCACGCACTCAACTACTCCTGCCCCTTCGTGCCCATCCCCGTGCCGCCCATCGGCAAGGTGCACAGCGGGCTGATGACCACGTCGGAGTATCAGATGGATTCCGCCGTGCGCCTCGCGCTCCCCTGCCCCTTCTCCTGGCCGCTCAGCACCGCAAACCTCAAGCGCTGCCTGCTGGTGACCCGGCTGCCCATCCAGGGAAGCGCCCGGGAGCTGGTGCTGGTAAACCTTCACCTGGAGGCCTACGATGACGGCGCGGGCAAGATCGCCCAGACCGAGCAGCTCATGGGGCTTCTGGAGGAAGAATACCGCAAGGGCAATTACGTCATCGCGGGCGGCGACTTCAACCAGACCTTCCCCGGGAGCCTGGAGCGCTACCCGATCCTCGATCCCGAACTCTGGACGCCCGGTGTGCTGGAAGACGACGCGCTGCCGGAGGGTTTTTCCTACGTCTATGACGTCTCGAACCCGAGCTGCCGTCTCTTAAACCAGCCCTACGATCCCAGTGACGCCGAGAATACCCAGCACTATGTGATCGACGGCTACATCGTCTCCCCCAATGTGACGGTCAACACCGTGGAGACGCTCGATCTCAGCTTTGAAAACTCCGACCACAACCCCGTCTCCCTGTCCATCACCCTCGGGTAAGACATTTTCAGGAAAATGTCTTACCACCGTCTGTCACTTTGACCAAATTTTCAGAGCCAAAATTTGCGAAATGGATAAAAATATGGCACCGATTTCTCACAAGCTTGATTTTGACCCTTTCGCTTGTTAAACTATAGACAGCCACTAAAAGAAAAGAGGGATTGCATGAGAGACCTGAAGCATCTGATCTACTTTGAAAACCTGCTGCAGGAGGCCAACAACGCCCTCATCACCCAAGCCAAGAGTGATGGGAAGGTCTGTGTCGCCTATACCTGCGAGAACGTTCCCGAACCGCTGCTGAATCTGGATAACTGCGTATCCATCCGTCTTTTTGCCCCGCACACCGGCTCCATGGACATTGCGACGTATTATATGACCAATCTGCTCTGTGAGCCGAGCCGCGCCCTCTTAGAGCGCGCGATCGAGGGCGGCTACAACTTTGCCGACTGCGTCATCACCCCCGACGGCTGCACCATGATGAACCGCGCCGTGGAGAACATGGAGCTGCTGCACACCATGGGCGAGGGAAACCCCAAATTCTTCCACGAGTACATGGAGATCGCCTTCAAGAATACCGAGAGCGATGTGGATTTGGCTGTTTTGCAGTGCAAGAACCACGTCCTCAAGCCCCTGCAGGAAAACTACGGTGTGGACGTCTCCGACGCCGCCATCCGCGAAAGCGTTGCGCGGCACAACGAGGTCTGCCGCCTGATCCGCGAGATCGGTGATTTCCGCAAGGGCG
>CACZXQ010000125.1 GCA_902785115.1 Oscillospiraceae bacterium | reverse complement strand
ACCAAATAATTTGTTAGCGAACAGCCACCGTTTTGGGACTCTTGTTTCATAACCCCATCGGTGCCTTTCGCAGAAAGGCGGCTTAATAAACATGAAAAAGCTGATTTGCATGATCCTAACGGTCTGCATGCACTCACTTCGATCGTTGTTTTCATCGGTTTGTCTTCTGGTGAAACGGGAATAATGTCCATCTGTTTTTTCCTAAAAGTTGGGCTTCCAAACAAAAAGACCTTCGCCCGAAGCAATCTGCCTGATTAGTTCCAACAGTTGTGAATCCGGATTAAAAACGGTCAAATGCGTGTCATCTGGTTCCGAAAGGATCATGCTTTCGCCTACCATAATATAGAGATACCTTTTTTTCATCTCGTCAGCAATGTGCTGCGGTAACGGATTGACCACAGTTTCATCGCTTATTGATATGTCTCTATAGCAATTCAGCTTCAGAACCAGGTCGATATGTTTTTGTTTTATCTCTTCTATCCGATCGCCTTGCAGGAAATACTCTTCAACAGAAAAGAATTGTCCAGGACTGTCTTTAGGCACTTGTGACGGCAATATGTCGACAATCCAATATGGGCATTGAAGCAGTTCTTCCACCGTTTTCTTCACTTCATAGGTCTCCAAAAATTCTGAGTTGTTGTGAGCCTCAGCCGGCTGCATGACCTTCTCCTCGCAGTCCCTGCACAGGCTTCAGTTTAGCCCATTTGTTGATTTTTATGATCATGAATACAGTAAGCCCAATCAACAACAGTGCCGAGGCAAGAACCAGTATACAGTTTCAGAGTATCAACTCCGATTATCCGAAACGCCCGAATGACAATAATCAACAACGTCACGACCGCGGCCACCACCATGCTAAGCATTCCTGCGAGAACAAGTCTGCTGACTTCTCCCTTCTCAAAAGGATTCTCCGTTTTCTTTTTCATCAGCCATCTGACCAGAAGAATAGAAAATAGTATCCTTAACTAAAGGAAACGGTGAGAGGCTTGCCCCTCCAGGCGGTACCATGTTATTATTTATAGGCAATGTGCGGCACAATCGCAGCTTTTTGCGGTTGCGCCGTACATTTTTGCGAGTTTTTATATTTGCATGCATGAGAGGGGCAAGCCCCTCCCCTACTTGAGTGACTTTACGCGGCTTTTCGTGTTTTGCAGCACGCCCCACTATTTTCTCGTCGGAATGATTTCGATCCAGTAGCCGTCCGGGTCTTCGAGGAAATAGATGCCCATGGAGGGGTTTTCAAAGCAGATGCAGCCCATGGCCGCGTGCTTTGCGTGGGCGGCCTCGAAGTCATCCACGCGAAAGGCCAGATGATACTCCTGCTCGCCGAGATCGTAAGGCTCGCTGCGCTGGGTCATCCAGGTCAGCTCCAGCCGAAAATCCGTAACACCGTCACCGAGGAAGACGATCTTGAAGCTTCCGTCGGCGGCGTTTTTTTCCCGCACGGGCTTGAGCCCCAGCGCTTCGTCATAGAATTTGAGGCTGCGCTCCAGATCCAGAACGTTAAAATTGAAATGGTTGAATGTAAATTGCATTTCATCACCCCTTTTCATGTTATCAGATTTCACCATAAATTGCAAGCGGGCATAGGATAGGGCGAGGTGTAAGTATGAATCACGACTTAACGCTCTGCTCTCTCAGGCCGGGGGAAGGCTGCCGTGTGCGCGCGCTGCGTGTGCACGGTTCCATGCGCCTGCGGCTGCGGGAGCTGGGGCTGATCGAAGGGGCTTTTCTGCGCTGCCTCGGGCGCAGTCCCCTGGGCGATCCGGCGGCCTACGAGCTCTGCGGCGCGGTGCTGGCTCTGCGGGATCGGGACAGCCGGAAGATTTGGATCGAACGGAGGGAGGACGGGAATGCAGACGCATGTGATCGCGCTGGCGGGACTGCCGAATGTGGGGAAGAGCACGGTCTTTAACCGGCTCACGGGACTTCACCAGCACACCGGCAACTGGACGGGCAAAACCGTCTCCTCCGCCCGGGGAAGCTTCAGCACCGCGCGCCGCCGCTGTCTGCTGGTAGACGTTCCGGGCGCTTACTCGCTCTCCGCCCGCTCCGACGACGAGCGGGTGGCGCGGGATTTCCTGCTCTCTGACGAGGCGGAGGCGATCCTGCTGGTCTGCGACGCGGGGCTGCTGGAGCGCAATCTCTTTTACGCCCTGCAGGTGCTTGCGCTGGGAAAGCCGGTGCTGCTGTGCCTGAATCTGATGGACGAGGCGGCGCGGCGGGGTTTAACGCTCGACCTGCCGCTGCTCTCCGAGCGGCTGGGCGTCCCGGTGGTGGGCGTTTCCGCGCGAAAACGCGGCAGCCGCCGCGTTCTGCTGGACGCCATCGACGCACTGCTGGACGCGCCGCGCTCCCCAGCCCCGATCCCGCTGCCCGCCGAGGAGGAGGCGCGTACCGCCGCGCTGGTGCGCGAGGCGGAAGCGCTCTGCCGGGGCGTGGTACAGGGCAGGCAGCAGCTTCCCGCGCGGGATCGCCGCATCGACCGGGTGCTGACCGGGAAGCTGTTTGCTTTTCCGGTGATGCTCCTGCTGCTGGCGCTGGTGTTTTATCTGACCATTGCCGGGGCAAATGCGCCCTCGGTGTTTTTGTCCCGGCTTCTCTTCTCGCTGGAAGCGCCGCTCGCGGCCTTTCTTTCCCGCCTCGGGCTTCCGGCACGGCTGAGCGCCATGCTGACCGAGGGCGCTTACCGCACCTTGAGCTGGGTCGTATCGGTGATGCTGCCGCCGATGGCGATCTTCTTCCCGCTTTTCACGCTGCTGGAGGATCTGGGCTATCTGCCGCGCGTAGCCTACAATCTCGACCGCCCCTTTCAGCGCTGCGGCGCCTGCGGCAAGCAGTGCCTGACCATGGCGATGGGCTTTGGCTGCAACGCGGCGGGGGTGACGGGCTGCCGCATCATCGACTCAAAGCGGGAGCGGCTGCTTGCGGTGCTTACGAACAGCTTTGTACCCTGCAACGGGCGCTTTCCGCTGCTGATCGCGGTGATCACAATGTTTTTCGCGCCGCGCTCGACGCTGGGCGCATCCCTGATTCTGACCGGGATCATCGCGCTGAGCGTGCTTTTGAGCTTTGCCGCCACGGCGCTGCTCTCGGGGACGCTTTTGCGCGGGGAGCCCTCCTCCTTCGTGCTGGAGCTGCCCCCTTACCGGCGTCCCCAGCTCGGGCAGATCCTCGTGCGCTCGCTGCTGGACCGGACGCTCAAGGTGCTGCTGCGGGCGGCGGCAGTGGCGGCGCCCGCAGGCGCTGCGCTGTGGCTGCTCGCCAACACGCGCGCGGGCGGCGAAAGCCTGCTGCTTCAGGCCGCGGCGCTGCTGGACGGCGCGGGGCGCTTTCTCGGGCTGGACGGGGCGATTTTGCTGGCTTTTCTGCTGGGGCTTCCGGCAAATGAGACGGTGCTGCCCATTCTGCTGATGATCTACACCGCGGGCGGCAGCCTCACAGAACCGGGAGCTTTGGCCGACGTACAGGCGATTTTGCTGCAAAACGGCTGGACGGCGGGGACGGCGGCATGCATGCTCTGCTTCACGGTGCTGCACTGGCCGTGCTCCACGACGCTGCTGACCGTAAAGAAAGAGACCGGCGGCTGGGGCTGGACGGCGCTCGCCGCCCTCTTGCCCACGGGCTTCGGTCTGATCCTTTGCAAACTATTGGCGGGGATGTGAAGAATTTGTATCTGTGCTTGTGCAAAGGGGCGCGTTGCAAAATGCGAAACAAATGCGAAAACCCTGGTTGCATCGTAGGGGAGGGCCTTGTGCCCTCCCGGCGAACCAGAGCTCGTATAGCAAAGAAATGTTCGGCGAATTCGTACAATCTGCGAATTCGGAACATTTTCTCAAGACAATACTCCGTGCTGCCGGGAGGGGCGAGCCCCTCCCCTACGGTGGTGACTGGGCTATGCGCGTATCTTGCAACAGCCCCTTTTATGGGATGTTCGATTGTACCGCACGGGCGACCGCAAGGGCGTAGGGCGCCCCTACGGCGCGATTTACGCGCGGCGCTTTTTGATAACGATCACGGCGGCAAGTCCCGCGCCGGAGATCGCCAGAACCAGAAGCCACAGTGCGGCGTTGCTCTCGTCGCCGGTCTTCGGGGCGAAGACGCCGTCGGCGCTCTGCGCGGGCTTGACGGTGACGGTGTAATCCACCTTGCCGTTATCGAAGAGGATCCTGACGCCGTGCGGCCCGGTCTTGAGCTTTTCAAGTGCCGCTGCCTTGAGCGTCACAACGGTGCTGCCCTTGGCGGCGCTGTAGTCGCTCGCCGAGAGCGCGGCGCCGTCGATGCTCACGCCGGTGAAGTGCTCAAAGGAGACGTCGTTGTCGCCGGAGAGCTTCACGGTGA
>CACZXQ010000124.1 GCA_902785115.1 Oscillospiraceae bacterium | reverse complement strand
CTCATTTGATATGCAGAGAGTTTGGTATAGTGTGGAGTTAGGAGTGTGGAGTGTGGAGTTGTAGTTTCTTTTTTAACTCCAAACTCCTAACTCCAAACTCCACACTTTTTACAGCGCCTGGGCCCTGCAGAGCTTCGCATACTCGCCGCCCAGGGCCATAAGCTCGTCGTGGGTACCCGCCTCGACGATGCGCCCGTCCTCCACCACCGCGATCTTATCGGCATTGCGCACGGTGGAAAGCCGGTGTGCGATGATGACGCTTGAGCGCCCGCGGCTCAGCTCGTCCAGCGACGCCTGGATGCGCTGCTCGGTCACGGTATCGAGGGCCGAGGTGGCCTCGTCCAGAATGAGGATCTTCGGGTTTTTGAGAAAAACCCGCGCGATCGCGACGCGCTGCTTCTGCCCGCCGGAGAGCATCACGCCCCGCTCGCCGATGTAGCTGTCGTAGCCGTCCGGCATGCGCAGGATCTCGTCGTGTATCTCGGCGCGTTTGGCAGCTTCAATGATCTCATCGTCGGTCGCGTCCGGCCTGCCGTAGCGGATATTCTCGCGGATGGTTCCGGCGAACATGAAGACTTCCTGCGCGATCACGCCGATGTTGCGTCTAAGGCTCTGCTGGGTGAGGGTTTTCACGTCCTGCCCGTCCACCAGCACCGTGCCGTCCGATACATCGTAAAAACGCGGCAGGAGATTGGAAAGCGTCGTCTTGCCGCCGCCCGAGGGGCCGACCAGAGCCAGGCTTTCGCCGGGATTCAGGTGCAGGTTCACGTTCCGGACGATCTCCCGGCCGTTGGAGTAGGCAAAGCTCACGCCGCGGTACTCCACCTCGCCTCGCACCGTGCCTATGTCTTTGGCATCGGGGGCGTCGGTGATGTCGGGTTCGGTGTTCATGACGGCGATAAAGCGGGAAAAGCCCGCCATGCCCTGCATGTACATCTCGGAAAACTGGGTGAGTCTCCGGATGGGATTGATAAAGGTGGAGATATAGAGCGAGAAGGTGATGAGATCCACGTAGTCCAGGCTCCCGCCCATGATGAGCGCGCCGCCGACGGCGATGACCACCACCTGCGCGATGCCGGAGCTGAACTCCATCCCGCTCTGAAAGCCCGCCATGGCGCGGTAGTATTCCACCTTCGCGCCGCGGTAGAGCTGGTTTGCCTCGTCGAATTTGTCCAGCTCCGCGTCCTCGTTGGCAAAGGCCTTGGCCGTGCGGATTCCGGAAATGCTGGACTCGATGGCGGCAAAGATCTCGCCGGTTTTTTTCTTGACCTCAAGGTTTGCCCGTCTCATGCGCATGCGCTGGGTGAGGGTAAACCAGATGCACACCGTCAGCACCGCAAGCAGCGCGAGCGCCAGGCGCCAGTTGATGGTGAGCATCACGATCATGGAGCCCAGGAAGGTCAGGCCGCAGATCAGCAGATTTTCCGGCCCGTGGTGGCTCAGTTCCGTGACATCGAAGAGGTCGGAGGTGATGTGGCTCATCAGCACGCCCGTGCGATGCCGGTCGTAGAAGGAGAAGCTCAGATCCTGCATGTGCCGGAACAGGTCGCGGCGCATGTCGGCCTCGGTCAGCACGCCCATGCGGTGGCCGAAGACGACCACGATGTAGTTAAGCGCGGCCTTGAGCATATAGGCCGCCGCCATGAGCGCCATCACCCAAAAGAACGCCTCGTAGCGCTTATCCGGCAAAAGGCGGTACATGGAAAGGCGCGAGACATAGGGGAACAGGAGATCGACCAGCGCGATCAGCACCGAGCAGCCCATATCCAGCGCAAAAAGCCCCCGATGCCGCGCGATGTACTGCGCGAAGATCTTCAGGGGCGGAGCTTTATAGTTGATTTCGTTTTGCATAGAATCACATTCCTTATAAGCTCCCTTTCGCAAAGGGAGCTGTCACAGCCGATCTCACGCGAGGCTGTGACTGAGGGATCGACTGTCCTGCGCACGCTTTCATCGAACATTGTACAAATTTGATCGATCCCACCACCGCAAGCGGTCCCCCTCCCTTTTTCCAAAGGGAGGTAAAAGATTCATACAAACTTTTCCCGCTCCATGACCGCGAGTTCGTCGCAGCGGTTGTTGTATTCGTTGTCGGCGTGGCCCTTGACCCAGTGGTAGTGCATCTCGTGCTGCATGGTGAGGTTCAGCAGCATCTCCCAGAGGTCGGGGTTGAGAGCGGGCTTTTTGTCGGACTTGATCCATCCCTTCTTCCGCCAGCCCCAGGCCCAGCCCTTGTCCAGGGCGTCGATGACATACTTGGAGTCGGAGTAGAGCTCGACGGCACATTTTTCCTTCAGGCACAAAAGCGCCTGGATCACGGCGGTGAGCTCCATGCGGTTGTTGGTGGTCTGTGCCTCACCGCCGGAGATTTCCTTCTCCGCGCCGTTATAGCGCAAAACGGCGCCCCAGCCGCCCGGCCCGGGGTTGCCGCTGCAGGCACCGTCAGTATAGATTTCAACTGTTTTCATAGAATTATGTTCCTTTTTAGCTCCCTTTCGAAAAAGGGGGCTCCCGCGCAGCGGGTGGGGGATCGATCCCTCCGCCCCTTCGGGGCACCTCCCTTTTTCCAAAGGGAGGTTGGATTCGCACTTAGCTCCCTTTCGAAAAAGGGAGCTGTCAGCGCAGCTGACTGAGGGATCGACCCGTTCTTTAATCTTACGATCAATATATTCACAAACTTCCAGAAAACTCTGATTTACTTCATTGTTAGGAATACGAAGGACTTCAAATCCATTTGCCCTGAGTACACGATCCCGCTCCTTGTCGTAGCTGTGTCCCGCTGTTTCATAGTGTTGAGATCCATCCAGTTCGATGACCAGCTTTGCTCTTGCGCAATAAAAATCAACAATAAACCGATCAATAGGACGTTGACGCATAATGCGAACAGGGTAATCCCTTAGAAACTGATACCAGAGCTTTCTTTCCTCTGCCGTCATGTTTTTTCGGAGTTCTCTGGCATATTTGGTTTGCTGTTCGTTTTTCATTCTATATTGTACAGAGCGTAATCGATCCCTCCACCGCAAGCGGTCCCCCTTCCTTTTTCCAAAGGGAGGTTAATGTCAATGGTAATCCTCCGGGATGTCCATTTTCTCGTACTTCTCCCGCAGGGCTTTGTACTCGGCGCGGTCAATCAGGCCGTTGCGATAAAAGCCCTCCACCTGCTCGAGGTACTTTTCCTTTCCGCTATGGTGGGCGCAGGTGATGGCCTCCTCGGCCTCGTCCTTATGCCGGAAGGCGCGCGGAGTCTGCTTTGTTTTCACGACCGTGGGCTGGGGGAAGGGGCGGTGAAGCTCGATATTGGTCTTCTTCCCGGTCTTTCCCGCCTTCTCCTTGCTCATCGCCTTCACGACCCCGACGATTGCCGCGACCACGCCTATCGTTATCACGGCGGGAATGATGGCATCCGGATCCTCGGCCGCAGCAGAGATCATGATCGCGGCAACGACTCCCAATATGACAAGGCCGGTATTTTTGCTCGCAGGCTTTTTGTTCATCGCGGCACTTCCTTTCGCTGTTTGGGGCGTTCCGGGACGCGCGGGGGAGTTGACGGGCACATTGTCCGGCTCACGGGCAATGCGGCGGTTGAGGGAGGAGATGCACAGCAGGCATACAACGATCACAAACGCCAGCGCCGCAAAGATGGCAAGGCCGAACAGGGGAGAGCGGTTCGTCTCCCACATGAAGCGCAGGCCGTTTGCAAGTCCCATTCGCTGCAGGCGATGAAACGTCTCCATCAGCAGCTCCTTGGGCAGCATCCAGAGAATCACCACGTTGGACAGCAGGATGATCCAGCAGGCCGTGCGCTTTTGGCGCAGCTTTTCCGCATTGGTGATCTCTTTTTTCCCGTTCATGCTCGCGCACCCCCCTTTTATGAGTTAGGAGTTTGGAGTGTGGAGTGTGGAGTTATGAAAAGGTTTCTTTAACTCCAAACTCCTAACTCCACACTCCACACTGAAATCAGTCTTCTTCCCCGTTTTCAGCTGTCTCTTCCGTCTCGTCCTCGGAAACGGCCTTTTCGGTGCATTCGATGGAGATGACGCGGCTGCCTTCGATCAGGCGCATGATGCGCACGCCCTGGGTGGC
>CACZXQ010000123.1 GCA_902785115.1 Oscillospiraceae bacterium | reverse complement strand
GTAAACGGGGTTTGCGATGGTCACGGTCACGCAGGCGGGCGCGGTGTCGTTATGGTTTGCGTCCCCCACGACCTTGTACCAGACGTAATAGGTTCCGGCCTCGGTTCTCGCGGGGATTTCGGCGAGATAAGCGGTAGCCGGGATCGTCTCATTGTCGCTCTGTCCGAGGGCGTAGCGCATCGTGCCGCCAGTCGCTTCTCCTGCGGTCACAAGCTCCTGCGCGGAGCCGTTGTAGGTCAGCGTCTTTGGCGTTGGGGCTTTTTCCACAACGCTATCAGGCAGGGTGACGATATACTTGTCATTGCTGTTTTTCGTCGTTACAGGCTGATATCCCTCTGCACAACAGTCCTCCGGTACGATCTCGGAGAACTCGCCGCCGCTGATGGCAATGCTTGCGCCCTCATCCTTTTGCAGTTTGCCATTAAAGGTTCCGCCGGTGACTGTTGCGGTGCCGTTCTCCGTGGTGCTATACAGAGCGAATTTACCCTCTGCTTCAGCCGTGAACGTGCCGCCGCTGATGGTCAGCTCGCTCAAATTTTTGATTGCGTTTCCGGCGGTCGACGAGAAAGAGCCGCCTGTGATCGTCGCTCTGCCATTAACATCGTTTTTGAGCGCCTGATTGCCGCCAGTAAATGTGCCGCCGTTGATGGTCAACGTCGGGTTGACGGCGCTTTCACCCTGAACGTAACCATTGGACACCTTCGGATCAATTTCACGGTAGCCCGTTTGGGTTAATCCGTTATAGCCGTTGATAATCAGGCTGGAGTAATGATACGCATCGTTGATAACCGTCACGCCTTCATTGATGATCATGGTGCCGCGATTGACAACGGTATAATAGGTATTGCCTCCGTCTATGCCGGATTCCTGACTTCTCATGAACGTGCCGCCGTTCAAAGTAACGGTGCCGCCATTATTATACAGTGGAGCGCATCCATGGGTCGTGTTGTCCACAGTACCGCTTCCGGTCACAACCAGCGTCGAGCCGTTCTGCGCGACGATTGTGCAGTGACGGCCGTCGTTGGTCAGCGTGTAACCGTTGAGGTCGAGCGTAATGTTCTGCCCGCTCGTCAGCACAACGTTTTCCGTTACATTTCTCAGCAGCTTTACCGTACCGCCTGCGCCTGCGGCTCGGATCGCAGCCGCAACCGTCGGGTAACTTGTGCCGTTAAGCTCCGCGGCATTCGCTGGCTTCGGCACATAGATGCGGAAGGCGTCTTTGATGCTTGACAGATCAGCTGCTTCTATCGTGTTGAAGTCACCCTCAGCGTACTTTGTGAGGTTGAATCCGAAGAGGGAATATTCATCCCACCAATTAAACTGATCACTGATTTTTGTTAATAAGCTATAGCGTTTGCCGATTGTCTCGCTCTTTCCTGTACTTCCCCATGCCACTGCTTCAAAAGCATAGTAAGCCTTACAGAAGATAAGAGCATTCTTAGGCAGTCCCTGCATGGTGAATTGCTTTGTAGCAACGTGCTCTTTACCAGCTTCGTCAGGAAGTTTTTCCCATGATGAATTTATATTCCAATACTCGTTGGCAGTAAAATACATATCCTCCGCGGGGATCAGGTAATAGTCATTCAGATCAATGTTATTTTCTTCTGCGAGCTTTGCTACAAGTGCATCCGTATTAGCCGCGACTGTTACGGCCGCCACATCGCTGGTGACGCTCGCCGTCTGGCTGTTATCCGTGCGCGTCGCGGTGACGACGCAGTAGTAGTAATAGACTCCCGCAGCATTGCCGGCCGGAATGTTATAGGTCGCGGAGGTCGCGCCCTCAATCAGCGTGCCGCCCTGATTGCTGTTGCTGGTGTTGGAATACCACTGATAGCTGAGGGTATGACCGTCCGCCGCAGTTGCGGTGACGCTCACGCTGCCCGCTCCGTAGCCTGCCACCAGCGTCGCGCCGGTAACGGTGACGTCGGTCGGCGCTGTTGCAGGGATATAATATGCCCTATTCTCAGCATCATAGACGACCTTGGACAGGTCGAGCTGCAAGGCGGGTCGGACGCCAAATCCCTCCGTGGGAGCGGCACCGCTGTTGGGGATTCTGCCCGGAGTATCCTGTGCAGTGACATATACATACGCCACTTTACCACCATCGCGCGCAGTGCGAAGCCACCATGCTTGCTTAGGAAAAGCCACCCGCACATTCTGCGGAACTTGTTCGGCTTCCTCTACGCTCAGAAGGTACAGCTTGCCGTTTTCGGTATCCTTGATTGCTTCAGCGACAGGATAATAATATCCGCTTTCGGCAGTCAGCCCGTCAAGCTTCGTCTTAATCGACGAGTCTGCGTAAACGTTAGAACCGTTTGTATCAAATGGATAGTCTCCAAGGCTGCCAGCATAAAGCAGTGTCAGAGTTCCGGCGGTCTCGGATTCATCCTTAATGACGTACCACGGCTTCCCGTTGAAGGTCACCTGCTCTGCAGTCGAAGCAGCTGTCCCTTCACTGATCGTCAGCTCCTGATTGTCAGACGCATTGGTCGTATCGGTCGCCTTTACGCACATAGTAGGTTCCGGGAACAAGACCCGTGATGTCGCTGCCTGTTCCGGCAGTCCAACTTTCGGCATCCGACTTCTTATACTCCATCGCAGCCGTAACGCCGGTGAGCTTTCCATCGTTGTTATCTGCGGTCGTGCAGTTTACCACCGTCACTGTCGTGGGCGCATCCGGCGTCGTCTTTGCCGTCGGTGCTGTCAATGTGATCGAAGCATCAGCAGTCGGCGTTCCGGAAACCGTAATCTGCGTGTAGCTGTTGCGTGTCACGGATATGCCGTTGACAGTGGCAACGCTGTAATCTGTCGGGAAATAATAACCGTCATCTGCTGTATAAACCACATCCGTCATCGTACCGGACAGGTCGGTCTGCGATGCAGCACCGGAAGTCTCTGTTTTGGTCATATTGCTGCCTGCCGTAACGATCACGCTATAGGAAGCTGCCGAACCCACCGTGAATGTTTTTGATTCAGATGAGAAGATGACAGATGACAGATTCAGCTTTAAAGCAGGGCGCACACCAAGCGCGCAGACCACACTGTAGCCATAAGCGAGCACGTTGCCGTTACCGCCGTACACGCACGACGCAAAGTTACCAAAACTGCCGGGCGAGCAGAGCCACCAGTAGTTATCATTCGCTTCGGATGCCTGAGAACATTTTCTGGTATCCGTTGTCATTGCATTTGCCTGATCTTTTGTCAGAAGAAACATTTTGTTGTCGAATACTGCCGTTTTTGCATTACTTGTAATATTGTTATTATACCAATTATCTACTGCTGTTTTTACTGTCGAAGAAGCATATTCAACATAGCTTTCAGAAGAATTATACTGCGACGCAGCAACACATTCCTTTGAAAGCAGGGTGACTGTCCCGGCATCCACAGCCGTGGAGTTGTTCTCGATCAGATACCATTCTTTGCCGTCAAAATTTACTGCTGTTGTAGTGTTCAGCAGCGCGGCATAAGGATCACCGTCCCACGCCAGTGCCGTCAAACTCATTCCCGGCATCAGTCCCAGCACCAGCACAAGGCTGAGTAGGATGCTTAAAAAACGTTTCTTCGTCTTCATAAGCTGTTTCCTCCTTAAAAAAGTCTTCCTTCACGGCTGTTATGGCCGCCGTGTCGCCATGTAAAACACAACAAAAACCGCCGAAGCTGACAGGGTATACTAAGCCCGTCAAGTCCGACGGTTATCCATCACGAATGTTGTATTCCGTTTCGTTGCAGGACGCAAAAAGGGCGCAGTTAGCCCATGCTCTGCTCTAAGGAGCGTAGTTCTGTTCCGCATGGCTGTCAAGCCCCTTTCGCGCCGCGTTTATTACAATTTATTATATACCTCCGCGCCCGCCCTTGCAAGCCCTTTTTTAAGGCTTGCGCCCCGCAGGCGCCGATCGATGATCGGCGCTACGGGTGCGTCGGAGCCGCCACGCCGATTTTGACCCCGGGCGCGTTCTTTTCCACCGCGGCGAGCGCATCGCGCATGAGCTGCTCGTTCTCGCTCATCCCCGCGTCATACTCCCTGCCGCCGCAGACCAGGATCAGGCGGAAATAGGCAAAAAACGCCTGCCCGCAGCACATGCGCCCCCGCACCTCCTGCACGCGCAGGAAAGCGCGCTCCATCTCGTCATAGGCGACATAGCGGGTCTTGAAGCCGTCCTTATAATAGACGCCGCGCTTGCCGACGCGGATTTTGTCAAAGCTCCGCGCCGCCTCAAAATCGGCGGAAACAGCCTCATTTTCCACCGCGCCGTTTATACCGGCAAACTTTTTCTCTGCCATGGATAGCCCTCCTTCAAACCATTGTGCGCAATCTATTTTCATGATAACAGAAATCTCTTGCAAGTCAAGCGTTTTCTACTTATAATGGAGCTTGGAACTTAGCGTCAGCTCCCCTTGCAGGGGAGCCAAAGATGAAAGGAGATTGTAATGTACTGCACGAGAAAAGTTTTGGATGATCTGATCTGGGTCGGCGCGGATGATCGCCGCCTCGCCTGCTTTGAGGGCGTTTACGGCGTGCCCGACGGCGTTTCCTATAACTCCTACCTGCTGCTGGATGAAAAGACCGTGCTGTTTGACACGGTGGACAAGGCCGTTTACGGCGTGTTCCTCGAAAACCTCGCCCACACGCTGGGCGGGCGCGGGCTCGACTACCTGGTGGTGCACCACATGGAGCCCGACCACGCCGCAACGCTCGAGCTTGTTTTGCAGCGCCACCCCGAGACCACCGTGGTCTGCAACGCGAAGATCAAGGCCATGATCGCCCAGTTCTTCCCCATGGATCTCGAAGGCCGCTTCCTGCTCGTCAAGGAGGGCGACACGCTCTCTACCGGCAGGCACAAGCTCAGCTTCGTCATGGCGCCCATGGTGCACTGGCCGGAGGTCATGATGAGTTACGATCTCACCGACAAGATCCTCTTCACTGCCGACGCCTTCGGCAGCTTCGGCGCGCTCAACGGCCGCCTCTTCGCGGACGAGACCGATTTCTTCGGTGAGCATCTGGACGAGGCGCGGCGCTACTACACCAACATCGTCGGCAAGTACGGCGCGCAGGTGCAGGCCGTGCTCAAGAAGGCCGCGGCGCTCGAGATCGCTTACGTCTGCCCGCTGCACGGCTTTGTCTGGCGCAGCCACTTCGGTGATTTCCTGGAAAAATACCTGCTCTGGTCGAGCTACACCCCCGAGGAAAAGAGCGTGCTGATCGCTTACGCATCCGTCTACGGCCACACCGAGAACGCGGCCAACATCCTCGCCTGCCGTCTTGCGGAGAAGGGCGTGCGCGTGCGCATGTACGACAGCTCCGTCACCCCGGCAAGCTATATCGTCTCCGACGCCTTCCGCTGCAGCCACCTCGTCTTCGCCGCCACCACCTACAACGCGGGCGTGTTCGTGACGATGGAGAACCTGCTGCACGATCTGGCCGCCCACAATCTGCAGAACCGCAAGGTCGCCGTGATCGAGAACGGCTCCTGGGCGCCCACGAGCGGCAAGGTCATGCGTGAGCTGCTCGCCCCCTGCAAGAACATCGCCTTCATTGCCGACAACATCACGCTCAAGTCCGCCCTCGCCGCCGGACAGGAGGCGCAGCTCGAGGCGCTGGCGCAGACCCTCGCCGATGAGCTGAACCCTGCCCCCGTCGCCGTGGAAGCTCCTGTTGCTCCCACTCCGGGCGAATACAATCCCGAGGCCGTGAACACCAAGGCCTTCAACAAGTTCTCCTACGGCGTGGAACTGCTGACTACGGCGGTCGACGGCAAGGACTACGGCTGCATCATCAATTCGGCCGGACAGGCGGCCTCCGGCGACCCGAAGAAGGTCACCATCTCCGTCATCCGCAAGAACCACACCTGCGACATGATCCTCAAGTCCGGCGTGTTCAACGTCTCCATTCTGACCGAGGAAGCGCCCTACAGCCTCTTCAAGCAGTTCGGCTTCCAGTCCGGGCGCGACGTGGACAAATTCGCGGATGTGAGCTGGAACGAGCGCACGGCAAACGGCGTGCGCTATCTGCCGGAGTACACCAACGCGGTGCTCTCCTGCGAGGTGATCGAGGCAATCGACCTCGGCGCGTCCATGCTCTTCACCGCAAACGTGGTGGAGGCCAAGGTGCTCTCGAACGCCCCCTCCGCGACTTACAGCTACTACCACGCCCACATCAAGCCCAAGAAGAACCCCGCCCCCGAGCAGAAGGAGTGCTGGGTCTGCAAGGTCTGCGGCTACGTCTACGAGGGAGCCGAGCTACCCGACGACTTTGTCTGCCCCCTGTGCAAGCACGGCAAGGAGGACTTTGAGCACGTCGTCCCCAGCGCGAAGAAGAAGCAGAAGGGCTACGTCTGCAAGATCTGCGGGCACTTTGAGCCCTGCGAGGGCGAGCTGCCCGAGGGCTACACCTGCCCCCTGTGCAAACACGGCAAAGAGGACTTTGAACGGGCGGAACAGTAAGATAGAATAGGGGTTATGAGAAAGCCGCGTTTTCTCATAACCCCAGTTTTTCGTGTTTAGGAACTGTGAAGAAATAAGTTGGACAAAGATGGCTTAGGATTTTTTGCCTGTAGCAAGGCGACAAATCGCAGGAATACTTTGTGTATTTCAAGATTTG
>CACZXQ010000122.1 GCA_902785115.1 Oscillospiraceae bacterium | reverse complement strand
AAGGGGCTGTCTCAAAACGGTGAGAGTTGCTGTAGGGGCGGCCCTAAAGGACTAGCTTTGCGTCGCTATCAGCCGCCTGCGCAGTGAAAACATAATGATAAGAAAAGTTGGGCGAATTCGAAATTTGTGCGAATTCGCCCAACTTTTTGCAGATGCTTCCATGTTACCGCCGGGAGGCTGATAGCCTCCCCTACATTCTCATGCGGACTTTTGAGACAGCCCCTTTTTGATCTTACTTGGTGCCGAAGATACGGTCGCCCGCGTCGCCCAGGCCGGGGACGATGTAGCCGTGCTCGTTGAGGTGGTCGTCCAGCGCCGCGACAAAGATGTCCACGTCGGGGTGATCCGCCTGCATCTTGGCAACGCCCTCGGGCGCGCCGATGATGCTCATCAGCTTGATGTGCCTGACGCCGGTCTGCTTGAGGAAGGTGATGGCCGCGGAGGCGCTGCCGCCGGTGGCCAGCATCGGATCGACCACGATCACGTCGCGCTCCTGAATATCGGGGGGCATCTTGAAGTAGTACTTGACAGGCTCCAGCGTCTCGGGATCGCGGAAGAGACCCACATGCCCCACCTTCACGTTGGGCATCATGCTGACCATGCCGTCCACCATGCCGAGACCGGCGCGGAGGATGGGAACGACTGCCAGCTTCTTGCCCGCGATGCGGCGGCACTTGGCGACGGCGACAGGGGTCTGGACGTCGACCTCTTCCAGAGGAAGGTCGCGGGTGGCCTCGAAGCACATCAGCATGGCGATCTCGGAAATGAGCTCGCGGAATACCTTCACACTGGTGCGCTCATCGCGCAGGATGGACAGCTTGTGCTGAATCAGGGGATGGTCAAAGACACATACTTTGCTCATGGTTCTGTTCTCCTTTTATCGTAAAAAATTGAACTTTGCGAGTAATTGTTCAGTCTGTTTCATTCCGAAGAGCGAAGGGACAAAGAGTCGCGGTTACCGGCCACTGACCACGAATCACTGACCACTTTTCAGCCGCTCCTGCCGTTCCCGTTCCGCCTGCGAGAGCCGCAGGTAAACGGGCAGCAGATCGTCCGCCGTGCCGGGCTTCTTGTCCTGCGCCGCCATCGCAACGCCCCAGGCGCTCTGCCAGACGAGGTTTTCCGGCGCCATGCGGTAAGGGATGCCGACAGCGTCGAGATACTTTGCCGTGATCGCGGCGCCGTCGCCCACGAGGAACACGGGGCCGTCGAGCGCTTTCAACTCCTGCGCGAGCTCCTCAAGCGCGATGGGGTGATCCTCCGTCAGGCGTTCGGGCTTACCGTCGCGGATCTCAAAGAGCGCGTTATACACCTGCTGCCGCCGCGCGTCCATCACCGGGCAGACGATGCCGCCCGCGGCAAGGCCGTGCCATGCCATCGCCTCCAGCGTGGAGACGCCGATGCAGGGCTTATTCGACGCCCAGGCAAGCCCCTTGACTGTGGAGACGCCGATGCGCACCCCGGTAAAGGAGCCGGGGCCGTGGGCCACCGCAAAGCAGTCCACATCCGCGATCGTAAGCTCCGCGTTCTTGAGCATGTCCTCCGCCATGGGAAGCAGCGTTCTGCTGTGGGTCAGCGCGCTGCACTGGCTGCACTGGGAGACAAGGCTTCCGTCCTGCACCAGCGCCACAGACGCGGCCCTGGCCGAGGATTCAAAGGCGAGGATCAGCATAGCTCCACCCCCTCGATCGTGATTTTCCGCGCCGTGTCGCCCTGCTTTTCGATGCGCACCGTGACCTCATCACCGAAAAAGGCGTCCTGCACGTTCTCGCTCCACTCCACGGCGCAGATCGCGCCGCGATTCAGGTAGTCCTCCCAGCCGATGTCGAAAAGCTCGTCGGCGCTCGCGATGCGGTACATATCAAAGTGTATGAGCTCCCGCTCTCCGAGGTATTCGTTCACAATGGTAAAGGTCGGGCTGGAGACGCGGCAAGCAAGCCCAAGCCCCCGCGCCATGCCGCGCACGAAGGCGGTCTTCCCCGCGCCGAGATCCCCGTACATGGCGACCACACTGCCGCCGGGGAGAGAGGAGGCCAAACGGGCGCCCAGCGCTTCCGTTTCGCTCTCGCTGCTGCTGTAAAATACTGCCATGTATGCTCCTGATCCCGCCGCCGGACAGCGGCGGATTTTAGAAATTGTTTACATCTTTGGCTATTATACCACCAAATGTGCCGTTGCGTAAAGCATAAGTTTGTGTTAAAATATGCTGCAAGCAAAAAACGCGGATTTCCCGTCCCGAAAGGGGTGTTTTCCATGATAAAGAAAGTAAAACCATACATAAAAATGTTTTTTGACCGGGCGGATATCTTCCTGCTCTTCATCTGCGTTGTGAGCGCGCTCTACGGCACGGTGATGGTCTACCGGGCAGCCGTCGGCATGGAGGCATCCGGGGCGGATCTGAACCCCACCAAGCTCGTCATCGTGCAGCTTTTCTCCATGGCGCTGGGAATCACGGCCTTCGTCGTGCTCACGGTGCTGGACGCCGATCTGCTGGGCGACCAGTGGCGCATCCTGAGCGTGATCAACGTGCTGCTGCTGGTGGCGCTGGTCATCTTCGGCGTGGAGGACAATACCGGCAACAAGAGCTGGATCCGCTTCGCCGGCATCGGCATCCAGCCCTCGGAGGTCATCAAGGTCATCTATATCATCATCGCCGCCAAGCAGATGACCTGGCTCAAGGAGTACCGGGATCTGAACAATTTCTGGTCGATCGTGCAGATGGCGGGCCACTTTGTCATCATCTTCGGCCTGATCCTTGTCGTGTCCTCCGACCTGGGCTCGGCCTCGATCATCTTCTGCATCTTCCTGTCCATGCTCTTCGTGCTGGGCGTACGGCTCTACTGGTTCGCCATCGGCTTTGCCGCGCTCTCGGCAGCGGTGCCGCTTCTGTGGAACCACTTCCTCAAGGATTATCAGAAGGAGCGTCTGCTCGCGCCCTATGTGCCCAGCATCGACCCGGACGGTTACGGTAAAAACTGGCAGACCGCCCAGAGCATCAAGACCCTCGCCTCCGGGCGTCTCAACGGCGTGCAGCCGGGGCACCGCGCCTCCAACTTCACCGGCAAGCACACGGACTTCATTTTCGCCGCCATCGGTGAGGAGGTGGGTATGATCGGCTGCATCGCGGTCATCATCCTGCTGAGCATCATCGTCATCCACTGTATGCGCGTGGGGCTCAAATCCAGCCGCACCTTCGATATGCTCATCTGCTTCGGCGTGGCCTCCGCCGTCACGTTCCAGACGCTCATCAACGTCGGCATGTGCATCGGCATTACCCCTGTGATTGGCATCACGCTGCCCTTCTTCAGTTACGGCGGCTCGTCCATGATGACGATGTTTGCCGCGATGGGGCTTGTCTCCGGCGTAAAATTCAAGTTAAAGCCAAAGCTATTCTCTTTGGCGGGTTAAGCAAACAGCGCGTTGCAAAATGCGAAACAAATGCGAAAACCCTGGTTGCATCGTAGGGGAGGGCCTTGTGCCAACACCCATAAGAGAGTTTTGAAGCAAATATGACTTGGTAGCTGTCTGACAGGATTGGAAGAGCATCTTCAAGGAAGGGCAGAGGCGAAAAACAAACGACCTTCTGCCAAAAAGATTCAAAACCGATTATGGGAGGTATGATCCATGGAAACACCATCCTTTTTCGAGCAGAACGGCGGAACCTATACGCAGGTCGGTGATGTCTTGATTCCAAATCTTACAGTTGAGGAAACCAGGCCTATCGGACGGTGGGGCCGGATACGCAGGCGGTATCTGAAGGAGTATCATCCGGCTGTTTATTCGAATATGCTCCTCAACGGAACTCTGTATCAGCATCTGACCGAGATCGACGAGGCCGCAGATGAAAGAATCGACCAGATCACCAAGCAGCTTGCAGGTAAGCGCGGCATCTCAGAAAAGCTCAAAGCAGCAAATCAGCTTCTTTGGGTGCAGGAAATGAACTCCATTCGCACCTCGGCTGAGGAAACCGTACTTGCTGAGCTAATCTACGCATTTTGAATGGCACCCGTATACGAATCCAAATGATAAAGAAGGCGTCTGGAATCCTTGAGGTCTGGAATCCTTGAGAATCAAGGTGTTCCAGACGCCTTTTCACATAGTTGTGGCCATGAAGTGGATCATCATCTATTCTTCGAGCTTCGCTCAATTCCATAGTTATGCGTTCTCATTTTAGCAACTAATTTACCGAACTTTTCCATTTTTTCGTCTGAAATACGGCAACGGTCAATCAAAGTCCCTCCAGAACCGCTTGATTTCTTCTTCGTACCTATCCTTTTCCACAAAACAGCTCATACCGTGGTCAGCGCCGGGAACAATCAGCAGCCGCTTGGGTCCTGCGCAGGCCTTGTAGTTTTCGTAGGTCATCTCCACAGGAACAAAATGATCGTCCGTGCCGTGG
>CACZXQ010000121.1:4267-7154 GCA_902785115.1 Oscillospiraceae bacterium | reverse complement strand
ATCAGCCCGCCCTCTCTTCCTGTGCCTTCGGCTCAAGGAGCTGCAGGTGTATCTGGATCGTGGGTATTCCGGGAAGAATACCCACCGTCCGGACTTCCAGAGGCTGCTGAATGATATCCGGGAAGGCAAAATCGAGAAGCTCTATGTCTACCGCCTGGACAGGTTCTCCCGTTCGGTTGCGGATTTCGGCAAGCTGTGGGAGATCCTCCGCGCGCATCAGGTGGAGTTCGTCAGCATCAATGAAAACTTCGACACCTCCACGCCGATGGGACGGGCGATGCTGCATATCATCATGGTTTTTGCCCAGCTCGAACGCGAGACGACCGCCGAGCGCGTCAAGGACAACTACTACCGCCGCGCAAGCCTCGGCTCCTGGCCGGGCGGCAGCGCGCCGTATGGCTTTAAGCTGGGCAGATGTACGAATCGGCAGGGGCAGTCCGTGCCAACGCTCGAGATCGACCCGGAAAAGAGCGTGATCGTCCGGCGCATCTTTGAAGCCTACGCCGAGGACGGCGCGAGCCTCGGGAGTGTGGCGAAGATGTTGAATCAGGAGCGAATCCCGGGTCCGCAGCGGGAGACCTGGGACAATGTCTCCCTCTCGCGGCTGCTGCATACGCCGTGCTATGTGCAGGCGGACGAGCAGGTGCGGCTGCATTACCAGGCACTCGGGGCTGTCATCTCCTGCCCGCGGGAGGATTTTGACGGCATTCACGGTGTGCTGCTTGTTGGTAAGCGCGACCGGAGCGCGAAGAAGTACACCGACGTGCGCGAGCACAGCGTCTCGGTTCTCAACAGCCCCGGCTTCATCCCCTCCGAGCTCTGGTTGCGCTGCCAGGACAAGCTGCAGCGCAACACGCAGATCGGCAACAGCGGAAAGGGAAAGCACACCTGGTTGAGTGGGCTGTTGAAGTGCGCATCCTGCGGCTATGCGTTGAAGGTCGCCTATAAAGACAGCGGCAAGCGCTATCTGCTGTGCAGCGGGCGCTACAATATGACCAAGTGCGAGGCGGAGGTCAAAGCCGATCTCAGCATCCTGGAGGAGGATGTGAGCAAGCAGATCCAGCAGTTACTGGATAACGCGCCGGAGGAGCACAGTGAGACACGGCAGGAGGATGGCTATGATGCGCGCCTGGAGGAGCTCGACCGCCGCGCCGACCGCCTGATCGACGCTTTTTCCGAGAGCGAGGAGCTGAGCCCCGCCTACCTCAAACGCGCGCTCGCGAGGCTGGAGGAGGAGCGGGAGGCGCTGCTGGAGGCGAGAAAGCGCGACAGCGGGCGGATCGAGCTGCCGAAGAAGCTCATCTTTGATGCCCTGCCACTGGAAGAAAAGAAGCTTGTCGCTGCGCAGTTCATCCGCCGTATCGAGGTCGGCAACGACTGCGCGGAGATCCTCTGGAAGGTTTAGTACTGTAAGAAAAGGAGTGGTGCGATTGAACCAGAATCAAAAAACATCCCCGCTGAGCGTGTTTCGCTATCTGCGAAACTTCTGTGGGATCAGCATGGAAGCGCTTGCGGAAGCGGTTGGAGTGTCTTATCTGACGGTGTTCAATATGGAACACAACGGAAACATGAAGCTTTCGAATCTCCGCAAGCTCGCGGAGTACTACCGTGTTTCGCTTGATTGCCTCGCAAAGAATGACATGGCAGCTGCGGCAGCCCAGATGTTCACCCCGGCCATTCGGAAAAATCATCAGAAAACGCTTCAGAGGGAGAAAGACAGGAAATGCGATGAAATCGGCGACAGGGGAGAGCGTATAGCGATCGAGCTGGAACGCACCCGGCTGGCCGGGACTCCGTTTGCAACGGCGGTCAACGGCAATGTGAGTGAAGATGTCACAGCGGGCTTTGATGTGCTTAGCTTTGAAGCCACGGGTGTACCGGTCTATATTGAGGTGAAAACGACGGTCGGGGATAAGGATACGCCGTTTTATCTGAGCAGGGGAGAACTGAACTTCCTGAAAAGCTGTATAGATAACGGCTGGCTGTACCGCGTTTTTCGCCTGTATCATCTCAATGAGCGGGATCAGTGTGAGCTGCTGGTTTTATCCGCGGAGGAGCTGCTGCGAGACTATGAGCTTATCCCTGTCTCCTACCAGGTCAGGAGGAGAGCGGTATGAACGGCGTGGAGTATTTCAGAAAAAAGCGCAGGCTCTCTAAGCGGGAACTTGCACAGTGCAGCGGCGTGACGGAGATAACGATCCGGACATATGAGCGGACAGGCGTCCCGGACAATGCGCCGGTGGAGGCGCTGGTGAAGCTCTCGGAGGTACTCGGGGTCACGTTGGACGAGCTTCTTGCCGAGTTCGATCACAACACCCTCACGACAAACGATCGGAAAACATATCGCAGCGGCATCTCTGCGCCGGAAAATGTCGTCAACAACTACCGAATGCGCCATAATCTGCGCTTGCAGGAGCTGGCGGAGCGGCTTCAGCTTGGCTCACGCGAGGGGGCGAGGAAAGCGTGCAGACGAAAAACTGCTCGTAAAGAGCACATCCGCCGTCTCTGCGAGGTCGAAAACCTCAGCCCGGAGAGCTTTGTGAGCCTGTACGGCCCGGAGTAACTGAGCAGAAACAGGCTGCGCCGGGATGCTGGATCTCAAGAAAATCTACGCCTTGAACCGCAAGCGTCCCGGACGTGCCAAGTATCTGCTGTCCGTGGAGACCAATCTGATTCAGAAAGATAAGGGGCAGATCATCTCACGGCTTCCTGTCCGTATCGTCTTTGTACGCAATCGCAATAAGCGCAAGGATTGGATCGCGCTGATCTCCACGGATATGGAGATTTCCGAAGAGGAGATCATCCGGCGCTATGGGGTGAGATGGAACATCGAGGTCTACTTCAAGACCTGCAAGCAGCAGCTAAAGCTCTTGAAGGAGTGCGGCAG
>CACZXQ010000121.1:0-4188 GCA_902785115.1 Oscillospiraceae bacterium | reverse complement strand
GTCTCGGATGAGCAGATGGAAGCCTTCACAAATGCCTTTGTCAACCGCCTTCCGGACTATCTTCGTGCTTCTCTCGGAGTTCCGGGAACTTTTCAAGCGGCATAATGGCGGGGAAATCTCGTTTTCCCGGCTTGTTTCGCCATATTTCATGGCGTTTCGCATGTGGGAAGTATTAGTCAAATGTTTACTATGGAAGCGCCGGCTTTCATAGTAAATCCCCATGCGCAATCTATGTGTGCCACGATAAATGAAAGCGTAAGGCGCAGAAAACATAGTGCGCCATCTTGATTCATTGGGGAATTGCGATATAATAATAGCGGACGAAGGAATCAACATGGCTTAAACGGCTTGTCGGCGTCGCAGCCGCGTGTTGCGGTAAACTGAGAAACGTCAGAGTTGTTTACGCGTTACAGAAGGAGCAAGAAAATGGTCAATGCGTTGAAAATCAACAGGCTTCGCTGCAAACTCGCGATCATCGTTTGCGCCGCGCTTTGCGTGCTGGTCTTCCTGGGTGTCTGCATACAGCTTTTGGATGAACCGAACCCGGAGATTCAGGAGGTTGGCTGGAAAACCTACCACCTGTTTACGATTCTGTCGAATATGCTGATGGCTGCGGCCGCGGCGATCTGCATCCCTTACGCGGTGGACGGTTTGCGCAACTACAATTATCATCTGCCGCGCTGGGTTGTGGATCTGATGTTCATGGGAACCACCGGCGTTACCGTGACCTTCCTTGTGGCGATCGCTGTTCTTTCTCCCGCTGCGGGCTTTTACCGCGTGATGCTCTGGTCAAATAACCTATATCTGCATTCGATCTGCCCGGTGCTGTCCATTCTGTTGTTTTTCTTTATCAATTCCGATCACAGGATCAAGCTCAGAAGCAGCTTTCTTGCTACATTGCCGACGACGGTATATGCGCTGGTTTACGTTCTCATGGTGTTCGTGATCGGAGAGGACGCCGGAGGCTGGCGGGATCATTATCAGATCCATACCTTCACGGAGACTTTGCCGCTGCCGCTGATTGTAGTGATCTTCTTCCTGCTCAGCTTTACCGTCGCAAACGTTCTGCGCTGGGTTCACAATCTGGTACACAGCAAGAGAAAGACCGATATAGAGCACTACTATCAGCATGCGGAGGCCTTCGACTATCCGGATATAGAATCGGCGATCCGGGCGCTGGCGGACATGAATCACGCGCAAGACAAAGGCGGTGAGCTGACGGTCCCGCGTCGGATTATGACCATGATGGAGAAAAAATATCAGAGCGGCCTCTCCATCGGGCAGTTGTGTATGTTGTATGTCCGGGCGTATTACTGCGTGGAAGCGGAAAGTGAGCGGAAATGAGCGGAGAGTATACGTACTACAGTGAGGGATTTTTCGGCTTCGGGTCGGCGGGCTCGTTTAGGCCGTATAGCTGGATGCACCTTGCTCCGCTTCTGGTTTGCGCCGGGCTGCTGGTTTGCATCTGGTTACGGCGAGAGCGGCTGCGTACATGGAAAGGGGAGTACCACCTGCGTTTCGTGCTGGCCTTTCTGATGTTTTTGATGGAATTCGGCTATTTCGTATGGCTCCTCTACGTCGGCGACTGTAGCGGACAATATCTTATGATGTCAAAGCTCCCACTCCACCTGTGCGACGTGGGTCTTATCTCGTGCATGTTTATGATGACGAGCAAAAACTCCACGCTGTTCAGCTTTAACTTTTTCGTGACCCTCTTCGGCGCGACATTGGCCTGCATCATTCCACAAACCGTTCTGGACAGCGCCAATCCCGCCTATTTTCGTTATTATCAGTATTTTGGCGAGCACTTGCTCCCAATCCTCGGCACATGCTATATGCTGCTTGTTCATCGCATGAGACCACGCTACCGGGATCTCTGGATCACGGTCGGGGCGCTCATCGCGATGCTGATTCCGAGTCTGCGGCTCAACGAAGCGTTTCCCGGCTCGGATTATCTGTTTTTAACGCTGGATATCCCGTTTTTTCCGGATAATCAAGTACATCGGGCGGTAATCTATATAGGTTTGATCGTGATTGTTTTCCATACGATGTGGTTTTTGTGGAAGCTGCTGCTTCGCGCAAGACAGCAAAAAACTTGAAATCCAATGGTTGAATAATCCGAACCGTACGAACGGGAAAATAAATGAACAGACGAGGAGAAGCTATGAAAGTTTGTCTGCTGAACGATTCCTTTGCACCGGTCATTGACGGCGTTGTCAATGTGATGATGAATTACGCCGATTATCTGCCGCGGGATCACGGCGCGCAGGTGATCGTGGGGACGCCAAAGTATCCCGACGCCGATTACAGCGCATACCCCTACCCGGTAGTAGCCTATCAAAGCTTTGACACTACTTCCATCGCCAACGGCTACCGTACGGGAAATCCCTTCTCCGGCAAGGCGGTTTCGGAGCTTGCGGCCTTCAAGCCCGACATCATTCACACCCATTGCCCTGCCACCGCGACCTTCATTGCCCGCCTTCTGCGGGAAGAATGCGGCGCGCCGATCGTTTTCACCTACCACACGAAATATGATATCGACATTGAGCGCGCCGTCAAGGTAAAGCTCGCCGCCAGGGAGAGCATCCGCGCCATGGTCAGCAATATTGAAGCCTGCGACGAGGTCTGGGTGGTCAGCCGCGGCGCCGGTGAGAGCCTGAAGGCGCTCGGATTCCAGGGCGATTACCGGGTGATGTATAACGGCGTGGACTTTGAACGGGGCAGGGCGTCGCAGGCGCTGGTCGAACAGGCGACGGCGGGCTACGATCTGCCTGCGGACGTACCGGTGTTTTTATATGTAGGGCGCCTCATCACCTATAAGGGGCTGCCGATGATCCTGGACGCGCTGAAGCTTCTCAGCGACAGCGGGCAGGACTTTCGGATGGTGTTCGTCGGGAAAGGGCCGGATAAAGAGCTGCTGGAGGAAAAAGCGGCAGAGCTCGGCCTCATGGGCGAGGGGAAAGCGGGAAAGTGTATCTTTACCGGCCCCATCTATGACAGAGAAGCGCTGCGTGCCTGGAATACCAGGGCGGATCTGTTCCTGTTCCCCTCCACCTTCGACACCAACGGCCTTGTGGTGCGCGAGGCTGCGGCCTGCGCTCTGGCAAGCGTTCTGATCGAAGGCTCCTGCGCGGCCGAGGATGTTACGGACGGGCGCAACGGCTTTACAATCGAGGAGACGCCGGAAGCCATGGCCGCCATGCTGCGCGAAGCCTGCAAGGATCTCGGCCGGCTGCACGAGGTGGGTGAAAACGCCATGAATGAGATCGTGCTCTCCTGGCGGGACTGCGTCTCGGCGGCCTATGAGCGCTATCAGGTCGTGCTGGAGGAAAAGACGCAGGGCACGCTTGCAAAGAAAAAACTGCCCGCAGATATTCTCGTGAGCTTGACCGCGCGCAGTATGGAGGAGGCCGAGCGATACAGACGCATCCGCAAGGAGTTGTTCGGCGACTTTAAGGACAGTGCCATGGGCATGATGGAGAACATCCAGGACGCGGAAGACCATCTTGAGCATCTCCTGGATAAGATCGGGGAGAACATCCGCCGCGAAATCGATTCCCACAGGCTGCGCTGAGCTTTTGACTCCGAATGGATCAGGCGCCGAGCAGCTTTAAGCCTATGATCCCCGCGACGATCAGCGCGATGCAGATAAACTGCGGAAGCGATAAGCTTTCGTGGAACAAAAGCATCCCGAGCAGGGAAGTGCCGACAATGCCGAAGCCCGTCCACATGGCGTAGGCGGTTCCCAGCGGCAGCTTCTTGAGCGCCAGCGAGAGAAACCACGCGCTTGCGAGGTAGCCGACAGCGGTGATGATGCTGGGCGTCAAGCGCGAAAAGCCCTCTGACAGCTTCATTGTGATCGCCCAAGCAACTTCGCACACAGCAGCAAGCAAAAGCATGATCCATTCCATAACAATACCTCAAAAAATAATCGCCGGTATCCATGTCTTCAATGGCCTAACGACATGGCTACTGGCGTTTTGTTACCCGGCGGCAACGATATTCAGGCTGACAGAAGTGCTTTGCACATTTCCGTCAGCCTGAGTATATAAGAAAATAGAGGAGCTGTCAAGCTCAAAACAGTTATCGGCACGACAAACGCATGAATGAGGATAACCAATCCCTCGCAGGAGCAGCAATTAATTTGCAACCAGTTATCACTTAATTGAAATCAAGCACCCATAATGA
>CACZXQ010000120.1 GCA_902785115.1 Oscillospiraceae bacterium | reverse complement strand
CACCGTGAAATCTGCTATAATAACAAGCTAAAGAAGTCGAAAGTTCACAAAGAAGGGGATTAGTAACATGAATCTGTTGGGAGGCATGGACGAATGAGTGATATCTTCTTCTTCTCCATCACCAGCGCGGCGCTGGTGCTGAGTGTGATGGGCCTGTTGTTCACCGCCGCCATGCCTGCGTTCGACCACTGGAGTAAGCGCTTCTTCCAGTATTATTTTCTTGTATTTATCCTGTGCTGCCTTATCAGCTTCGCTGATCTGCTCCTGTTCGGTTATCCCATCCCGCGCGCGGCAGCTTATCTTCTGGTGGTTCTGGAATGCCTGCTCCTCTCACTGCCGCAGCCCATGCTGACGGTTTATCTGCTGCACTGCTGCGGAGAAGCCATGCGCCGGAGCAAGCTCCTTCGCACCGTGCTGGGTCTGTGGGCGGTCTATGTGGTCCTGCTGGTAAGCGCGGAGCTCACCGGCGTTCTCACCTATCATGTGTCGGACAACTATTATTACCGCGGGCCTTTGTACCCGCTTATGCTGCTGCCGATCGTCGCCATCCTGCTGCTCAATCTCGCGGGCGTGATGCGGCGAAGGGCGCAATTTTCCCAGAAGGCTTTCCTCAGCTTCCTCATCGCCATCCTGCCGATAACGGCGGCGATGCTGGCGCAGATGTTCGCCGATGTTTTCCCACTCCTTGACATTGGCTACGTCAGCTCCGCCCTGGCCATGTACGGCTTGATCCTTTCCGACCAAATCGAACAGAGCCTGAGCCAACAGCGGGAGAACGCCCGCCTGCAAACCGAGATCATGCTCAGTCAGATCCAGCCGCACTTTCTCTATAACACCCTCGGCGCGATACAGGAGCTGTGCGACAGTGACCCTAAGACGGCGGGAGCCGCTACTGCAAAATTCTCCCGGTATCTCCAAGGCAATATGATGTCCCTTGCGGAAAGCGGCGCGATTGCTTTTGAGAAAGAGCTGAAGCACACACAGGCGTATCTTGAACTGGAACAGCTGCGCTTTATGGAAAAGCTGATCGTGCGCTATGAGATCACCTGCACAGACTTTGAGCTGCCCACGCTGACCTTGCAGCCCATTGCGGAAAACGCTGTGCGGCACGGCGCGAGAGGGAAGAAAAAGGGGGCGGGCACCGTCATCCTCGCTACGCGGGAATACCCCGACCGCTGGGAGATCACTGTCACCGACGACGGCCCCGGCTTCGACCCGGAAGCGCCCACGCTCCGAAACGACGGACGCGCACACATCGGCATCCAGAACGTGCGGGAGCGCCTCCGCAGCATCAGCGGCGGGGATTTGCGGATCGAATCGGAAATCGGCAAGGGAACCAAGGCGACCATCATTCTGCCGAAAAAGCGTGGAGGTGGAAAGTAATGCTGTTTTTTGCCATAGACGATGAGCCGAGGATGCTCAGGCTCTTGCATAAGGCGATCACCGAGGCGGAGCCGGATGCGGAGATCATGGACTTTACAGAAGGCGACGAGCTGCTTGCCGCCTTATCCGAGCATACGCCCGACGTGGTGTTCTCCGACGTGGAATTGCAAGGCATGACCGGGCTGGAGCTGGCGGTGCAGATTAAGAAAGCCGTGCCGGAGACAAAGATCATTTTTGTCACGGGCTACCCGCAGTACGCCTCCGACGCCTACCGTCTCCACATCAACGGCTACATCGTAAAGCCCGCGGAAGCGGAGCGTGTGCGGGAGGAACTGGACAACCTCAACCTGCCGAAAAAGGAGACTCAGCCGGGAAAGCTGCGCGTTCGATGCTTTGGGAGCTTTGATGTGTTTTGGAACGACCAGCCTCTGATTTTCCGGCGTTCGCAGACCAAGGAGCTGCTGGCCTATCTCATAGACCGGGAGGGCGCGGCTTGCACCAGCGGAGAGATTGCGTTGGCGATGTGGGAAAATGAGGGGAACTCGCAGGCGGCGAAACAGCGCATCCGCAATCTGCTCGCCGATCTGCGCGCCACGCTGCGCAGCATCGGTATGGAGGATGTGCTGATCCGCGAGCGGCGGCAGCTCGCGATCCGGCTGGACATGGTGGATTGTGACTATTATCGGATGCTGGACGGCGACGTTTCCGCGCTCAACGCCTTTGACGGCGAGTACATGAAGCAGTACAGTTGGGCGGAGCTGACCACGGGCAGACTGCACTTCAAGCAATAAGAATCATTCGGTTGGGACGGCCTCCGTCCCAACTTTTTTTGTTTTTTTACAAATGTCGGCGGTCTGAGTTACGTTTATGAATGGTTCGCCTGTTATGATACCTCTGTAAAGGGGGCGTATGCCATGAAAGTACTGTGTGTTGAACGCGACTTCTTTGCGCTCCGGCACATGAAACGGGTAATTCCAAGGATCGTGCCGGAGGCGGAAGTCCACTATTGCCGCGACCCGGATAAGGCGAAGGAGCTGGCGGAGACGGAGGGCTGCGACGTGCTGCTCACCGGCATTGACATGGGCGCGGCAAGGGACGAGGGGGTAACTCTGGCTGAGAAGGTCAACCGGCTCAACCCCCATGTGAACATCATCTTTGTGACCGTCTGCGAGGCGCGGGAATATGCCAATCGGATCATCCCGCTTCGTCTGAGCGGATATGTCAGAAAGCCCTATGAACCGTCGCAGCTTGCGGAGGAATTCGCCAATCGGCGATATGCAACGGGATAAGGAGGCAGCGAAATGAAACGAACCCGCCCACCAGCGAAGCCGCCGCCCGGAGAAGAAGGATCATCGTTTTTGCGTACGCAAAAACGTCTTGCGGTACCGCAAGACGATGACCTCTCTCCAACCATGAATTCGTATAGGATCGCCGCCCGAACAGGCGGCAGGAAAGGAGAATTTTGCATGAAACAGAAAACAAGAACAAAAGCCCTGAGCTGGCTGCTCAGCCTCGCGCTGGTGCTGTCGCTGGTGCCGGGGATGGGGCTGACGGCGTATGCGGCAACGTCTCACGGTATCACAATTAACACTGCTCAGCATGGCACGGTGACAGCAAGTGTGAACGGCTCAGCAGCAACATCGGCGGAAGAAGGCGCAACCGTAACATTGACGGCTAATCCTGATAATGGATACAGGCTGAAGAGTATTAGCGGAGTATATAAGGACTACTATAATGAGTCGATGGGCATAGGTAATTCAACAACAGGTTCGAGTGCTAATTTCAGTTTTAGTGCCGAACAATGTAACAATAATGGATGTCGATTGTATCAAGGCAAGAAAATAACCATTTCATCTTCGACGAAGACCATTACAAGAGTGGTATTTACTGTTTCTGGCAATGGAAACTCAAGGAATGAAAGCCAGCTTGTTACAAGTTCAGGAACCAAGACAGTAAGCGGTACAGGCGCTGGGAGTACTATCACTATTTCTAATCTGAGTACCAACAGCGTTTCATTGACTGGCAACGGTAGCAATAATGCGCAACAATGGCAGTGCAATAGAGTAGTTGTTTACGGACAAGACATTAGTGACACAACACTAAAAGTCAATAATACAAGTGATCCGAATATTCGCACCTTCACCATGCCCGCAGTGGTTCAGGGAAATGTGACGATTACAGCGGAATTTGAGGAGATGCCTAAATACAAGGTCACTCTGACCGGCGGAGCTAACGCTACAACAAGTGGCGGAAATACAACTCAAACTGAGCTGACTGGTGCGATGGAGACCGTGACCTATACGGCAAACAGCGGTTATCAGTTTCCCAAAACAAGCGATTTGTATAAAATAACAAATGGAATAACTGTTACCAGAACCAGCGATACGGTCGTGACAGTTTCGGGTACGCCGACAGCCGACACGACCATCACGATTCCGGATGCGAGGCACGTTCACAGCTTCACCTACACCACTGACGGCGACACCATCACAGCGACGTGCAGCGACGTGGCAAACCACACCGACAATCAGAATTTTATCGCTACGCTGAGCATAGGCGCACCTGCGAACCTTGCGATTGACGGCACCGCAAAGGCGGCGGTCATCACAGACGAAAACCAGATCCAAGGTACTGCGACAGTGAGCTACTATGCGGCGGACACGAACGGCGATAAGAACGGCGAAGCGTTGACCGAAACCCCCACAGCGGCGGGGACTTATTGGGCGGAAATCACGCTGACCAATGGAGGCAGCGGCGCAAACGACAGCGCCACCGCCCATGTGGTGTATACGATCACCGACCTCGCTTACACGGTTACCAT
>CACZXQ010000119.1 GCA_902785115.1 Oscillospiraceae bacterium | reverse complement strand
CAAGGTGCATGAGGCGCGCAAGACCGAGCATTCCGCCGGCGGCTTTGATTCCACGGTGGACGCCTTTGCCAAGGTGCCGCGGCTGCTGCTGATGCTGATTGTGCGCGTGGTGCGCTGGCTGGATTTCTGGGGCGTGAATCCTAAGGCGCTGACCGAGGGAGACAGCAACTATTCCACCGTCCTGCTCTCAAACCTCGGCAGCATTCGCGGCCCCGCCGTATATCACCATCTGAACAACTACGGCAGCAACAGCATCATGGTCACCGTGGGCACCGTGCACAAGGAAAAGCTCCCCATGCCGGACGGCAGCGAGCAGCTGCGTGACGTGCTCGAGATCGGCGCGACGCTTGATGAGCGCATCGGGGACGGCTTTTACTTCGTGCGCTCCCTGCGGCTGCTCAAATACATCTGCGCGCATCCCGAACTGCTGGAAAAGCCCCTCAATGAGCCCAGCGGATTTGATTACAATTCCAAGGAGATTTAACCGTAAATGGACAGCATTACCGCCAAAACACCCTGGGCACCCTATGTGGGCGAGCTGCCGCTGCACCTCGATTACTTCGAGGGCTCCATGTTCGACAAGGTGGCGGAGATCGCCAAACAGTACCCCAACAACATCGCCTTTACCTTCATGGGCAAGTCCACCACCTATAAAGAAATGGTGCGCGAGATCGAGCGCTGCGCCAAAGCGCTCAAGACCATCGGCGTGCGTGAGAACGACAAGGTCACCATCGCCATGCCCAACTGCCCGCAGGCGATCTATATGTTCTATGCCGTGAACCTTGTCGGCGCCATTGGCAACATGATCCACCCCCTCTCCGCCGAGAAGGAGATCGAGTTTTACTTAAATGAATCCGAATCCGTCACCGCCATCACGCTCGACCAGTTCTACCACAAGTTCGAGTCGATCCGCGAGAACACCAAGGTCGTGAACATTATCATCGCCTCCGTGAAGGACGCGCTCTCGAAGCCCGTGCGCGCGGGCTATATGCTCACCGAGGGGCGCAAGATCAAACCCATCCCCAAGGACGCGCCCGTGATCCGCTGGCGGGAGTTCATGAAGCTCTCGGAGCACTGCTTCTACAACTACAAGGTGCAGCGCAGATCCGAAGACCCCGCCGTGATCCTCTATTCCGGCGGCACCACCGGCACCACCAAGGGCATCGTGCTTACGAACAAAAACTTCAACGCCCTCGGTCAGCAGGTCATCGCCACGAACCCCATGTTCCGCCCCGGCGACAAGATGCTGGCTGCGATGCCGCTGTTCCACGGCTTCGGCCTCGGCGTCTGCATCCACACGATGCTCTCTCAGGGCGGCAGGTGCATCCTGATCCCGCGCTTTACCGCCAAGAGCTACGCCAAGGATATTGTGAAGTACCGCTGCAACTTCATCGCGGGCGTCCCCACACTGTATGAGGCGCTGCTGCGGCTGCCCAGTATGGAGGGAGCCGACCTGAGCTGCCTCAAGGGCGTGTTCTCCGGCGGCGACAGCCTCTCCATCGAGCTGAAGAAGAAGTTTGACAAGTTCCTCTACGACCATAAGGCCAGCATCCAGGTACGCGAGGGCTACGGCACCACCGAGACCGTCACCGCCTGCTGCCTCACGCCGCCGCACATGGCGAAGGAGGGCTCCATCGGTTTGCCCTTCCCCGATACCTATATCAAGATCGTCGAGCCCGGCACCGAGCGGGAGCTTCCCTACGGCGAGGAGGGCGAGATCCTGCTTGCCGGCCCCACGGTGATGAAGGAGTACATGAAGCACCCCGAGGAGACCGCCCAGACCCTCCGCCATCACGCAGACGGCCTCACCTGGGTCTACACCGGCGACCTCGGCACCATGGACGAGCAGGGCTTCATCTACTTCAAGGGCCGCGCCAAGCGCATGATCATCTCTTCCGGCTACAACGTCTACCCCAGTCAGATCGAGAACATCCTCGACGCCCATGACAAGGTGCAGATGAGCTGCGTCATCGGCGTACCCGACCCCTATAAGATGCAGAAGGTCAAGGCTTTCGTCAAGCTCGCCCCCGGCGTCACGCCCGACGATACCACGAAGGACGAGCTGATGGCCTACTGCCGCAAGCACATTGCCAAATACGCCATGCCCTACGACATCGAGTTTAAGGACGATATGCCCAAGACCCTGGTGGGCAAAGTGGCCTACCGCGTGCTGGAAGAGGAAGAACTGGCGAAAATGAAAAAAGAGTGAAAAGTGAATAGGGAAGAGTGAAAAGCTAAGGTGTCGCTTCGCGACGATCAAATTTTTAAATCGGAATTGTGCGCTGACGTTTGTGAAAAGGCATTTTCATCCGTTCCCCGAAGGGGAACACCGTAGTTGTTCATTCTTCAGCATTCATTTTACAGTATTGTTGGAAGGAGCAGCCCATGCATACCTTGCAAAACGACAGCCTTTGCCTCGAGATCGCCGACAAGGGCGCGGAGCTGAGCCGGGTCTATGACCGGAAAAACGGCTGTGAGCGGCTCTGGAGCGCCGATCCCGCGGTGTGGAACCGGCATGCCCCGATCCTCTTTCCCTTTGTGGGCAAGGTGGTGGACGGCAAATACCGGGTGGACGGGCGCGAATATCCCATGAAGACCCAGCACGGCTTTGCCCGTGATCTGGACTTTGTCTGCCTCACGGAGAGCGCCGACAGCATCACGCAGGAGCTTTGCGCCACGGAGGCGACCAAGGCCATCTATCCTTACGACTTCCGCCTGCGCGTGACGCATCGGCTGGATCAAAAGGATTCCCGCCTTCTGCACATCGAGTGGGCGGTCACGAACGAATCTGAAAGCCCCATGTACTACGCCATCGGCGGGCACCCCGGCTTTCTGATGCCGCCGGGGGTCAGGAAGGAGGACTGCTTCCTCGCTTTTCCCGGCAGGGAGCATTTGCAGTACATCAGCGCAGACCCGGCGGGCTTTGCGCTGCCCGACGCGGTGCATGCGCTGACGCTTGAGAACGGTATCGTTCCCTACGGCGACAGCCTGCCCGAGACCTGGATCTTTGAGGATGCCCAGGTACCCGCGGTGGAGATCCGCCGCCCGGATAAAACGCCCTGGGTGACGCTCTCCTGTGAGGGCTTCCCGCTGCTTGCGGTCTGGGCGAAGGCGGAAGGGCCGTTTATCTGCCTCGAACCCTGGCAGGGGCGTACTGACAACGCGGGCTTCACCGGCGAAGTTTCCGAGAAGGTCTCAGAGCAGCGCCTCGAGGCCGGAGAGACAAAACGCTGCGCGTATTCTGTCCGCTTCCATGAATAGAAACTGGGGCTGTGAGAAAACTACGTTTTCTCACAGCCCCAGTTTTCAGTTTTCAGAATTCAGTTTTCAGACAGGAATCTGTAATTCGTATCGTTTTTTTGGATAGGCTGTAATCAATTGTTGAAGGAGTCGTTTTTTCTTTCTTATGTCAGGAATCGCGCATACAGATTGTTTCCGTATCCTTCGTTTTCTTTTCTGAAAACTGAAAACTGGATACTGAAAACTACGGGGATGTGATTGTTCACATCCCCGTATCATTTTATCTGTCCGCGTAAGCGGCGGCGGAAGCGCCGGCGATGCGGCCGAAGATCACGAAGTCGGCCACGGCGTTGCCGCCCAGACGGTTGTTGCCATGCACGCCGCCGGTGACTTCGCCCGCGGCGAAGAGACCGCGGATCACATTGCCGTCGGTGTCGATGACCTGGGCGTCGCTGTCGATCCTGATGCCGCCCATGGTGTGGTGGATGCCCGGCTGCACCTTGATGGCGTAGTAGGGAGCCTGGTCAAGAGGATTGGCGAAGGAGACGCGCCCAAAGTCGGCGTCCTCCTTGGCCTCGACGCAGGCGTTCCACTTCTCCATCGTGGCCTTAAAGGCGTCGGCGGGAGCGCCGATGGCCTCAGCCAGCTCCTCATACGTCTCGCCGGAGACGGCGTAGCCCTGCTTGATATAGCCCTGAATGACGTTGGAGGCGTCGGACATGCGGCTGTCCACGATGAGCCAGGCGTAGCCGCCGGTCTGCTCAAACTCGGCAGCGGAGACCTTATCGCGGGTAGAGACTTCATCGAAGAAGCGCTCGCCCTCCTGGTTGACAAGGATCGCGCCGTCGCCGCGCAGACCCTCGGTGATGAGGTTGGCGGAAGTGCCCTCCACATGGACGGTGGGGTGCAGCTGGATCTGCTCGAGATCCACGGTGTCGGCGCCGATGGCCTGCGCCATCTGGATGCCCTGACCCTGGATGCCGGGGGCGTTGGTGGTGATGAAGCCGTCAAGC
>CACZXQ010000118.1 GCA_902785115.1 Oscillospiraceae bacterium | reverse complement strand
CCACTTTGCTCCCCCTCTTTCTTTTTCCTTTAGGTTAACATAACTATATTAACTTTGGAAGAGGGTGTTTACATTTTTTTAATTCATGCGTTTGTCGTGTTCTTCAATAAATATCCGAGGCAGATTTGCTTCAGGCGAGGCAGCGCCTGCAGGAATCGTATCAGAAAAAAGAAAGCAGGCCGCTTTCCACCGAACGGAATGCGACCTGTTTCAAAAATCGGTTACTGTCATCACGAAACGGAAGACTGTTGCCCGCACAACATCCGGATACTATGCCCCCGGCGGCCTCGCAAGTGAATTGGACTTGCTAAAACGGGTTACGGTGCCGATCACACCGATGGGTGCCGCCCATCTCCTGTATCTTTTATACCATAGCCATCAAAAAATGTCAAGAATTTATTGTAAAAATTTCATATTTTTTTCGTGCGCGGATTGCTCAAATGTGTTAAAAGCGACGAATCCTGTAATATATTGTCAGAGCGTGGAAGAACACAAACGCAGATGCCTCCGCGGTATTATAGCTCGTTCTGGCGGCGCAGAAGATTGACCGCCTGACTCACGGCCTGCAGCGGGAGATCGGTGATCGTGCGGCGCGTTACGTCGCTGGACTCCAGCAGCTTGCGCAGAATGAGCTCATAGCCGGCGCGCCCGCCCTTATCCAGCTCTGTCACGGTGCGCGCACCGCCCGCGGAGAGCGCGGCGAAGAGCTCATGCACGAAGATGACGCGGTTTTCCTGCGACATATTCTTGAGCCAGCTGCGAATGGCGGCATTGAGCCAAACGCTGGTGGGATCGTGTTCACTGCAGAGGGCAAGCTCGCCGTGGTCGATGCCCCAGCTTGCAAGGCTGTGCTGCAGAAGCCCGGAAACGGTGGAGCGCACGATGCGGGAGTCCGAGATCTGCGGCTCAAAAATCTTGCCGATCACGGAGAAGCTCGGAGAGATGCGGCGGCAGCGGCTGTCGATCCGGGAGACGGCTTCGACGTCCATGACTTCCGGGCAGAGACCGGGACCGTCGAGGATGTAGATGCGCTCAAGAAGCGCCAACGCCGCGTCAGAGAGGTTGCAGGATGCGAAAAGCGCAAGATTTCCACCTTTGGAATGCCCGGCCATATACCAGCGTCGTCCGGCTTTGAGGTGTTCATCCGCGTACAGCAGCGCAAGGCGCTGGGATTCGGTGCGGGTAAAGCCGATCATGCAGTCCTCCTCCCAGCCGGTCAGTGTGTCGTCCGTGCCGCGATAGAGCAGAAAGGACAGACCGCTCTGCTCGTGGAAGCAGAGGGCGGAAAACTGCGTGGGCGGGTCGGAGCGCACAAGATCCACATAGTCGCGGATCTCCAGTTCTCCGAAGCGGCGCGAGGCGATGGCGGCGGCCATGATCTCCTCATAACCAAGCCCCTGACCGGTCAGCAGTACGCGCAGGCTGCCTTCGTCCACCATGCGCTGACAGTCCCGGAGAAGAAGCGGCTCGGTATGTCCCTCCCAGATGGGCTTGAGATCCAGATAGCTCAGCAGCCCCAGCACGAGGATATCGGCGTCGCGCACGCCGTCATGGCTGAAGGGAATATCCCCGCGCCAGCGAATGTAATCCAATACAGTATCCATGCAGAATCATCCTTTATTATGCAAATATACTATTATTATATATTATAATATGCATCGAACAGGAAAGCAAGAGCACAGAAGCCGGGGTGTTGACCCCGGCTTCCGCAATTTCTGTTTTACTGTTTGTCATCGGGACGGGGCTTGCGAGGCGCGTGCTTGCGGGATGCCTGCTTCCTGTTCTTGTAGAAGAAGTATCCCGCCACGCCCAGCACGACCACGGCGGAGACCGCGAGCAGAGCGATCCAGAGAACCATATTGTTCTCGTCGCCGGTCTTCGGGCTCTTGGTGTTCGCGCTGCCGTCAGCCTGCATGACCTTGAGCGTGCCGTCCACCTTGGTGATGTCGTAGTTTCTGGTCACGTCCGTGCCCTTGCTGTCGAGGATCGTCACATCGGTGACCTTCTTGGTGTAGGTGCCGACGGAGACGGGGCCGTTCTTGATGAGGTTGCCCTGGCTGTCGGTAACGGCAAAGCGCACGACGGAGAACTTATGCCCGCTGATCAGGGCGCTGGCCTTGACGTTGTCGTTTCTGAGGGCGGTGCCGTCATAGTACTTCTCGGCGGAGACGGCGGTGAGCGTCAGCTTGAAGGGATCGACCTTGAGTGTACCGTCCTGTACGGTGACGTTATACTTGCCGGAGCCAACGCCGTTGAGGGCATAGGCCACGCCGTTGCCGCTGCTGTCCTTGATGGAAACGGCGTTGATCTTGTTGGCGACGGTGCCGAAGTCGGTGATGGTGCTGGCCGCGTCAAAGCTCACGGTCATGGTGTCGCCGTCCTGCAGGGCGGTGGAGACCGTGTATTCGTGGCAGTCATGCGCCTGACCGTCGTAAGTCCAGGTCTGAGACTTGGCGGTGACAGTGACGGGGAGCATGGCGGCGGGCGCGTTGGTAATGGTCAGCGTGCCGAGCTTGTAGGGAGCCGCGGTGTTGGTGTAGTTGGCGGTCACATCGACATTGCTGCCATCCTTGACGCTGAAGGCGGTGAGCATGATGTCATAGCTGCCGCCGTCCTTCGCGGAGCTGACCTGCGAGCCGTTCTGATAGATGGCAAGGCTCACCTGAACACTGTGATTGGCCAGCTTGTCGGAACTGATGCGAGAGGCGTAATCGTTGAGGACATAGGCGTTGCCGTCGTACTGCTTCTGCACATCCTGACCGCGGAGATTCAGGGGACGGGGATTGATGACGACGTTGCCGCCCTGCGTGGTGACGTTATACTTGGTGCTGGTCACATCCACACCGCCCGCGTCCTTGATGACGACATTGAGGGTAGAGGCAGCGCCGGTGGTGACGTTCACGGAGCCGCCGCCGAAGGTGGCCTCAATGCGGTCACCGCTCTGCAGCGCGCCGGCGGTGATCTCGTACTCATTGGCAGTGACGTTCTCACCGGTATAGTAGGCGGTGCGATCCTTGGCCTTGACGGTGATATCGGTCTTGGTCACAGGGGCGGAGGCGACGCTGAGAGTGAGGGCAACGTGGGCGTCGGTAAAGTTCACGTCAACTGTGTGATTGCCGGCGCTCAGCGTGCTCAGCTTTTCCTTCTTGATGGTAATGACGGTGCTGCCGGAGGCGGCGCTGAAGTCGGTGTTGAGAGTCAGCGCTGTGCCGTCGATCATGACGGACTGGAGCTTTTCGTACTCATAGTTTACGGTGAAGGTGAAGTCGGTGCTGCTGCCCTGCGTCCAGGAGCGGGCGGCGGCAGCGGGCGTGATGGCGCTGTCTTCCAGCTCGGCGGGGGTGTTGACGATCACATCGCCGCCCTTCTTGTCATCGCCTTTTTTCTCGGGCGGAAGCGGCTCGCTCTTTGTGTCGCCGCAGCGGGTGCAGGTATAGACCGTGACGCCCTTTTCTTTGTCAACGACGCCCTCGTTCCAGGTGTGCTCGCCGCCGAGGGCGTTGATCACTTCTTCCCTGGTGTGGCTGGCGTTAATCTTGCAGGTGTAGGTTCTGACGCCGGCATCGGTGCAGGTGGCCGGCTTGGTCACGACGCCATCGTCCCAGACGTGATCGGCAAGCGGGATGTCCTCGGTCCTGGTGTGGCTGGGATCGTTCTGGCAGGTGAAGGTCTTCACACCCACGTGCTCGCAGGTGGCGGGCGTGGTCTCCACACCCTCGTTCCAGGCATGACCCTTGGCGGCGCTGTCCTCGGTCATGGTGTCGCCGCAGCCGCTGCAGGTAAAGGTCTTGGTACCGGCGGCCTCGCAGGTGGCGGTGTCGGAAGTGAGCTCCCAGGTATGCTCATGGGGGGGGAGGGGATCGGTGAAGTCACTGTTGTAGCTGTCGTTGCAGCGGGTGCAGGTATAAACGGTGTAGCCCTGCGCACCCACGGTGGGGGCGACGACCTCGCCGGCAACATAGTTGTGGCCCAGTGCGTCGCACGGCTCGCTATAGGTTTCGTCACAGCCGGTGCAGGCGAAGCTGCGCACACCAGCCTCGGTGCAGGTCGCGGTGTTGCCGGTCTCATACCAGCTGTGCTCATGCGCGGGCTGTTGTTCTTCCGGCTGCTCTTCCGACTGCACGGCCTCCCACTGGGCGACCAGCACGCAGTCGGCATAGGGCTGGAAGCTGCTGCCGGCGGCAAGATCCATCTCGGCGCCGTTGCAGAGGTAGCGGAACTCCCACCCGGTGAAGCGGTAGCCCTCAACATCGCTCATGGAGGCGGCGGTGACAAGGCTGCCGGCGGGGACAAGGCTGTCGCCGGGGACGCTCGTGTCCACATCGCCGGAGCGGTAGTAGACGTTCACGTTCTCCACCTT
>CACZXQ010000117.1 GCA_902785115.1 Oscillospiraceae bacterium | reverse complement strand
GCGTCAGCCCCTACAGGCAAAACAGGAGGGTTTATTCCGTAGGGGCGGTTATCAACCGCCCGCGCAGTGAATCGTGATATATAGGTGAAAAGCACAAAAAATCGTAATATATTTCGGATTCGCCGCGTTTTCTCTGCAAAAATGTTCCATTATACTGCCGGGCGGCTAATAGCCGCCCCTACAGGCTGGATGCAAAAAAGACTTTCTTCACAGCCCCGAAACTGCGTCGATAGAGCCGAGCCGCCGTGTCGAGCTTTTGAGCGCTTTGTTCTGCACAACATAGCGGCAGCGAACACCTGGGCGCAAAAGCCTGTCAAATTTTAGGACGGCGGCGACCTACGCTCAGACCTTAGGTTCCCCTTTTGCACGAGGGGTCAAGGGGACACTTCCCCTTGTTGCCTTTCTTTGGCATCAAAAACCGTTTCTTTCCCCAACGGGAAAGAAATGGGTTTTGCCTGCGCAGCTTCCCCGTTATGATCAGCTTGGAGACAAACCTATAATAAAGGTGTCGCTTTGCGATGAATTATTATTTGTCCCCGAAGGGGACTCCACAATCATTCATTATTCATTCTTCTTTGAGGAACGACCATGACAGACAACACCCCATTTTTGACCATGTTCCCCGGCTGTGGGGATCTCAAACCCATCGCGGGCGGGCTGGAGCAGGCTTACGTCACCGATGTGCAGGTGGACGCGCGGGAGCTGACGCTCTCGGTCTGCGCCCGCTTTGCCGCCATGCCCTCGCCTGTGGACATCACCACGCTCTCCGACCGGCTCAGAGCCGATTACGGTCTCAAAACCGTCGCCATCGTGCCGGATTATCCGCGCCCCAAGGCCTCGGCCACGGCCACTTTCAGCGCGCCCGGCCACGGCGATAAGCCGACCGGCGATGTGCTCTTCGGCAGAGCGATCCGCCAGAAGCCCGTACCCATGAACACGCTGACGCTGGAATCCGGCAAGGTCACCGTGGAGGGGGACGTGGTGGCGGTCACAAGCCGCTCAACACGAAACGGCGGCGCGGTGCTGGCCTTCGACCTCACCGACCGCACAAACTCCGTCTCCGTCACGCGCTTTCTGCGCTCGGACGATGATAAGAGCATCATCGACCGCGTGGGTGTGGGCGATCACCTCACCGTGCAGGGCGAGATCGTCTGGTCGAAGTACGATAACGACATGGTGCTTGACCCGAGAAATATCATGAAGTCCAAGCGCTTCACCCGCCCGGACAACGCGGAAGTCAAGCGTGTGGAGCTGCATCTGCACACCCGCTTCTCCGCCCTCGACGCGCTGACCGATCCGGGCGCGGTGGTCAAGCGCGCCGCCGACTGGGGCATGCCCGCCATCGCGGTCACCGACCACGGCGTGGCGCAGGCCTTCCCAGATATGTGGAAGGCGGGCAAAAAGCACGGCGTGAAGATCATCTACGGCATGGAGGCCTATTTCGTCAACGACATGGACGGAAACGCCGCCGTCATCGGCAAATCCAAGCTCCCACTGGACACGGAGTTTGTCGCCTTCGACATTGAGACCACCGGCCTCAACGCCCAGGATGAGCGCATGACCGAGATCGGCGCGGTGATCTTCTCCGGCGGGGAAGTGAAAAGCACCTTCAACACCTTCGTCAATCCCCAGAAGCCCATCCCCGCGAACATCACGGAGCTGACCGGTATCAAGGACAGCGACGTGAAGGACGCGCCGCTGGAGAAGGAGGCCATGGAGATGTTCATGGCCTACGCCAGGGATCGCCCGCTCGTGGCGCACAACGCGCACTTTGACGTGGGCTTTATGACCGCGGCCGCGCTTCGTAACGGGCTGCGCTTTTCGCCTGTCTTCCTCGACACGCTCGCCTTGAGCCAGGCGCTGCTGCCCGAGCTCAAGCGCTTCAAGCTGGACATTGTTTCCAACCACCTGGGGCTGCCACAGTTTAACCACCACCGCGCCTCCGACGACGCGATGGTCGTGGCGCGGATGATGGACAAGTTCCTGCCCATGCTGCGCGCGCAGGGGGCGAAGGACCTGGACGGCATCGAGGAGGTCTACCACCGCCTCAAGCGCACGGACGTGGCGAAGAGCCATCACATGATCCTGCTGGTGAAAAACCGCAAGGGGCTCAAAAACCTCTACGAGATGATCTCCCAGTCCTACTTAAAATACTTCCACCGCAACCCCACCGTGCCGAAGAGCCTCCTGAATCAGCACCGGGAGGGAATCCTTGTCGGCTCGGCCTGCGGCATGGGCGAGCTCTACGGCGCGGTCATGACCGGCGCAAGCCCGAAGGAACTGGAAAAAATCGCCTCCTACTACGACTATCTGGAGATCCAGCCGATCTGCAACAACGCCTTTCTCATTGAAAACGGGCGCGTCAAGGACGAGAAGGTCTTGCAGGACTATAACCGCACGATCTTAAATCTCGGCCGCAAGCTGAATAAGCCCGTCATCGCCGCAAGCGATGTGCATTTTCTCGACCCCGAGGACGAGCAGTACCGCAAGATTTTGCAGGCGGCGAAGAAGTTCTCCGACCCCGACCGGGACTGCCCGATCTATTTCCGCACGACGGACGAGATGCTCAAGGAGTTTGAGTACCTCGGAAAAGACGTGGCCTATGAGGTGGTGGTGACGAATACCCGCGCCATCGCCGACGAGGTGGAGGAGATCGAGCTGCTGCCCAAGGACTTGTTCCCGCCGAAGATCGAAAACTCCGCCCGCGACCTGCGCGATCTCGTCTACGGCAAGATGCACCGCATCTACGGCGAGAACCCGCCCGCCATCGTACAGGAGCGCGTGGACACGGAATTAAACACCATCCTCGACCACAACTATGACGTGATCTATATGTCCGCCCAGAAGCTGGTGCAAAACTCGCTTGAGCACGGCTACCTTGTCGGCAGCCGAGGGAGCGTCGGCTCCTCCATTGTGGCGTACATGTCCGGCATCACGGAGGTAAACTCCCTGCCGCCGCACTACGTCTGCCCCAAGTGCTGCCACTCGGAGTTTATTACCGACGGCAGCTACGGCTGCGGCGCGGACATGCCGGAAAAGGACTGCCCCGACTGCGGCGAGCGCATGAACCGCGAGGGCTTTGACATCCCCTTTGAGACCTTCCTGGGCTTTCCCGGCAACGAGAAGACCCCCGATATCGACTTGAACTTCTCCGGCGAGTACCAGGCGAAGGCGCATAAGTACACCGAGGTGCTGTTTGGCTCGGATCACGTTTTCCGCGCCGGAACGATCGGCACCCTTGCGGAAAAGACGGCCTACGGCTATGTGAAAAAGTACCTGGAGGAGCGCGGCATCACCGCCACCAAGGCGGAGGAAAACCGCCTCGCCCTGGGACTCGTGGGCATCAAGCGCACCACGGGGCAGCACCCCGGCGGCCTCGTCGTCATCCCGCAGGATATGGACGTGACGGACTTCTGCCCCGTGCAGCACCCGGCGGACGACCCGAACAGCGACATCATCACCACCCATTTTGAATACCACTGCATGGAGGCAAACCTCTTAAAGCTTGATGAGCTGGGGCACGATGACCCGACCATGATCCGCATGATGGAGGACATGACCGGCGTGGACGCGAAGAAGATCTCCCTCTCCGACCCGGAGACCATGTCCATCTTCACAAGCCCCGCGGCGCTGGGGCTTCCGGACGACGACCCGATCATCGGCAAGACCGGCTCCATCGGCGTACCGGAGTTCGGCACGCCCTTTACCCGCCAGATGCTCGTGGACACGCAGCCGAGCCAGTTTGATACCCTCGTGCGCCTCTCCGGCTTCTCCCACGGCACCGACGTGTGGGCGGGCAATATTCACGACCTCATTGTAAACGGCGTCGCGGACGTCAATGAGACCATCGGCTGCCGCGACGACATTATGATCTACCTCATCCAGAAGGGGATGCAGCCCGCCCTGGCCTTCAAGACCATGGAGGCCGTGCGTAAGGGCAAGGTCAAAAAGAGCGGCGACTTCCCCGGCGACGCGGAGGCGCAGATGCGCTCCATGGGCGTGCCGGACTGGTGGATCGAGTCGGCGCGCAAGATCGCCTACCTCTTCCCGAAGGCGCACGCCGTGGCCTACGTCATGATGGCCTTTCGCATCGCCTGGTTCAAGGTGCATGAGCCCCTGGCCTTTTACAGCGCCTACTTCTACCGCCGCAGCCAGAAGGGCGGCTTTGACGCCGCGATGATGACCGGCGGCACCGAGAGCGTGCGCCGCAAGCTCAATGAGTTCAAGCGCCGAAACGACCTCACCGCGAACGAAGAGGACTTGCAGGTCACGCTCGAGGCGGTGTATGAATTCAACCTGCGCGGCTTCGAGTTTGCGCCGATCGACCTCTACCAGTCGGATGCGGCGAAGTTTCTCATCACCGAGGACGGTAAGCTCCGCCCGCCCTTTGTGGC
>CACZXQ010000116.1 GCA_902785115.1 Oscillospiraceae bacterium | reverse complement strand
AGGCGCTTGTACTTCGGTGCGGGCACCTCCATAAAGTCGTCCTCCTCGATCCAGAGGTGGCGGGAGAAGCTGACCTCACGGGTTCCCTCCTCGGGGTGGAGAGGATTGTTCTCCACGGTCAGAAGCTCGCTCTGCCCCTCGGGGTAGTTGGTGACAGTGAGCTTTACGGGATGCAGCACCGCCATGACGCGCTGCGCGCTGTCGTTGAGATCGTCGCGCAGGCAGCTCTCGAGCAGCGCCCAGTCCACAGTGGAATCCACCTTGCTCACGCCGATGCGCTCACAGAAATTCCGGATGGAGCGGGAGGTGTAGCCGCGCCTGCGCAGACCGCAGAGCGTCGGCATCCGCGGATCGTCCCAGCCGGAGACGCGGCCTTCCTCCACAAGCTGTCTGAGCTTGCGCTTGGACATGACCGTGTAGTTGATGCCGAGACGGGCAAACTCGATCTGCCGGGGCTTGACGCCGGGAATGTCGGCATTTTCAACCACCCAGTCATAGAGCGGACGGTGCGCCTCATACTCCAGCGAGCAGAGGGAGTGGGTGATGCCCTCCAGCGCGTCTTGGATGGGGTGGGCAAAGTCGTACATCGGGTAGATGCACCATTTGTCGCCCTGGCGGTGGTGGTTGATGTAGCGAATGCGGTAGAGCACCGGGTCGCGCATATTGAAGTTGCCGCTTGCAAGGTCGAGCTTTGCGCGCAGCGTGTAGCGCCCTTCCTCAAACTCACCGGCGCGCATACGCTTAAAAAGGTCAAGGTTTTCCTCAATGGGGCGGTCGCGCCAGGGGCTGATGGCAGGGTGCGTGGTGTCGCCGCGGTATTCCTTGAACTGCTCGGGCGTCAGCTCGCAGACATAGGCCAGACCCTTTTTGATAAACTGCAGGGCGATCTCATAAGTCTTTTCAAAGTAATCGGAGCCGTAGAACAGCCGGTCGCCCCAGTCAAAGCCCAACCAGTGGATGTCCTGCTGGATGGCGTCGACATACTCGGTGTCCTCCTTGGCGGGATTCGTGTCGTCAAAGCGCAGATTGCAGAGCCCGCCGAAGCGCTCTGCGGTGCTGAAGTCGATGGTCAGCGCCTTGCAGTGACCGATATGCAGATAGCCGTTGGGTTCGGGCGGAAAGCGGGTGTGCACCTTCATGCCGTAGCAGCGGTTTCCCTCGGAAAGATCCTCCTGTACGAAGGACTCGATAAAGTTTCTGGTATTGAGTTCGTCCATTTTTTTCTCTCCCCAGTCAAAAATTCCTGACTATTATATACGATGCTTGCGGAAAATACAAGAAAAAGAAAACGAGAAAAACATTGTGTACAATCAAATTTAGCGATTGCAATTGAGGGCGGGCTGTGGTAAGATAATGAATAGAAAAAAGTGAGTGGTGAAAAGTTAAGGTGTCGCTGCGCGACAGATGAAAATAATTCGTCCCCGAAGGGGACACCATAACTGTTCATTTTTCACTGTTCATTATTCACTGAATCAAGGGAGTGCTGAATATGGATCAGATTTATGACGTTCTTATCATCGGCGGCGGCGCGGCGGCGACCTCGGCGGTGCTGACGCTGAAAAACCGCGGCAAGACCAGTGCGATCGTTTCCAACAAGGAGGAGACCTCCAGCCTCTATAAGGCGGAGAAAATCACCAATTACCCCGGTCTCCCGCCCATGACCGGCGCGGAGATGACGGCGCTCTTCCGCAAGCAGGCGGAGGCGGCGGGCGCGACGATGATCACCGGGCGCGCAATCTCCGTCATGCCGATGGACGGTACCTTCGGCGTCGCGGCCGGGAGCGATTACTACATGGCAAAGTCCCTGATCATTGCCGCCGGCATCACGCGCGAGAAGCTCTATCCCGGCGAGGCGGAGTTCCTCGGACGCGGCGTGAGCTACTGCGCGACCTGTGACGGGATGCTCTATCGCGGCAAGACCGTGGCGGTCGTGGGCGGCGGCGAGGAAGCCCGCCATGACGCGGACTTTTTAGAGAGCATCGGCTGCACGGTGCTGCGCTTTGAGAAAAACGGCAAGTACGAGATTCGCGGCGGCATGAAGGCGGATACGCTTGTCTTCGCCGGCGAGGAGCATAAGGTGGACTGCGTGTTCATCATCAAGGACACGGTCTCGGTCACAAAGCTTGTGCCCGGACTGGAGTACGAAAACGGCGCCATCGTCGTCGATCGCAAAATGCAGACCACGGTTCCCGGCGTCTTTGCCGCGGGCGACTGCACCGGCAAGCCATACCAGCTCGCCAAAGCCGCGGGAGAAGGAAATGTCGCGGCCTTGAGCGCCTGCGACTATCTCGCGGGGAAATAAAACCTTGACAAAACGAGGAAAACTATACTATAATTCATCTGTTATCAGCGCAATGACGAACAGGAGTAGATCGGTCTGCAAGGCTCAGAGAGGGGACGGTGGGTGCGAGTCCCTGCCAAGCACGGTCGAAGGTCGGTTCCGAGCGCCCGGGGGGAAGGGGAAACCTGCGTAGTTCCGGCGTGCGGCTCGCGTTAAGAGCCGAAAGAGTGCCGCCGCAAGGCGGAATTCAGGTGGTACCGCGGTAGAATATTATCGCCCTGAGACGGAGACGTCTCAGGGCGTTTCCTGTACTGTCAGCCAATCAAGGCACAGTGCCCAAGGAACTGACAGATACTCATTATCAGGAGGTGGGAGCAATGAGAGAGCTTCCGAAGGTGTACGAACCGAAAAAGGTCGAAAAGAAAATCTACGATTTCTGGATGGACGGCGGCTGGTTCAAGGGGGAGATCGACCCCGAGAAAAAGCCCTTCTCCATCGTCATGCCGCCCCCCAACGTCACAGGTCAGCTCCACATGGGTCACGCGCTGGACGCAACCTTGCAGGATATTCTGACGCGCTACAAGCGGATGCAGGGCTATGCGGCGCTGTGGCTGCCCGGGCAGGACCACGCGGGCATCGCCACGCAGATCCGCGTCGAGCAGGAGCTGCGCGAGAAGGAAGGCCTCAGCCGCTACGATCTCGGGCGCGAGAAGTTCCTTGAACGCGTTTGGGACTGGAAGCACCAGTACGGCAACCGCATCATCGAGCAGCAGAAGAGCATGGGCGTCTCCTGCGACTGGGATCGCAACCGCTTCACCATGGACGAGACCTGCGCCAAGGCCGTACGCGAGACCTTCTGTGATCTCTACGAGAAGGGGCTTATCTACAAGGGTAGCCGCATCATCAACTGGTGCCCCCACTGCCGCACCGCGCTTTCTGACGCGGAGGTCGAATACAAGGATATGCCCGGCCACTTCTGGCACATCCGCTACCCCGTTGAAAACTCCGACGAGGAGTTCATCATCGCCACCACACGCCCCGAGACCATGCTGGGCGATACCGGCGTCGCCGTCCACCCGGACGATGAGCGCTACAAGCACCTTGTGGGCAAGAACGCGATCCTCCCGCTTGTCGGGCGCAAGCTCCCCATCGTGGCCGACGAGTATGTCGAACTCGGCTTCGGCACCGGCGCGGTGAAGATGACGCCCTGCCACGACCCCAACGACTATGAGGTCGGCCTGCGCCATGATCTCGAGCGGATCCAGTGCATTGACGAGGACGCGCGCATCATCAACGGCGGCAAGTACGACGGCTTGGATCGCTATGAGGCGCGCAAGGCCATCGTCGCCGATCTGGAGGAGCAGGGCTATCTCGTGAAGGTGGAGCCCTACAACCACAACGTCGGCTGCTGCTACCGCTGCGGCACCGTGGTGGAGCCGCTCACCAGCCCCCAGTGGTTCGTGAAGATGGCGCCGCTTGCCAAGAAGGCCATCGAGGTCGTCAAGGACGGGCGCATCAAGTTCGTGCCCGAGCGCTTTACCAAGACCTATCTCAACTGGATGGAGAACGTGCACGACTGGTGCATCTCCCGCCAGCTCTGGTGGGGACATCAGATTCCCGCCTGGTACTGTGACGACTGCGGTCACATCACTGTCTCCCGCACGGACGCCTGCGAGTGCGAAGCCTGCAAGAGCAAAAACATCCGCCGCGAGGAGGACGTGCTGGACACCTGGTTCTCCTCCGCGCTTTGGCCCTTCTCCACGATGGGCTGGCCGGAAAAGACCGAGGAACTGCGCTACTGGTACCCCACCTCGGTCATGGTCACGGGCTATGACATCATCTTCTTCTGGGTCGCCCGCATGATCTTCTCCGGCATGGAGCAGATGGACAAGGAACCCTTCAAGACCGTGTTCATCCACGGCCTTGTGCCTTCAACCTCATCACCGGCAACTCCCCCGGAAACGACATGCGCTTCTATGTGGAAAAGTGCGAGGCCATGCGCAACTTCTGCAACAAGCTCTGGAACGCGAGCCGCTTTGTGATGATGAATCTCTCGATCGACAAAAACGAGCTGCCTGAAAAGCTCGAGATCGAGGATAAGTGGATCCTCTCCAAGCTCAATGACACCGTCAAGGAAGTCAACGAGAACATGGACGCCTTTGAGCTTGGCGTCGCCGCGGGCAAAATCTACGACTTTATCTGGGACTCCTCCTGCGACTGGTATATCGAGCTCACCAAGCCCCGCCTCAACGGCGAGGACGAGGAATCGAAGATCGCGGCACAGAAGGTGCTTCTGTATGTGCTGACCGAGATCCTCAAGCTGGTGCATCCCTTCATGCCCTTTATCTCCGAGGAGATCTGGCAGGCGCTGCCCCACGAGGGTGAGGCGCTCATGGTCGCAAAATACCCCGCCTATGACGAGAGCCTGAGCTTCCCTGAGGCCGAGTATAACTTTGAGATGGTCATGACCGCCATCAAGGCCGTCCGTGCCCGCCGCAGCGAGATGAACGTGCCGCCCTCCCGCAAGGCGCACCTCATCATCGCCACGGACAAAAAGGCCGCCTTCGAGGCCGGCGTCAGCTATATCTGCAAGCTGGCCTACGCCTCCGAGGTCTCCGTGGTGGACGAAGCCCCCGCGGACACGAACGGCATGGTCTCCGTTGTCACCGATAACGCCCGTATGTTCATGCCCATGGCGGAGCTGGTCGATCTCGAGAAGGAGAAGGCCCGCATCACCAAGGAGCTGCAGAACGCTGAGAAGCAGCTGCAGGCGCAGATCGGCAAGCTCTCCAATCAGAACTTCGTCACCCGCGCGCCCGAGGCCGTTGTCAATGCCGAGCGCGAGAAGAAGGCAAAGCTCGAAGCGCTGATCGAAAACCTGAAGCTGAGCCTTGCGCAGTTCTGAGTTTCGACAGATTTTACAAGCAAATACCGATACAATAACACCGTACACGAGCTGTGTGCGGTGTTATTTTTTACCATCAAGGAGAAAACGCATGAACATCACGACCGCTTACGCCTCCGGACGGCTCACGATCGGGCTTGTCGGAGAGCTTGACCATCACGCGGCGCGCGAGACGATGCAGAGCATCACGGAGCTTCTGGACGCCTATCTGCCCCGGGAATGTGCGTTGGATCTCGCAGGGCTTCGCTTCATGGATTCCTCCGGGATCGCGCTGATCGTGCGCTTGAACCGGAAAATGCGGGATCTGGGCGGCAGAGTCTGGATCGAAAACCCGGGTACACAGACGCGGCGCGTCCTGGAGGCAGCCGGGATCGAGCGGCTGGTGCAGGTGGCCGCGATAGGAGGGACGACATGAACATCAAAAACTACATAACGCTGGATTTTCCCAGCAACAGCGCAAACGAAGCCTTTGCCCGCGCAGCGGCCTCGGCCTTTGCTTCTCAGCTTGATCCGACGCTGGAGGAGCTGGGGGACATCAAAACCGCCGTGAGCGAAGCGGTGACCAACTGCATCGTACACGCTTACCCGCGGGAGATCGGGCGCATCCGTCTGCGGCTTCGCATCCTGGACGAGGATACGCTGGACATCACCGTGCGGGACTGGGGCGTGGGCATGGAGAACGTCAAACAGGCGATGGAGCCGCTTTTCACCACCGGCGGAGAGGAGCGCAGCGGCATGGGCTTTACCATTATGCAGAGCTTTACCGATACACTGCACGTCAGATCGGAGAAGGGGAAGGGCACCACCGTCTCCATGCGCCGCCGGATTTTCCGCCGGGGGCGGATCGGATGAACGAGAATAAGCTGTCCGATTTACTCGCGGCGAAAGGCGGGGATCGGGAGCGGATGGGTCGGCTCATCCAGGATAACAGCGGCCTCATCTGGAGCATTGCGCGGCGCTATTTTGGGCGCGGCACCGATCCGGAGGATCTGTACCAGCTCGGCTGCGTAGGTTTTCTCAAGGCAGTCGAGGGCTTTGACCCGCAGTATGGGACGCAGTTTTCCACCTATGCCGTGCCGAAGATCGCCGGGGAGATCCGCCGCTTTTTGCGGGACGACGGGGCGGTCAAGGTCAGCCGAGGACTCAAGGAACAGGCGGCGAAGATCTTCCTTGCCCGCCAAAGCCTGGAGCAGCGCCTCGGTCGGGAAGTGCACATCTCCGAGCTCTGCGCGGAAACCGGGCTGGACGCGGAGGAGATTGCCATGGCGGAGGCCGCCTCCGGCCCGACGGAGAGTTTGCAGCGCGAGAGCGGGGAGGACGGCTTTACCCTGGAGCTGGTGCTGGGCGATTACAGCGCGGAGGAGCGCATGCTCGAGCAGGTGACGCTGCGCGCGCTGATCGAAGAGCTTCCCGAACGGGAAAGACAGGTCATCGCCCTGCGCTAGTACCACGGCATGACCCAGCAAAACTGCGCACGGGTGCTCCACGTCTCCCAGGTACAGATCTCCCGCCTTGAAAAACGCGCCGTGGAGCGTCTGCGGGAACGCCTGGAATCGTGATAATGCAAGAAAATACAGGGAAAATCTTGTAAAATATAACGAAAAATCTTGACAGCTCACCGAGAAAGCGCTATATTGATTCCAGACTTTTCCGAAAGGAACTGGGAACATGAAGGCTTCTTTCTTTGGCACCTATGATACCTTTACCGTTGCTGCTCGGTAAGGATAATTTGTGGTGCAAGAAAAAGCTGACTGCTTTGTATGTTTGCCGCACAGGTTATCCTGTGCGGCTTTGTTTTTGTGGTAATCAATTGATTCAGAACAGGAGATAGATAACCATGATCGTCGTATTAAAGCATAACGTATCGGACGCGAGAAAGAAACAACTCATCGCCTGGCTTGAAAATTTCGGGCTGCGTATCCATGTGTCAGACGGGGAGTATCAGACCGTCCTCGGCCTTATCGGCGATACCACGAGGGTGGACATGGATCTTGTGGCTAGCCTTGATATTGTAGATCAGGTCAAGCGTGTCACCGAACCCTTCAAGTGCTGCAATCGCAAGTTCCACCCGGACGACATGGTGGTTGAGATCGGGGATGTGAAGGTCGGCGGCGGCCACTTTGCCATGATCGCGGGCCCCTGCTCGGTGGAGAGCGAGGAACAGATCGTCACGGTCGCCAAGGCGGTCAAGGCATCCGGCGCAAACCTTATGCGCGGCGGCGCGTTCAAGCCCCGCACCTCTCCTTACGATTTCGCGGGGCTCAAGGCGACCGGGCTGGAGCTTTTGAAGATCGCGCGGGCCGAGACGGGGCTTCCCATCGTGACAGAACTCATGAACATCAACGACATCCCGCTTTTTGAGGACGTGGACGTGATTCAGGTCGGCGCGCGCAACATGCAGAACTTTGACCTGCTGCGCGAGCTTGGAAAGCTTGACAAGCCCATTCTTTTAAAGCGTGGCCTTGCCAATACGCTCAAGGAGCTTCTCATGAGCGCGGAGTACATCATGGCCAGCGGCAACGAGCGCGTCATGCTCTGCGAGCGCGGCATCCGTACCTTCTCCGACTACACGCGAAACACCCTCGACCTCTCCGCCGTGCCCATGCTGCACGAGCTGACGCATCTGCCCGTGATCGTCGATCCCAGCCACGCCACCGGCATTGCGCGCATGGTGCCGCCGATGGCGCTCGCCGGCGCCGCCGCCGGGGCGGACGGCCTCATCATCGAGGTGCACAACGATCCCATGCACGCCCTCTGTGACGGGGCGCAGTCCCTGCGTCCTGAGGAGTTTGACGCGCTTGCGAAGAAGGTGTTCGCCGTCAGGGAGATCGTGAAGGCATGAGAGTCGGAATCGTCGGCCTTGGCCTGATCGGCGGTTCGTTTGCCAAGGCATACAAAGCGGCGGGACACACGGTCCTCGCCTGGAATCGCAGCAAAAGCGTTCTCGATTTCGCCGTCCTCTCCGGGGACGCGGACGGAGAACTCACAAAGGAAAGTATCTCCGACTGTGATCTATTGCTCCTGTGTGTCTATCCGCAGGCAGCCATCGACTGGCTCACGGAGATGGCGCCCCATATCGGGCAAAAGCCCGTGGTCATCGACTGCTGCGGCACCAAGCGCGTGGTGTGTGCGGCCTGTTTCCCGCTTGCCGAGCGCTATGGCTTTACCTACCTCGGCGCGCACCCCATGGCGGGAACCCACAACTCCGGCCTCAAATACGCCCGCGCGAACATATATCAGGGCGCGCCGATGGTGATCGTGCCGCCGGTGTTTGACGATATTGAGCTGCTGGACCGCGTGAAGGCGCTGCTTGCCCCCGCGGGCTTTGGGCGCTTCTCGGTGACGACCGCCGAGAAGCACGATCAGATGATCGCCTTCACCTCGCAGATGGCGCATGTGGTCTCCAACGCCTACGTCAAAAGCCCCA
>CACZXQ010000115.1 GCA_902785115.1 Oscillospiraceae bacterium | reverse complement strand
GTCGGGCGCGAGCCTTGGGCGGCCATGATGTCCAAGAATCATCCCCTTGCAGCGGAGGAGGGACAGTTCCTGCCGCTGCGCAAGCTGGTCGGTCAGCCGCTGTATATTCCCAGTCGCCGCTCACGCCTGGACTCCATCCGCGCCTGGTTTGAGGAACTGGGCGAGGAGCCCAGCATTGCGGGGGATCTCTCGAACTATATCGACGCGGTGGCTCTCTCCGAACAGAACGCCGGGATCTGCATTTACCCGATGACCACCTATAACGTCAGCGATCTGATCGTAACGAAGATCATCACGGAAAGCGCCCGTCAGGTGGAATACGCCCTGGTCTGGAAGCGCAACGACCGGCAGACCGAGCTGCAGCAGGAATTCATCAACTTCGTGCAGGACTGCATGGAGGAAGAGCGCCGCGGCACCCAGCCCTACATCATGCCGGAGAGAGAGTATTTCCCGCCGGAGGATACAAAGTACCTGTAAACACTTTCTGTCATACGCACTTTGTATGCTGTTTCATACGGGATCCCTATTGCAGAAAAACTGCTTTCTTGACAGGCTTTTTGCGTTCTGCTATCCTGTATGTGTCTTGAATAACAACCAAAAAATTCTTCGGTGTCAGGGGGCAAGTGCCCCTTTAAGGCATCGAAGAATTTTTTTGCGAGGTGTTATACATGACAAAATATGTGTTTGTGACCGGCGGCGTGGTATCGGGTCTCGGCAAAGGAATCACAGCAGCCTCCCTCGGAAGGCTTTTGAAGGCGCGCGGCTTAAAGGTAGCGGCGCAGAAGCTTGACCCCTATATCAATGTGGACCCCGGTACCATGAGTCCCTATCAGCACGGCGAAGTGTACGTGACCGAGGACGGCAGCGAAACGGATCTGGATCTGGGGCATTACGAGCGCTTTATCAACGAGGACTTAAACCGCTGGTCCAACCTTACCACCGGCAAGGTCTACTGGAACGTGCTGAACAAGGAGCGTCGCGGCGAATACCTCGGACAAACCGTGCAGATCATCCCCCACATCACGCAGGAGATCAAGGACTTTATCTACCATGTGGGAGCGGAGACAAATGCCGACGTGGTCATCACCGAGATCGGCGGCACCACCGGTGACATTGAAAGTCAGCCCTTCCTGGAGGCGGCCCGGCAGGTCAGTCTCGAGCAGGGAAAGGAGAACACGCTCTTTATCCATGTGACGCTTGTCCCTTTTCTGCGCGGAAGCGACGAGCACAAGACCAAGCCCACGCAGCACTCCGTCAAGGAGCTGCAGGGCATGGGCATCTCACCGGATATCATCGTGCTGCGTTGCGACGAGCCGCTGGAGCCTGAGATCTTCCGCAAGATCGCCATGTTCTGCAACGTCAAGCCCGACTGCGTCATCGAAAACCGCACGCTGCCGACGCTCTATGAGGCGCCGCTGATGCTGGAGGACGAGGACTTTTCGCTGATCGTCTGCCGGGAACTGGGCCTCTGGACGCGCCCGCCGCAGCTCGATGAATGGCGGGAGATGGTCGCGCGGATCAAATCGCTTCAGTACCGGGTAACGATCGGGCTTGTGGGGAAATATGTGCAGCTGCACGACGCCTATCTCTCCGTGGCCGAGGCGCTGCGCCACGCCGGGTACGCCTGCAATGCCCGGGTGGAGATCCGCTGGATCGACAGCGAAACGATCACCGACGAGACGGCTGCCGGATCGCTTGCCGGCTGCGACGGCATCATCGTCCCCGGCGGCTTCGGAGACCGCGGCGTGGAGGGCATGATCGCAACCGCCCGATACGCCCGGGAGAGCGATATTCCTTATCTCGGCATCTGTCTCGGCATGCAGGTGGCGGTGATCGAGTTCACGCGTCACGTCTGCGGCTTGGCAGACGCGACATCGGGAGAATTTGACCCCTCCTCGCCGCACAAAGTCATTGACTTTTTGCCCGATCAGGACGAAACTGTCAGCAAGGGGGGCACGCTGCGTCTCGGCGCGTATCCCTGCCGAATCGCGGAAGGGTCCGTCATGCGCCGCTGCTACGGCGCGGAGGAGGTCCGCGAGCGTCACCGCCACCGCTATGAGTTCAACAACGACTATCGTGAGCTTTTGCGGGACAAGGGGCTTTGTCTCTGCGGCCAGTCTCCGGACGGCTATATCGTGGAAGCGGTGGAGCTCGGCGAAAAGCGCTTCTTTGTCGGCGTGCAGTTCCACCCGGAATTCAAGAGCCGGCCCAACCATCCGCATCCCCTGTTTGTAGGGCTGATTTCCGCTTCTTTAGGAGGAGTAATGCATGGAGAAGATCCTGATCCTGGATTTCGGCGGACAGTATAACCAGCTGATCGCCCGGCGTGTGCGCGAGCAGCATGTGTACTGCGAGCTGCACCCGCACAACATGTCCCTGGACGAGATCCGCCGCTTTTCTCCCGTCGGTATCATCTTCACCGGCGGACCGCACAGCGTGTATCTCGACGATTCGCCCAGACCCGACCCCGGCGTCTTCGAGCTGGGCGTGCCGATCCTCGGCATCTGTTACGGCTGTCAGCTGCTGGCGCAGTCTCTCGGCGGGCTGGTCACCGCGGCGGAGGATGCCTCCGCCCGTGAATACGGCAAAACCGAAACGGTTTTTGATCCGACCTGCGCGCTGTTCCGGGATCTGCCTGAGCGGAGCGTTACCTGGATGAGCCACGGGGACTATATGGCACAGGTGCCGGAGGGCTTCCGTCTGGCCGCCCATTCCGCAGCCTGTCCCACCGCTGCGATTTGCGACGAGGAACGGGGCTTCTACGGCGTGCAGTTTCATCCGGAGGTCGATCACACGGCCTTTGGACGCGAGATGCTGCGCAATTTCCTCTATCGCGTCTGCGGGGCGCACGGCGACTGGACCATGGCAGACTTCAAGCGCCGCAGCGTGGACGAGCTTCGCAGGCATGTGGGAGACGGACGGGTGCTGCTGGCGCTCTCCGGCGGCGTGGATTCCTCGGTGCTGGCCGCGCTTTTGAGCGAGGCCATCGGCAGTCAGCTTACCTGCGTCTTTGTCGATCACGGTCTGCTCCGCAAGGACGAGGGAGACGAGGTGGAGGCCGTTTTTGCCCCGCGCGCTTTGAATTTCCGCCGCGTCGACGCCGGCAGGCGCTTTCTCGAGTGTCTGCGGGGCGTGACCGAGCCGGAGGAAAAGCGCCACATCATCGGCAGGGAATTCATCCGGGTCTTCGAGGCGGAGGCCAAGGAGATCGGCGCGGTCGACTATCTCGCCCAGGGGACGATCTACCCCGACGTGATCGAGTCCGGCCTCGGCCAATCCGCCGTGATCAAAAGCCACCACAATGTGGGCGGGCTTCCGGACTATGTGGATTTTAAAGAGATCCTTGAGCCGCTGCGTCTGCTCTTCAAGGACGAGGTGCGCCAGCTGGGGCGCGAGCTGGGGCTCCCGGAGAGCCTGGTCTCGCGCCAGCCCTTCCCCGGCCCGGGTCTCGCCATCCGCGTGATCGGCGAGGTGACGGCGGAAAAGCTTGCCCTGCTGCGCGAGGCCGACGCCATCTTCCGTGAAGAGATGGCAAGGGCCGGACTGGATCAGACAGCCAGCCAGTATTTCGCGGTGCTGACGAATCTTCGCTCCGTCGGTGTCATGGGCGACGGCCGCAGTTACGATTATGCCGTGGCGCTGCGCAGCGTGCAGACCTCGGACTTTATGACCGCTGACTTTACACGCCTGCCCTGGGATCTGCTCGACCGCGTGTCCGTGCGGATCGTCAACGAGGTCAAGGGCGTCAACCGCGTGCTCTACGACATTACCTCCAAGCCGCCGGCCACGGTGGAATATGAATGACCCGACGCATGATGAAAGAAACCGCGAGGGCAGGAGTTGCGGCTCCTGCCCTCATACATTTTGCAAATACAAGAAAATATTTCCGCACTATATTTCTCTCATTTGCCCCTCGGTCAGCACATCGATCATGATCTTAGCCGCAAGACGGAAAGAATAGATGAACGTCTCGCAATCGGTGAGCACATTGACCTCACGCTGGGCGGTCATGTAGTCTTCGAACTTTTCTTTTTGCTTTTCAGTGAGGGTGTCGGTCAGCGCATCTCCGGCTCTTACGACTTCATTCAGCGCCTTGGCGTACTGGCTGTTCCGCTTGAAGCTGCGCTCGCTTGGGCGCACATCGCCGAGATAGAGGTCTTCAAGAATTAGCATCTTCACCCTCCCCGGCATAGACCAACTCATGGAGCACGATTTCCTCTGCCCGGCTTCGAATACTGTTCATGCGGCGCACCCATTCCATCTGATCAGTGGCTTTGAGCGCCTCGGTTACATCTTCCTGTTTTGCTATCTGCCGGGTGAGAAGCTCCATTCGCTCCTCGCAGGCCTCATCAACCTCCAGCAAATGCGGATACAGTTTTCCGGACAGCAAGAGTTCCAAATAGAGTATGGGATGCTGTTCTTTTAGATAGCGTTTCCGCATCCGGCCGTATTTGCCTATGGATTTCTTCTCCACCTCACCAATGACAAGTTTGGGAAGAAGAACATCGCCAACACAAGTATAA
>CACZXQ010000114.1 GCA_902785115.1 Oscillospiraceae bacterium | reverse complement strand
AAGGGTCAGAAAAAGAAGGTCACCATTCTCTGTCAGAAAGCCCTGGACGCGGGAGAGGACGCCCAGGCTGTCATCACCCGCGGCCTCATCCCCGGCATGGACAAGCTGGGCGCGGCCTTCTCGGCAGGCAGAGCTTTTGTGCCTGAGATGCTCATGGGCGGGCGCTGCATGAACGCCGCCATGGAACTCCTGAAGCCGCGCCTTGCGGGAAAGGCCGCCAAGGCGGCGGGCCGCGTGGCTCTCGGCACCGTACGGGGCGACCTGCACGACATCGGCAAGAATCTCGTCAAGATCATGATGGAGGGCGCTGGGCTCGAGGTCGTGGATCTGGGCGTAGACGTGGCCCCCGAGGACTTCATTAAGGCAGCGCAGGAACAGGCCTGCGGGCTCATTGCCTGCTCGTCCCTGCTGACCACCGCTATGCATGAGATGCGCGACGTGGTACGCCTGGCCGAAGAGGCGGGCATACGAGACAGTGTGAAGATCATGGTGGGCGGCGCGCCCATCAGCGAAGCTTTCTGCCGGGAGATCGGCGCCGACGCCTACACCCCCGACGCCGCCGAGGCTGCCCGCGTGGCGGTGAGCCTGCTGGCGGGATAAGCGTATAGACACAGGACACCCCGGATCATATGATCCGGGGTGCTTTCATTTCAGAGGATTTCGATCAGCCGATCCACATCCTCGTCGGTGGTGGCCCAGCTTGTGGCAATGCGCACGACGGTTCTGCCGTCGGGGCGGTTTTCCCAGAAGCTCATCTCCACTTTTTCCAATAAGGCCGCGTGCTGCTGTGCGGTAAGCAGCGGGAAGATCTGGTTGGTCGGCGCGGCAAAAGCGAGTTCATAGCCCTTATCCCGCAGGGCCTTGCGGATGCGCTCGGCCTTGTCAATGGCGTTTTTGCCGCAGGCGAGATAGAGTCCGTCGGTAAAGAGCGTGTCGAACTGAATCCCCGCGATCCGCCCCTTGGCCAATAGTGCTCCGTGCTGCTTGACGATGGTGAAGAAGTGGGGCACGGTGTTCTTCTTCGGGAACACCACCGCCTCGCCGAAGAGGGCGCCGCATTTGGTGCCCCCGATGTAAAAGGCGTCGCACAGGCGGGCGAGATCGGGAAGCTCCGCGTCATTTTCCGGGCAGGCCAGAGCGCTCGCCAGCCGCGCCCCGTCGAGGTAGAGGGGGATGCCCGCTTCACGGCATACGCCGCTGAGTGCTTCCAATTCCGCGAGCGAATAGAGGGTGCCGTACTCCGTGGGCTGGGAGATGTAGACCATGCCGGGCATAACGGTGTGATCGCGGTTTTCGTCAAGCTTGTATGTATCGAGGCAGGCGCGCACCGTTTTGGCTGATAACTTTCCGTCTTTCCCCGGCAGGGCCAGCACCTTGTGACCGCTGTGCTCGATGGCCCCGGATTCGTGGGTGCTGATGTGCCCGGTTTCGGCGGCGATCACGCCCTGGTAGGAGCGCAGCAGCGCGTCGATGACGGTGGCGTTTGTCTGCGTGCCGCCGACGAGGAAGAAGATCTCAGCCTCCGGGGTTTCACAGGCTTTGCGGATTTTTTCCCTCGCGGCCTCGGAGTATTTGTCAAAGCCGTAGCCCGCGGTCTTTTCAAGGTTTGTTTCCAGGAGCCGCTGTAATATTTGGGGGTGCGCCCCCTCCATATAGTCGGATGCGAAGTTGAGTTTCATGTTATGCCCTGCCTTCCGCTGTGTGATTTGGGGATATTGTAGACGATTTCGCCCCGTGATGCAAGTAGAGGATGACGTCTTCGACGGGCATTTCACAAACTTAACACGGGAGAGTTCAGAGGGGGAACGCCTCTGATTTTTCGCCTCGGAAGGCGAAAAACAAATTCAAAGTCGTTTTTGACGGAACTTTGCTTCGTCAAAAATACTCTGAGCCGAGTTATACGAGGCCTCGCGCCGACCAAAGCGGGCCTTAAGCCCGCTGCGATAAGCGCGAGTGTCCCTTCGCTTCGCAAAAAAGCCATCAGGGCATTCTTGTGAAGCGAATGCTCCTACTGGATATGCTCCTCGGTGAAATCGTCCAGAACCCGAAAGCCCATCTCTCCCGGCTCCGCGATGGGGAACATGGCAATGCCCGTGCTGTCAAAGCGCGGGGCCAGGCGCGTCTCCGGGTCAAGGCGCGGATTGGATTCCTTCTGATCCATTCTGTTTTTCTTCTTAGCCATTGATTGAAACACCTCCCTGCGGACAGTATTCCCCAGGGAGGTGAGTTTTATTTCAGTTCATGAAATTCGCATGAAATTGCGCCGTTATCAAAGACCGTCACCAACGCCCAGGTGAGTACAGAGCCACGCCCGGCAGTACCGGGGTTGATGAGCGTCACACCACCCAGCTCCTTCCACTCCGCCTTGTGGGTGTGCCCGAAGAGGGCGAGCTTTGCGCCCTGCTCTTCGGCGGCATAGGCCAGCGAGTCCATGTGCCAGGGGCTTACATTGTATAAATGTCCGTGGGTGAGGAAGGCCTTCACCGGCCCGAGCTGCACAGTCATGGTCGAAGGCGAGAGCGGCGCATAGTCGCAGTTGCCGCACACGGAATACAGCGGTGCGTCCGACAGGGCCTGACGCAGAAGCTGCGCGTCCCGGTCGTGGTCGCCCAGATGGATGAGCACGTCGGCCTTCGCTGTCCGCGCCGCCTCCAGCATGGGGAAGTTGTTGCCGTGGGTGTCGGAAAAAACCGCCGCTTTGATCATCTTCGCGCCTCCTGTCAACATTGTGCGTTCGCGTGAATATAATAAAGCATGTCGAGGTGAGATGCAATGCGGAATTTTGAAAGTATCCAACAGGAATTGGAACGAAGCGGCAAGGGTGCGGAGCTGAACGCCCTCGCCCGGTCTGAGGACGGTGCGAAGCTCTCCGCCATGCTGGACGGGGAGAAGCTGCAAAAAGCGGCGCAGACCGGCGACGGGGAAGCCCTGCGTGCCATGCTGGGCACCGTGCTCTCGACCGAAGAGGGACGTCGCCTCGCGGCGAATATCAAAAAGCTGATGGAGAAGTGAAGTCCGGGAGGTGAGCGCCGTGGACGATCTGGAGCGGCAACTGAACAGCATCCTGTCCGACCCGAAGCAGATGGAGCAGATCGCGGGGCTGGCCCGCTCGCTCATGGGCGACGGCGCAAAAAGCAATCCGGCCCCGGAACCGGAGCCGGACACCGCCCTTCTGGGGCGGATCGCTTCGCTGATGCAAAGCGGCGGGGATGGCCGCGAGCAGGCGCTATTGAAGGCCATGGAGCCTTATCTCTCCGAAAAACGGCGGGGAAAGCTGGACAACGCGCTCCGTCTTGCAAAGCTTGCCCGTATCGCGCGGCTTGCCATGGAGACGGGAGGCGGCGATGAAGCGCTATGACGCGAGCACCGGGCGGGTGAGCGGTGTGCCTGAGTCCGTTGCTGTGACGCCGGTGGCGCCCGTTATGCCGCCTCCCCCGCCTCCGCCGCGTCCGAGACCCGCGCCGCCCCCGTCCTTCGGCGGGCTTTTGCCGGGGCGGCTGCTGCCCGGCCTCGGGGAACTCGACAGTGAAGATTACCTTTTACTGTTGATTCTGTGGCTGCTCTATCGGGAGAGCGGCGATTTCGAGCTGCTGATCATCATGGCCGCCATGTATTTGTTCTGAGGGTGTGAGCCCCAGATTCTCCTTCAGCCAGCGCAGGGTGTTTTCCGACGTGTAAAGCACTTGCTCGTCGAGGTAATGCACATACATACCATCCTCGCGCTGGTCACCGATGATGATCTCAACGTTCAGATTTGTACGCTCTGCGTTCCTCTCTGGATCGTTCCGGATCTGCCAGGTGGAGAGCTTCCCGGCCTGCGCGTCGGGGACGATACCCTCCTGCCAGAGGCTCACAGCCTGCGCGGGTGTGAGCACGACGTTATTGGTGACGAAGCGATCCTCAGCCAGCTTTGTGTTGACCTGCACCCAGGCGTCCCGGATGTCGGAGGCGGTGATTTCCCGATCTGCCCAGACTCGCTTGAGGCGCATTTCCGGGAGGTTGTTGACGTTCTCCCAGGCCCGGATGTCGGAGGCGGGATCGGCGAGACTCGCGTCGTCCGTCGGGAGCTTGTAATAACGCCGGAGGGTGCTGCCGTCCCGGAGCCGGTAGAACATGGGAACGCCGTACCACGGGCCGGATTCCGCGGCTTCGTTGCGCTCCCTGTGGGCAATGATCCCGCGGTGGAAGTCCAGCCAGGCGTCGATGCTCTCCCGCTCGGTGATGCCGCTGCTTGCCATATAGGTCATGTCGATGCTTTCAATGTCCTCCGCCGCGGGGATGCGCGTTTCGTAGCCCGCGACATCCAGCTTCGTGAGCACGGCAAAGACCAGCAGGCCCGCGCAGAGGACGCCGATCTCCCGCCAGCCGTGGTCGAAGACCCGCAGCGTCTTTTTGATCAGCATTTCAGCGATGAACCAGCCGAGCGCCGCGAAGGCGCACATCGAAAGAGCCAGCGCCGCGAATTTCCCCGTCCCGTAGAGGCCGCGCAGAAATTCCTCCACCAGCACCATCGAGCCCAGCATCCCGCAGCCGAGGGCCATGCACACCCGGAACACGGGCCGCAGGACAGGAAC
>CACZXQ010000113.1 GCA_902785115.1 Oscillospiraceae bacterium | reverse complement strand
GGGTTGTTACATCCGTCACGATGCACCTCAAGCTTACCGCGAGGTTCTTCTTTTTTCAATTGGCGGCTTTTACGGATTACAGGAATGCTCCTTTTTTCTTGGGTACGCCAATACAGTAAAAAAGAGGGCTCAAAAAAGCAACATCATGCGGGGCGGCTATCCCCCCTGCGATCTGAATACCCCGGGAAGGGCGGAGGCGAAAGAATATGCGTGTGCTGTGCGTGGACCATGAGGAGTGGTCGCTGAACGAAGCGGTCGCGATCTGTCGGGAGAATCCGGCGGTCGACGCGGTGGTCGGCCTTGGCAGCGCGGCTGAGGTGCGGGAGTGGTTCAAGATGAACCGCGCGGACTTAGCCCTGATCGACGTTGAGCTGCCGGACAAGAGCGGGATCGACCTCGCCGCAGGGTTTTAAGACCGGCACCGATGGACGATGCGCGATCTACTTGCCGTTCTCAACAATTACTATGTATGGTGGTAGCGCTTATCGCTGTTTACCAGGTGAATCTTCGCGCCGGAAAACTTCTCGCCGCGAACAGAATCAAAGAGCGGATGAATGACCGAGTCCGGATCCTTAAGATAGGGAAACAGGGACGAGATAGCGTTGATGCACTGCATTTCGGTGGTCTTCATGACTTCCGACTTTTCTACGTACTTGCCGCAATTAGCCAACGCACAATATCGAACTTGCTGAATGGTGATTCCGTTTTTCTTTGCCTGGCCATTATCATCATTGTTTTCCTCATCTAATCGCTCCCGCAGGCTGTGCTGATTGTCCTCCCTTGTCCCAACAATGCCCACGTACAAATATATGTTCTTCGGGTTGTTCAGATCTTCCTCATCCTTCTCCTTGATACCCCACCACATATACATGGCATACTTAATACCCCTGAGATCTCCGTCTCGTAAAGAAGCGTAATCCATCCAGTCTCTCGGCTCACGCCAATAAACGTCATGGTTTCCTGGCTTCATTTCTTGCTGGATCACCGGGATGCTGTTCACGGTAAATCGGCGCTCCAGCTCTCTGCATAGACCGGCTGGAAGAGAATAGCCGGAAACGGAAACCGGCGCATTGTCATCCAGCGCCTTCGGAATAGCATCAATATATAGCTTCGGGATCCCATTCTTCACTACGTAAGCCACGGTGCATTCCAAGGACTCACCTGCGGTAACTTTTTCGTTTTTGCCTGACATACGGCAGACAAAAGCAGAGACTTGAAACAGACGGGAGAGATCTTGGGCAAGATCGGGAGAGGCTGTGATTCGAATATTATTGTAACAACGATAGACTATGCCATCTTGAAAGTCACTTGCCTGGTACTGATCTGTAGCTTTGAACGGTCTGGTTCCTGACTTTTGAATCTTACCGTCTACTTCCTGAAGATCGTCTCTGGCTACGACGAGATTATTATACAGCTTGACCCAACGCTTGATTTTTTTATCAAGTTGAAAGCCGGTGAGTCCTTTCGGCTGACTGGGCAAACCGATCCGCAGATCCACCGTCAGATCCTTTTCTGGCGAATCGCTTCTTGCCCACTGGCAGCAATATGATGTAGTTGTTTTTCTTGGAACCGGCGTCAGTAAGTTGTTCATAAAAAATGTCTTGCTGATACTGATGGAAGCTTGGAAATTCTCGCTCAGATCCAAGTTATAGTTCTGAAAATCAATCATGAGCAGCTGTTTGGTTTTTGGGCTCATGGGCCAGGTGGAGTATAAATCATAGCGTTTTTCAAATGTAGGCTGTGCCATAATAAGCTCCTTTCAATCAATTGTGCGAGTGCGGGACATATACCATTAAAAACATATCGCTGCTTGCCGTGTTTGTCAAGAATCGCTTTTGTGTGACGGGAAATGCGCCTCTTGATGATCCTGCGGCTCAGGACTATCGGGCGGCAGACGACAAACGTATATTTTCGCAAGAAATGCATAGGCTTTCCATGGGTGATTGCAATGAAGCACAGCACATGGAAGACCTATGCATTTTGGATCATATTGACCGAGGCGGTGGGCGCGCTCGCGGGGCTTTTGACGCGGGAGGGCACGAAGCTGTACGCCGACTCCATCATCAAACCGCCGCTCTCGCCGCCCGCGCTCGTGTTCCCCATCGCGTGGACGATCCTCTACGCGCTGATGGGCGTCAGCGCCGCGCGGGTGTATCAAACGCCCGCCTCTGCCGCCCGCACCCGGGGGCTGGGGCTATACCTCGCGCAGCTGGCGTTCAACTTTTTCTGGAGCATCATTTTCTTCAACCTTCAGGCGTTCGGCTTTGCCTTCCTCTGGCTGGTCGTCCTGTGGGCGCTGATTTTGATGATGGCGTTCACCTTCCGCCGGGTGGATCGTCCCGCGGCGCTGCTCCAGATCCCGTACCTTGCGTGGGTGCTCTTTGCCGGGTATCTGAACTTCGGCGTCTGGCTGCTGAACCGGTAAGGCGGCTTATGCGGGAAAGCTTATGCCGCCATAGCGCTCCAGCAGCTTCGCCGTTTCACGGTGGCCGTATTTCAGCGCCATGTGCAGAGGCGTCACGACTGTGCCGAAGACATACGGCTCGGACATGAATACAGAGCGCTGGGGGGCGTCGTTCTCGTTTGGGTCCATGCCCCGCTCCAGCAGCTCGCGTACCTGTTCGGTGCGTCCCGCCGCCGCGGCGAGGCAGAGGAGCGTTCCCATCAGACATTCCTGGGTATTCTCCCAGTGCAGCATCACACGCTCCAAAGGGGAAATGTTCTCCGCAAGCAGGGCGCGCAGAAGGGCGGGATTTCTGCCGCAGCAGGCGGCGACACGCGCAGAGTCCAACACCAGACCGTCCACGCTGCCCCAGTCGTCAGAGTCCGACCACAGCGGGTGATCGGGCTGCGGCAGGAAGTCGGAGATCACGCGTATGCGCTTGGCACATTCCTCCTCCGCAAGCGGCGTCTCCCACATCTCCCGCAGGCGCGCGAGGCGCTCTTCCGCCGAGGCGCGGACCCACTGCATGGCGAAGGAAGCGCCGCCGGGCGCGTTGCGCGCACGCGGCATCGCGAGCAGGCAGGCGCGAAACGAGGGAGGGCAATCGTGGAACTCCAGACAGGCGAGCAGCGCTTCGCGCGGCTCGTCGGCAAGCACGCCGGCATTCGCGGCCTTGCGCAGGAGCCGGAGATCCTTCTTTTCCAGAATGAGATGCGTCAGCGTGCTGACGCGGTTCGGCGCGGCGGAATAAAACCGGACGTGCTCCAGCAGGTATGTGAGGAACTGCGAGCTGTTGTCGCAGACGGAGAGCCAAGCGCTGCTCTTGTCAGCGCGAAGCGAACCGCCCTCGCCCAATTGCGCCAGCTGCTCCTTCAGCTCTTTGTATGTTCCGAAGGCAAGGCGCATGGCGATCGATTCGGGGTCCAGCCCGGAGATGTCACGCACTTCACCGGACAAGAGCTTCCAGCGCTCCAACAGCTTCTTCTGCGTGTCGGTGGCGTCGGAGGGGGAGAAGGCGCGGAACAGCACGGCGTCCAGAACCCGCTGTTCGACGCCGGTTGCGGGGCATATCTCCGTCAGCTTGAGCAGCTTTTCTGCGTTATGCGCGGTTTTGCCGTGCGCGAGAGCCTCCGCAGCCTCGCAAAGCTCCCGCGCGGTGCAGGGGACACCCTTGAGCCGCTGCGCGAATTCCTGAACGGAGCAGAGATCGGCAATGGCGGAGGGGATCAGGGCGTACTGCTCCAGCAGCGTCCGGGCAAACCGCTCGGGATCGTGCGAGAGGTTTTTCATACCGAGCGCCGTGCATACGCAGCGCCGGTTATAAAGGCCCGCGCGCAGCGACAAAACCGCGGCGCGGCAAACGGCGCTGCTCTTCAGCGTCACAACGCCGGGAGCCATCATGAGTATCCAGACGGCGCGAACGCTGCCGCAGGCAATGGCCGCCGCCAGCGGCGTGAGGTGCTCGATGCGCCATTTCTCATGCATGAGGCTGGTGCCGTGCACCTCGTGGAGCTCCGCCTCCGCGCAGATCATGCGGCTTTCCGCGGTATGGGCGGGAACATTACTGCCGAAAAACGAGGGAGCATGCTCGCGCAGCGCCTGCACCGAGGCGAGGGAGCTTGCGTTCACGTCCCAGCCCCGCTCCAGCAGCACATTCATGTGCGCCGTTTTGTCCATAGCGGCCGCCAGCGTCAAAATGCTGCCCTTGACCTCCACAAAGCCCTCACCTGTCGGGAGCTTCCAGCTCGTTATCGAGGCATACTCCCCCGGCGCGCAGTGATCCAGCAGGGCGCAAAACAGCTTGAGCGTACACTCCAGCGCGGCGCAGAGGCAATCCCCTGCCATCCGGCCGGAGAGTGGCTCGTTCAGCCGCCGCAGAGCGCTGTAGGCCGCCGGATAGTTTTTATCCTCAAGCGCTGCCAGCAGCTCCGCCGGTGCGTCCCGGGGAGCGCTGAAAAACTCCGCGCCAAAATCCAGCGAATCAAAAACGTTGTTCAGATCCGGCATACGATCCCTCCTTGCTCGGGCTGGGAGCATGGTATCACAGCGGACGCTCCAAATATTGAAAGCAAAAGGCACAAACCGCATCGGCGGTCTGTGCCTTTTGCCCAGTCAGGTTTCGTATTGATCCAGCGCGGCGCGCAGGTCATTTTTGATCTCGTCGCGCAGCTCCTGGGGCTCCAGGATCTCCACGCGTCCGGCGTACTGCATGGCGAAGAGCTTGACGCCCGATTT
>CACZXQ010000112.1 GCA_902785115.1 Oscillospiraceae bacterium | reverse complement strand
CTCGCGGAAGCGGCCGCGCTGCGCGCGCTCGCCGCGGTAGACCTTGCCGATCTGGAAGCGCTTGAACGGGAACGCCAGCTCGTTGTAGTGCAGCGCGACATACTTCGCCAGCGGCACCGTGAGGTCAAAGCGCAGGCTCAGGTCGGTGTCGCCCTTGGTGAAGCGGTAGATCTGTTTCTCCGTCTCGCCGCCGCCCTTGGCGAGCAGGATCTCGCTGGCCTCAATCAGCGGGGTGTCCAGCGGGGTATATCCATATAAGGAATAGGACGAGCGGATGATCTCCATGATCCGCTCCATCTGCATCTGCGCCCCGGGGAGCAGCTCCATAAATCCGGAGAGCGTACGTGCCTTGATCTTTTCCATTGAGAATCCCTCCAAAAGCTTGTTAAATGGTATTTTACGCACTTGTCCTGAAATTGTCAAGTAATACGTTGCATTAGCACAATAACACGGTAAAGTAGTAACACAAAACTGTAGTAATTGCATGAAATACAAAAAAGTTTTTAGGAACCACAACTTTTTTGTTGAAATTAACGGACAGTTGTGTTATAGTACTTTCGTAAACGTTGACGCGGGTCTCCGCGTCGGCGCTCCGCCGAAGCGGGGAGGTGTGTGAGAGCCGTTTGCCCAAACGGTTTTCCCGTGAGACGGAAAAGAAAAAATGGAGAGAGAGGTTATTTTTCTATGGCTAGTGAAAAGAAAGTAAGACTCCCGAACGTATTTGAGGCGCTGCTGCCCATCATCGTGATGGCGGGCCTCATGATCTACGGCTTGGCCAAGGGCGAATACGTCGACGCCCATATGCCGTTGATCGTTGCGATGTGCGTCGCCTGCGCCATCGGCGGGCTGTGCGGTCACAGCTTCTCCGACATGGTCGCCGGTATGCTCGAGCGTCTGTACAACACGCTGGAAGCGCTGCTGATCCTCATGACGGTCGGTCTTCTGATTTCGTCCTTCATGATGTCCGGCACCATCCCCGCTCTGATCTATTACGGTCTGAACCTTCTGACCCCGAAGCTGTTCCTGCCGATCGGCTGCTGCCTGTGCGCGATCGTCGGTCTGGCGTGCGGCTCCTCCTGGACCGCCACCGCTACCATCGGTATCGCGATGCTCGGCGTCGGCGCCGGCCTCGGCATCAATCCCGCCATGACCGCCGGTATGATCATCTCCGGCGCGTATGTCGGCGATAAGTTCTCCCCGCTGTCCGACACCACCAACCTCGCCGCGGGCGTGTCCAACACCGGCCTGTTCGACCACGTTAACGCGATGGTCTCCACCACCGGCCCGACCTTCCTGCTGGCGGTCATCCTTTACACGATCCTCGGTCTGAACGTTGACGTTTCCAACTATGACCCCGAGCTCGCTCAGGGCATTCAGGCGGCGATGCAGCAGGTCTGCCACATCAACGTCGCGCTGCTCATCCCGATCGTGGTCATTATCGTGGTCTGCATCCTGAAGGTGCCCGGCCTCATCGGTATCATGATCTCCGTCGCCACGGGCGTCATCTTCGCGCTGATCTTCCAGCGCGACATGGGCTATGGCCTGAGCGACATCTTCGATATCCTGCACTATGGTCCCTGGCTCGAGGCCGAGGCTGGCGGCGCTGTCACCGAAGAGGCGGCGGAGCTGGTCAACCAGCTGCTTGCCAAGGGCGGCATGGACAACACCATGTGGACGATCAACCTCGTTATCCTGGCGGTCGCCTACGGCGGCGCTCTGGAGCGCGCGGGCTGCGTCGAGGCTCTGTTCGGCGGCCTGAAGCACAAGATCAAGACCGTTTGGCAGCTCGTTCTCGCCACCATGGTCACCTCCATCTTCTGCGACGCCGCGATGGGCGACCAGTTCCTCGGCGTCAGCGTTCCCGCCCCGCTGTACATGGACAAGTACGACGAGATGGGTCTCGCGCGCAACATGCTCTCCCGTACCCTCGAAGACGCCGGTACCCTCTGGGCGGTTATGTTCCCCTGGACCGGCTGCGGCGCGTATCAGATGGGCGTTCTGGGCATCCACCCGTTCGTCTACTTCCCGTTCGCGTTCGTCAACCTGCTCAACCCGATCTACGCGTTCATCACCGCGTTCCTCGGCCGCAACATCTTCTGGGCTGACGGTTCTTACACCAACCTGTTCGGCAAGACCGTGAAGAAGGCTCCTGCCGCTGCTCCCGCTGAGGCGCACGAGTATGCTTGCAAGCAGCTCGAGGCCGCTCGTGCTGCCGGCAAGGCTCCCAAGCCCCAGGCTTGATTTCTGAGCCAATCTGTGATACTACATAAGGCGAGGGGCTCGTCCCCTCGCCTTATCCATGAAAAAGGAGAAACGCTATGCGCCGTACCGTGCTGCCTTGGGAATCCGTTCCCGGCCCCAAATATTCCGCCGTTGACACCCTCAAACGGAATAACCGCATCAAATACGGCGGCTGGTTCGTGGTTGCCGTGCTGTTTTTGGGCGGCATGCTGACGCGGTGGAAGATCGCCCTCATTTTCGCCGTACTCTACGCGCTGGCGATGCTGATGGAGAAATATGTCACGGTGACGGAGCGCGGGCTGGAGATCTTCCATCAGATGCAGGTCATGACCAACTACGAGCGCTGGGACTGGAAGGACATCTATGCGGTGACCCATGAGCCGGACCCTGCCGGCAGCGGCCGCATGATCCTCTATTTCACCAAGGGCGACCGCACCAAGCGCAACTATTTCACCAATGAGGACGCCAAGGAGATCGTCAAGCTGGCGAAGAAGCAGAACCCCGAGATCCGCATCTTCAACGGCAAGGAAACCCGCGACAAGGCGGAGGCGATCCGCAACCGCAGCAAAAAGAAATAAGATGCAAACGGCCGCTCTTTTCAGGGCGGCTGATTCTTTTACTCAGATGCTTTACTACAGTATCACGGTACTGCAATATTGATATAATGCACAAAAATTTGAAAATTTCCAACGAAAAACTGTTGACATTGGACAAAAGCGGGGGTATGCTAATGGCAGTTGAGGGGGCAGAAAGCCTTCCCATCTACAGGAAGCGGCGTCCGCTCTGGGCAAGCGGAGGATCAGAACCGCGTCCCGTACTTTTCTCACACGTCACAAAGGTCTTTTGCCTTTAGTGGCGCATTTTTGCGTCACGGCATCGATTAAAAAAGTGAGGTAGAGAATTATGATCATGAATCCTTCCGCGATCAAGAAGATCGTGATGGACGGCCATAGCCTGACGCTGGAGAGCTTCGTGGCCGTCGCGCGCTTCGGCGCCAAGGTCGAGCTGGCGGACAGCGCCATCGAGGCGATGAAGAAGTCCCGCGCGCTGGCGGACAAGATCGCTGCTGAGGGCCGCGTCGCTTACGGCATCACCACCGGCTTCGGCGAGTTCCAGAAGGTCGCCGTCCCCAAGGAGATGTCCAACCAGCTCTCCACCAACCTGATCCTCAGCCACTGCACGGCGGCCGGCGATCCCTACGCGCCCGAGATCTCCCGCGGCATGATGCTGCTGCGCGCCAACGCCCTGTGCGGCGGCGTGTCCGGCGTGCGTCCGCTGCTCGTCGAGATGCTCGTCGAGATGCTCAACAAGGGCGTCACCCCGATCATCCCCGAGAAGGGCTCCCTCGGCTCCTCTGGCGACCTCGCGCCTCTGGCGCACATGACGCTGCCGATGCTCGGCAAGGGCGAGGCGTGGTATGACGGCGTCCGCATGAGCGGCGCTGAGGCCATGGCGAAGGCTGGCATCAAGACGCTCGACACCCTCGTGAGCAAAGAGGGCCTCGGCATGACCAACGGCACCTGCGCCATGACCTCCGTCGGCGCGCTGGCGCTCTATGACACCATCTGCGCGGCGCAGCTCGGCGACGTGATCGCGTCCCTGAGCTTCGAGGGCCTGACCGCCCAGCGTTCCGCCTTCGATCCGCGCGTCCACGCGGTTCGCGGTCAGAAGGGCCAGATGCTCGTCGCCGCCAACATGCGCAAGCTGCTCGACGGCTCCGAGATCATCGACAAGGCGCAGGGCGACCGCGTGCAGGACGCCTACGCGCTCCGCTGCGTCCCGCAGCTGCACGGCGCCTGCCGTGACGCGCTGGACTTCGTCAAGGAAAAGGTCGAGATCGAGCTCAACGCCGTCACCGACAACCCGCTGATGTTCCTCGATGACGAGGCGGTCATCTCCGGCGGCAACTTCCATGGCGAGCCCATGGCGCTGCCGTTCGACTTCCTCGGCATCGCCGCCTCCGAGCTGGCGGATTCCTCCGAGCGCCGCACCGAGCGCATGGTCAACGCCGCGCTGTCCAACGGCCTGACCCCGTTCCTGACCACGCAGGCGGGCGTCAACTCCGGCTTCATGATCGTGCAGTACGCCGCGGCATCCATGGTCAGCGAGAACAAGGTCTACGCGCATCCCGCGTCCGTCGACTCCATCCCGTCCTCCGCCAACCAGGAGGATATCGTCTCCATGGGCACCACCGCCGCGCGCAAGGCCCGCATGATCCTCAAGAACACGCAGGACGTGCTGGCTGACGAGCTGATGACCGCCTGCCAGGCGATCGACATCCGCCGCCGCGTGGGCAGCGTTCTACGAGATCGACCGCGAGATCTGGCCCGACATCCGCGCCTGCGAGGAGATGATCCGTTCCGGCGAGCTGCTGGAGATCGTCAAGAAGTTCATCCCCGACTTCGAATAAGCGAGTCAAATAAAAAGGACCGCGATCGTAAGATCGCGGTCCTTTTTTATGGCTTGAAGCGGGTGAACAGCTCTACGCTGCCGGAGAGGTAGCCGGTCTCACTCCACGCCAGCACAGCGTAGGACTTTTCGTTCAGCCCTTGGATCGGCTTGGCGTAGATCCCGGCGTGGGGGAGGGTCTCGACGATGCTCTCCGGCAGGAAGCTGACGCCGAGACCGGACTGCACCAGCTGCATCGGCATGGTGGTGTCGTAGCACTGATAGACCACATTCGGCGTGAAGCCGCTGCGCTGGCACTCCTTGAGCAGCACCTCCGTGTAGCCCCACAGGTCGTCGCTGCGCAGCAGGCACATCGGCACGCCGCGCAGCCGCTCCACCGGGATCGCGTCCAGCTCCGGCGCGGGATCGGTCGCGGCGGTCATGATGAGCTTCAGTCGATCCTCACCCACGATACGCTCCTGCAAGCCGATGGTCTCCTTGACGCCCGCGCGCAGGAACAGCACGTTCAGTTCGCCGCGGTTGAGGTCGGCGACCAGATCCTGCGGCGAGCCGAGACGGATATAAAGCTCCACCT
>CACZXQ010000111.1 GCA_902785115.1 Oscillospiraceae bacterium | reverse complement strand
AAACAGATGAACGCGATCGACGCCTCCAGGGACAAGGACGCAAACCCCGACGGCCTTGACTTCGTGCTCGAGGGCAGCCGCATCAATCTGCTGGAAAACAAGGTCGCGCTGGTCGTTCCCGAGGGCAATCCGAAGAAAGTCGAGTCCTTTGATCAGCTCGTTGAACTGCTCAAGGCCGGCGACGTGTTCTTCGCCATGGGCAACAGCGACGTGCCTGTCGGTCAGTACACCCAGAAGATCCTGGCCTTTTATGAACTGAACGAGGAAGAACTCGCCAAGGCGGGTCTCATCACCTACGGTTCCAATGTCAAGGAGGTCACCACCCAGGTCAAGGAGGCAAGCGTGGACTGCGGCGTGGTCTACGGCACCGACGCCTTCTCCGCCGGCCTTGAGGTCGTGGATACCGCCACAAAGGAGATGTGCGGCCAGGTCATCTACCCCGCCGCCGTCATGAAAAACAGCGCCCATATCGAGGCAGCCCAGGCTTTCCTCGACTACCTGACCGGCGACGAGGCCATGAAGGTGTTTGAAGGCGTCGGCTTCTCCAAGGCCGCATAAGCATTGACGGGCTGTGCGGCTTGACTTCAAATCCGAAAGGAGAATGAACATGTTTGTATACGCGGACAATGCGGCGACGACGAGCGTCAGCCGTACAGCTCTTGACGCCATGCTCCCATGGCTGACCGAAAAATACGGCAACCCCTCGAGCCTCTACGGCTTCGGACAGGAGGCGCGCGAGGCGGTGGAAAAAGCCCGCCAAACCATCGCCTCCTGCCTGGGGGCCGCCTCCGCAAGAGAAATCTATTTTACCTCCTGCGGCACCGAGAGCGACAACCATGCCCTCAACTCCTGCGCCCGCCTCGGCGCGCGAAAAGGGAAGAAGCACATCATCTCCACCCGCTTTGAGCATCACGCCATTCTCCACACCCTCAAGAAGCTGGAGAAGGAGGGCTTCGCGGTGACGCTGCTCGATGTGCATGACGACGGCGTCGTGCGCGTGGAGGACGTGGCAAACGCCATCCGAGAGGACACCTGCCTTGTTACGGTCATGTTTGCCAACAACGAGGTCGGCACCGTCCAGCCCATTGCGGAGATCGGGGCGCTGTGCCGGGAACGCGGCATTCCCTTCCACACCGACGCGGTGCAGGCCGCGGGGCATCTCCCCATCGACGTGGAGAAGATGAACATCGACCTGCTCTCCCTCTCGGGCCACAAGTTCCACGCGCCCAAGGGCGTGGGTGCCCTGTACGTGCGCAGGAACATCCCGCTGCAATCCTTCATGGAGGGCGGGGCCCAGGAGCGCGGCAAGCGCGCCGGGACGGAGAACGTGGCGGGCATCATGGCTCTTGCCGCGGCGCTGGAGGAGTCCTGTGCGAATCTGGACGAAAACGCCGCGCGCGTCACCGCCATGCGTGACCGCCTGATCAAAGGTCTGAGCCAGATCCCCCACAGCCGCGTAAACGGCAGCTTGGAGCATCATGTGCCGGGAACGGTGAACATGTGCTTCGAGGGCATCGAAGGGGAAACTCTGCTGCTGGCCCTGGACAAGTCGGGCATCTGCGTCTCCTCCGGCAGCGCCTGCGCTTCCGGCTCACTGGACCCGAGCCATGTGCTCTTGAGCCTCGGCATCCCCTATGAGCTCGCGCGCGGCTCCCTGCGGCTTTCCATCGGGGAGTACAACACCGATGCCGAAATCGACTATATCCTTGAAACTGTCCCCCGCACGGTAGAGTCCCTGCGCGGCATGTCCCCGCTCTGGAAGGAGTATGAAGAGGGCCGGCGGGAGCACCTGTGCTGAACGGAGCAAATCAAATGATCGACTGGTATCCCTTATTCAATTCCCTGCGCATTGCCGCCATCAGCTGCGTGCTGGTCTTTTTCACCGGCATCTTCTTCGCGTACTATGCAGCTCGGCTTCCCCGCGCGGTGAAGGGCGTGCTGGATGTGATCCTCACGCTGCCGATGGTGCTGCCGCCTACGGTGTGCGGCTACTTCCTGCTGCTCGTTTTCGGCGTGAAGCGTCCCGTCGGCGCGTTTTTGCTGCAGCACGGCGTCAAGTTCGTCATGACCTGGTACGGCGGCGTCCTCGCGGCGGCGGTGGTGGCCTTTCCGCTCATGTATCGCACGGCCCGCGGCGCGTTTGAGAGCTTCGATGAAAACCTCGCCTGGTCCGGGCAGACCCTGGGCCTTTCCGATACCTATATCTTCTGGCGCATCCGCATGCCTGCCTGCCGTCAGGGCATCCTCGCGGGAACGGTGCTGGCTTTCGCGCGGGCACTGGGGGAGTACGGCGCCACCAGCATGCTCATCGGCTATACGCCCGGGCGCACCGCAACCATCTCCACCACGGTCTACCAGCTCTGGCGCACCAACGACGAGCGCGGCGCCTTCTTCTGGGTGATGGTGAACCTCGCCATCTCCACGGTGGTGCTGCTGACGGTGAACATGCTGGAGACCCGACAGAAAAAGGCGGTGGCGAGATGAGCCTTTTTGTGGATATTCAAAAGCAGTTGGGGGCGTTCCGCCTTGACGTGCGCTTCACGGCGGAAAACGGCGTGACCTGCCTGCTGGGCGCCTCCGGCTGCGGCAAGAGCATGACGCTCAAGTGCATCGCGGGCATCGAAAAGCCCGACAAAGGCCGCATCGAACTGGACGGGCGCGTGCTGTTCGACTCGGAAAAGCACATCGATCTTCCGCCTCAGCAGCGGCGCGTGGGCTATCTGTTCCAGAACTACGCCTTATTCCCCAACATGAGCGTGCGGCAGAACATCCTCTGCGGCCTGTGCCGGGAGAAAAACCGTGCGGCGAAAGAACACCGGGCAGATGAAATGATCGCGCTCATGCAGCTTGAGGGGCTGGAAAACCATAAGCCGCACCAGCTCTCCGGCGGGCAGCAGCAGCGTGTCGCCCTGGCGCGCATCCTGGTCAGCGACCCGCAGCTTTTGCTGCTGGACGAGCCTTTCTCTGCCCTCGACGGGCATCTGCGCGACGCGCTGAAAATTGAACTCAGAGACCTGCTCCACCGCTTCGGGCGCGAAGTGCTGATGGTGACGCATGACCGCACCGAGGCCTACAACATGAGTGCCGCCATCGCTGTCATGGACGGGGGAAAGCTTTTGACCGTCAAGCCCACCAAGGCGCTCTTTGCCGACCCCGGCAGCGTCCGCGCTGCGATCCTGACCGGGTGCAAGAACGTGGTGAGCGCAAAGCGCGTGGACGCCCACACGGTGGAAATCCCGGACTGGGGTGTGCGGATGGAGACAAAGCAGGAGGTCAAAGAGGGCCTTTGCGCCGTCGGCCTCCGGGCGCATTATTTCAGCCCCAACGCACAGCAGAACCGTTTTCCCGTCAGCTTCGCGGAAGAGATGGAGGAGCCCTTCGAGCTCATCCTCCAGTTCCGCTATCAGAATCAAAAAAAGGACAGCCCGCCCGTCTGGTGGCGGCTGCCCAAAGACAAACGGCCCGCGGCTTTCCCGGAAGAGCTGGGGATCGCGGGGGCCAATATTTTACTTCTGTACGAATGATAAGGAGATTATCATGAAACTCAGTGCAAGAAATCAGCTTAAAGGCAAAATCGTTGAGATCAATGAAGGCGCTGTCAACGGCATCGTGAAGCTGGACATCGGCGGCGGAAACGTCATCAGCTCCACCATCTCCATGTCCGCCATCCGCGAGCTGGAGCTCGCCGTCGGCAAGGAGGCCTACGCCGTCATCAAGGCGACCTCGGTCATGATCGGCGTGGACGAATAAGATAGGTCAGCAAAATGGCGGGACAATGCGTCCCGCCATTTTTATTCTGTTCCGTCCTCAATGAGCACTTTCATCGTGCCGCCGCAGACCATGCCGTCGGACTCCGCCACATCGCCGGTGAGGTCGATGTCCACAGTCATATAGCGCCCCGTGCCGATGATGCGCACCGCGTCGCGGATGACCGCGCCCTCGCTGCAGCCGCCTCCGATGGAGCCGGTGACCTGCCCGAGCGGGCTCACCGCCATCTTGGCTCCGGCCTCGCGCGGGGTCGAGCCCTTGGTCTCGATCACGGTCACGATGGCCTTCGGATCGTGGTTTTCCGCAAGGTATCGGAGCGTGGAAAGTTCCATGTCGGAATCGCAGCAGCAGCGCACGCCGTCGGCGTGTTCCGGCAGGCGCTTGTAGGCGATGAGCTCCGCGAGGATGGACACCGCGATCTCCTGCGGCGTGACCGCACCGATGCTCAGACCGATGGGCGTGCAGATCTCCTGCATACGTTCGGTGGAATACCCTTCCTCCGCGAGCATCTCCATCAGGCCCTTCACGCGCCGCCGGGAGCCGATCAGCCCCGTATACGCGGGCCGCACGCCCGGCAGCAGCACGCGCAGGCAGTCGGCGTCGTGGCGGTGGCCGCGGGTGATGATGACCACATAGTCGTAGGGCGTGAGCTTAACCTTCCGGATCGCGTTTTCAAAGCTGTCGCAGATCACCTCATCCGCCAGCGGGAAACGCTCGCGGTTTGCAAAGTCGGGCCGGTCGTCCGCGACGATGACATGAAAGCCGCACTTGGCCGCAAATTCCGCCACATGCAGCGCAATATGTCCGCCGCCCAGCACCAGCAGGCGCTCCTGCGGGAGCATCGGCTCCGTGACGGTGAATACGCCGCCCTCTTCCCGCATCGTGACCTTCACACACAGGCGGCCCTTTGCATCGGCCTCCGGCACGACCGGAACAAGCCTGCACGTCATGTCCTGCGCCATCGCGCCGGATTCGCCGTCAAAGCGTGTT
>CACZXQ010000110.1 GCA_902785115.1 Oscillospiraceae bacterium | reverse complement strand
CCTTTTGCCATGTTCTCTCCTTAAATATTGCTGAATACCTCGCCGATGTTCTGATGGATCACCAGATCGGCGTAGTGGTCATAAGGCGTTTTGCCCCGGTTTACCAGCACGAGTTTGTTGCCGCGATAGTAGTTGATAAGCCCCGCGGCGGGATAGACGTTCAGGGACGTGCCGCCGATGATGAGCATTTCCGCCTTGCGGATATAGTCGATCGCGGCGCGCAGGATGTCCTGATCCAGCGGCTCTTCATACAAGACGATGTCCGGGCGGATCACGCCGCCGCAGGAGCAGCGCGGAACACCGCTACCCTTGTTCATCCGCTCCGCGCTATAGGCGCGGCGGCAGCGGGAACAGTAGGCGCGCAGGATGCTCCCATGCAGCTCCAGCACGTTCTCGCTCCCGGCGGCCTGGTGCAGCCCGTCGATGTTCTGCGTCACGACGGCGCGCAGCTTCCCCTCTTTTTCGAGTTCCGCCAGCCGGAGATGGGCGCGGTTGGGCTTGACACCCTCGATCACCAGCTTCTCGCGGTGGAAGCGGTAATACTCCTCGGGGTTTGCTTCAAAAAAGCTGTGGCTCAGGATCGTCTCCGGCGGATAGCGCCACTTCTGGTTGTACAGGCCGTCCACACTCCGAAAGTCGGGGATGCCGCTCTCGGTGCTGACGCCCGCGCCGCCGAAGAACACGATGTTGTTACATTCCGCCACCCAGTTTTTTAGCTGAAGGATTTGTTCGTCCATTCTTTTCCATCCCCTTCTTCAGAATAAAAATTATTATACACGAAGTCCGAACAAATGGCAAGACAGGCGCAGCTTAACATTTCTTAAGGCTTGTACCGATCAAAAAAATGTGATACAATCCCCCACATGATGAACGATTTTGAAAAACGCTATGTCGCCGCACGCAGGGCCGTCGTGCGCGCAGACTTTGCCGATCTCAACGATCGGCAGATCGAGGCCGTCATGGCCACCGAAGGCCCCCTGCTGATCCTCGCAGGCGCAGGCAGCGGCAAGACCACCGTGCTCATCAACCGCATCGCAAACCTCTTAAAATACGGCAGAGCCGGGGATTCCGAGGAAGTGCCCGCAAACGCGGACGAGGCGCAGCTTCGCATTCTGGAAGCGGGCGGGCAGGAGGCGCAGCAGCTCGCCGCGCTCGATCCCGTAGCCCCCTGGCGCATTTTAGCCATCACCTTCACCAACAAAGCCGCCGGCGAATTGAAGGATCGCCTGGAGCGGATGCTTGGGGAGGCGGCAAACGACATCTGGGCCTGTACCTTCCACTCCGCCTGTGTGCGCATCCTGCGCCGTGACGCGGAGCGGCTGGGCTTCACAAACAACTTTTCCATCTACGACACCGCCGACTGCCAGAGCCTGATAAAGCGCATCCTGAAGGACATGGATCTGGACGAGAAGAGCTATCCTCCACGTGCGGTGCTCGCGGAGATCAGCCGCGCCAAGGACGCCCAGCTCAGTCCGAAGGCATATCAGGCGCAGGCCAAAATGAGCAGCGACGCGCGAAAGAACAAAATCGGCCAGGTCTACGAAGAATACATGCGCCGTCTGTTTGCCGCAAACGCGATGGATTTTGACGATCTGATCGCCTTTACGGTCAAGCTTCTGCTGGAGGACGAGGAGTGCCGCAGTTACTGGCAGCGGCGCTTTCAGTATGTGCTCATCGACGAGTATCAGGACACAAACCACCTGCAATATCTGCTGGCCTCCACCCTCGCGGGCGCTTCCGGCAACATCTGCGTCGTCGGTGACGACGATCAGAGCATCTACAAGTTCCGCGGCGCGACCATTGAGAACATCCTCTCCTTCGAGAGCCAGTACCCCCAGTGCCGTACGATCCGGCTGGAGCAGAACTATCGCAGCACCGGCCATATTCTCGACGCTGCCAACGCCGTCATCCGCCACAACTTTTCCCGCAAGGGCAAGGAGCTTTGGACAAACGCCGGGGAAGGCGTCCCCATCGAGCTCTACTGCGCCGAGAACGAGCATGAGGAGGCGCAGTTTGTGGCCTCGAAGATTCTCGCGGATTTCAGCGCGGGCGCCAATTGGCGGGATCACGCGGTGCTCTATCGCATGAACGCCCAGGCCAGCCAGCTCGAATTTGCCTTCAAGCGCAACGGCATCCCCTACCGCGTTGTCGGCGGCATGCGTTTCTTTGACCACGCGGAGATCAAGGACATGCTCTCTTACTTAAACGTCATCTGCACCCCGGCGGACGATCTGCGCCTTGCGCGCATCATCAACAGCCCGCTGCGCGGCATCGGTGAGCGCAGCATCGAGCTGGTGCGGCAGCTCGCGGCGGAGCAGCATTGCAGCATGTTTGATATTCTGCGCCAGGCCGACCGCTATGCCGAGCTGACGCGCCCCGCCGTCAAGCTGCGGCAGTTTGCGCAGATGATTGAGGAGCTTCGCGCTTTTGCCGAAGTCAATCCTCCCGATTCCGTCTATGACGAGCTGCTGGAAAAGACCGGCTATCTCCTGTCGCTGGAGAGCTCCACGGACGAAAAGGATCAGACCCGCGCCGAGAACATCAAGGAACTCAAAAGTTCCATGCTCTCGTACATGAAGGAATCCGGCGATCTGACGCTGGAGGGCTATCTTGCCAACGTCGCGCTCTACACCGACCTCGATAACTACGATAAGGAATCCGACAGCGTGGTGATGATGACCATGCACAGCGCCAAGGGTCTCGAATTTCCCACGGTGTTCCTCATCGGCGCGGAGGAGGGCATCTTCCCCGGTATGCGCGCCATCGGCGAGCCGGACGAGATGGAGGAGGAGCGGCGGCTCTGCTATGTGGCGATCACGCGCGCCAAGCGTCAGCTCTACCTGAGCTGCGCCCGGCAGCGTATGCTCTTCGGCCGCACGACCGCGAACCGCGTCTCCCGCTTTGTGGACGAAATCCCGGAAGAGCATATCAAGAAGAACGCACCCAAGGGCTACGCTTACCGGGAACAGCGGCAGGAAAACCCTTACCGCCGCAAACGCGCGCCCGAGCCGAAGCCTCACGCCGTCGCGGCGCCCAGCGCGCCCAAGAGCGCGGCGCAGGCTCCCGCCTTTGCAGTGGGCGACCGGGTGCAGCACAAGGCCTTCGGCGCCGGAACGCTCACCAAAATGACCCCCATGGGCGGGGACTATCTGATCGAGATCCAGTTCGACCAGGGCGGCGCCAAGAAGCTGATGCTGCGTGCCGCCGCGCTCCATATGACGAAAGCATGAAAACACGATCCCATTCCATCGCCGGGAGAGCCGCGCTCTTTACGACCGCGCTGCTCTGGGGCACCTCTTTTGTGATCCTCAAAAACACGCTTGAGAGCGTGGGGCCGCTCTGGGTCCTCGCGATTCGCTTTACCATGGCAGCACTGATGCTGGGGCTTTTTGCCGGGAAGCGGCTTTTTCACCTGTCCGGGCGGCAAAAGCGGGGCGGCGTTTTGATGGGGCTCTGCCTTGCGGCGGCCTACATCCTGCAAACCTACGGTCTGCGCTATACCACACCGGGCAAAAATGCCTTCCTGACCGCGGTATACTGTGTCATGGTGCCTTTTCTCGCCTGGGGCATTTATCGCAGGAAGCCAAAATTGCAGCATGTCCTCGGCGCGCTGCTCTGTCTTGCGGGGATCGGCTTCGTTTCCCTGAGCGGCGGCGAGGGCGGCTTCAACAAGGGCGACGCGCTGACACTCTCCTGCGGGCTGTTCTACGCGCTGCAAATCATCGTCGTCGAGGAATACGGCGGAGAAGGCAGCGACGCGCTGAGCCTCTCGGTGCTACAGTTTACCGTGGCGGCACTTGTGTGCTGGGCAGGCGCGCTCCCCTTCGAGCCGGTACCCACAGCCGTCCCGCCTGACGCCTGGTTCAGCATCGCGTACATGGGGCTTGTCTGCACGGGGCTGTGCTTCTTTCTGGAGGCCTGGGGCATGAAATACACGCCCTCCTCCACCGCCGCCGTCATCATGACACTCGAATCCGTATTCGGCACGCTGACCTCCGTGCTCTTCTATCACGAGCAAGTCACCGGAAGGCTCCTTCTCGGTTTCGCGCTGATTTTTGTCTCGGTGCTCATGGCAGAGACCGGATTCATGCTATTTAAAAAGGAGCTGTCTCAAAACATCAGTTTTTGAGACAGCTCCTTTTCAGTTTTCAGAAGACTGCTTATTTTGTCTGAAAACTGAAAAATATTATTTCTGCCCTTCGGGGCCGTAGTAGTGCAGGCAGAGCATCGTGATGTCGTCAAACTGCGGTGCGCTGCCGACAAAGGCGTCGACGGAAGCCTTGACGTTCTCAAGCGTTTTCTCAGGGCTCGCAGAGGGATCGCTGTTGAGCGCATCAAGCATGCGTTCGGTGCCATAAAGCTCATTGTTCGCGTCTGTGGCCTCGGCCACACCGTCCGTGTAGACAAAGAGCGCATCACCCGGATTGAGTTCAAAGCTGTGTTCTCTGAAGCGCATCCCCTCCATCGTGGCGACAGCGGGAGAATGACGGTAGATCACCAGCTCATAGGAGCCGTCGGCACGGCGGATCGCCGGGTGTTCATGACCCGCGTTCGCGGCAAGGCCTTTGCCGGTTCTGAGGTCAATGATGGCAAACCAGACCGTCACGAAAAGCTCCGCCTCGTTGCCCTCGCAAAGCTGATCGTTGGCAAAGCGCAGGATCTCGGAGGGGGTGCCGCCCATCTGGGCGCGGTTTTTGATGAGCGTCTTGGCAATGACCATGAACAGCGCCGCGGGAACGCCCTTGCCGGATACGTCCGCCATGACGAGGCCGAGGTGGTCCTGATCTATGAGGAAGAAGTCGTAGAAGTCGCCGCCGAC
>CACZXQ010000109.1 GCA_902785115.1 Oscillospiraceae bacterium | reverse complement strand
CGGGCTTCTGAGAGCGTCAGCCCCTACAGGCAAAACAGGAGGGTTTATTCCGTAGGGGCGGTTATCAACCGCCCGCGCAGTGAATCGTGATATATAGGTAAAAAGCACGAAAAATCGTAATATACTTCGGATTCTCCGCGTTTTCTCTGCAAAAATGTTCCGTTATACTGCCGGGCGGCTAATAGCCGCCCCTACGGAATAAACCCATCAATAACGGATCACATATTGAGTGACATCTGTTCCTCGCCCTTATCCTCCGGCTTTAAGAGCGCGCCGGCGGCGGGCAGACTTCTTACGCGGTAGCGGCTCTGGTTCTGGATCGTGCTGTCAGCAAGCAACGCGGCGCCGGTGAGCGTCTTGCGCGCTTTGAGCGCCATGACGGCGACGCCCTGGGTACTGCGGCTGGTTTTGGCCTGCAGGAGGCTCGTGTGGAAGAGCAGGCAGCGCTCATCGCTCGAAACACAGACCACATCCTGCTCCCCGTCGAGCAGCAGCAGCGCCTTGAGCGGGCTCTTGTCGGAGTATGCGCCGATGAGCTTTTTGCGGTTGGTCTTGGTCTCGTAGGCCGAAAGCTCCACGCGCGCGGCCTTGCCGTTTTCAAACACGAACAGCAGGTGCTTACGGTAATCGCCGGGATCGAGCACGGTGAAGACGTTCTCCCCCTCGTCCATCTGGAGCTTTGTGGGCAGATACACACCGAGCGCGGAGGCTTTGCCGTCCTCAAACTCGCTCAGGCGCGTCTTGTAGACCTGCTGCTTATCCGTAAAGACCAGCAGCTCCGAGCGATTCATGGCCTCAAAGCTTATGAGCAGCCCATCGCCCTCCTTGTACTTTTGCTCCCCGCTCATACGCAGGGACTGGGCGGTGATCTTCTTGAGGTAGCCGCCGCGGGAGAGGAACACCGTCACCGGGTAATCGGGCACGCTCTCCGTCTCGTCAAACGCCTCGATCTCGTCAGCGTAGACGATGCCGGTCTTTCGCGGAGCGGAGAACTTCTTCTGCACCTGTTTGAGCTCGTCAACGATGATGCTCTTGATGCGTCTGCGGTTGTGGAGCGTGGCTTCGAGCTCGGCAATGTCCTTCTCGAGCGCCTCGGTCTCGGCGGTGCGCTTTAAGATGTATTCTCGGTTGATGTTTCTGAGCCGGATCTCCGCCACATACTCGGCCTGGATCCGGTCGATGCCGAAGCCCATCATCAGATTGGGCACGACCTCGCTCTCCAGCTCTGTATTGCGGATGATCTCGATGGCCTTGTCAATGTCCAGCAGGATCTTTTCCAGGCCCTGCAGCAGGTGCAGCTTGTCCTGCTTCTTCTGCAGCTCAAAGAAAACCCGCCTGCGTACGCAGTCCATGCGCCAGGCCGTCCACTCCTCGAGGATTTCCCGGACACCCATGACGCGCGGGTTGCCGCCGACCAGGATGTTGAAGTTGCAGGGGAAGGCGTCCTGGAGCGTGGTGAGCTTGAAGAGCTTCTGCATGAGCTTGTCGGGATCGACGCCGCGCTTCAAGTCGATCGCAAGGCGCAGGCCGCCGAGGTCGGTTTCATCGCGCATATCGTTGATCTCGCGCACCTTGCCGGTTTTGATGAGCTCCGCCACCTTGTCGATGACGGCCTCGGAGGTGGTGGTATAGGGGATCTCAAAAATTTCGATGATGTTTTCCTTGTCGAGATAGCGCCAGCGGGCGCGCACCTTGAAGCTGCCGCGTCCGCTCTGATAGATGCTCTCCATCTCCCGGCGGTCATAGATGATCTCCCCGCCGGTGGGAAAATCGGGGGCGGGCAGGGTCGCGTGCAGGTCGCACGCCGGGTCTTTGAGGTACGCGATGGTCGTCTCGCACACCTCACCGAGGTTGAAGCCGCAGATCTGGCTGGCCATACCGGCGGCGATGCCGGAGTTGGCGGAAACCAGAACGTTCGGGAAGGCCGTGGGCAGCAGGGTCGGCTCCTTCATGCTTCCGTCGTAGTTATCCACGAAATCCACGGTGTCGTGGTCGATGTCCCGGAACAGCTCCCCGCAGATGGTGGCGAGCCGCGCCTCGGTATAGCGCGAGGCGGCATAGGACATGTCGCGGGAATAGACCTTGCCAAAGTTGCCCTTGGAGTCCACAAAGGGCGTCAGCAGCGCCTGATAGCCCGCGGAGAGGCGCACCATGGTCTCATAGATGGCGGCGTCGCCGTGGGGGTTTAGCTTCATCGTCTGCCCGACGATGTTGGCGCTCTTGGTGCGGCTGCCGCCGAGAAGCCCCATTTTGAACATGGTGTAGAGGAGCTTGCGGTGGGAGGGCTTGAAGCCGTCGATCTCCGGGATCGCGCGCGAGACGATGACCGACATGGCGTAGGGCATGAAGTTCGTCTCCAGCGTCTCGGTGATGGGCTGCTCCATCACTTCTGCCCGCAGCCCCATAACGTTGGGGTTATCGAATTTTTTCTTTTCCGTTTCCTTCTTCTTTGCCATAAAAAGCCCCTATTACGAAATATCCGCGAGATCCAGATACTGCGCGCCGAACGCGGCGATATGGTTCTTGCGTCCCTCCAGATCGTCCCCCAGCAGCAGGTCGAAGACCTGCGCCATGCGCTCGGCGTCCTCGGGCATGACCTTGATGAGGCGGCGGGTCTCCGGGTTCATGGTGGTCATCCACATCATGTCCGGGTCGTTTTCGCCGAGACCCTTGCTGCGGTTGATCGTGGCCTTCGCGCCCTTGAGGGACTCGACGATCTCGGCCTTCTCCCGGTCGGAGTAGGCAAACCAGGTCTTGCCCTTGCTCTCGATCTCGTACAGGGGCGACTCCGCGATAAAGACGTAGCCCTCGCGGATCAGCGTCGGCACGAGACGGTAGAGCATCGTGAGGATCAGCGTGCGGATGTGGAAGCCGTCCACGTCCGCGTCGGTACAGATGATGACCTTGTTCCAGCGCAGGTTATTCAGGTCGAAGCTCGACAGCTCCTTGGTGTGCTTGTCCTTGACCTCGACGCCGCAGCCGAGCACCTTCATCAGATCGGTGATAACGTCGCTCTTGAAGATGCGCACATAATCTGCCTTGAGGCAGTTTAAGATCTTGCCGCGCACGGGCATAATCCCCTGAAACTCCGCGTCTCTTGAGAGCTTACAGGCGCCGAGAGCCGAGTCGCCCTCCACGATATAGATTTCCCGCTTCTCGGGATCGCGGCTGCGGCAGTCGACAAACTTCTGCACGCGGTTTGCGATGTCGATGGAGCCGGAGAGCTTCTTTTTCATGCCCTGGCGGGCTTTTTCGGCGGTCTCGCGGCTGCGCTTGTTGATGAGCACCTGCTCAGCGATGCGGTCGGCCTCGGGCTTGTTTTCGATGAAATAGACCTCAAGCTGGCTCTTGAAAAATTCGGTCATTGCCTGCTGGATGAAGCGGTTGTTGATGGCCTTCTTGGTCTGGTTTTCGTAGGAGGTCTGGGTGGAGAAGCAGTTCGTGACCAGCACAAGGCAGTCCTGCACGTCCTGGAACTTGACAGAGCTCTCGTTTTTCTGGTACTTGTTCTGCTGCTTCAAGTAGGCGTCGATCGCGGAGAGGAAGGCGCTTTTGACCGCCTTGTCCGGCGCGCCGCCATTTTCGAGCCAGGAGGAGTTGTGGTAGTATTCAAGGATGTTGACCTTGTTGGAGAAGCAGAAGGCGGCGGAAATCTTCACCTTGTATTCGGGCTTATCCTCGCGGTCGCGTCCCTTGCGTTCGGTGGAGACGAAGTAGGGCGCGGTGAGTGGGCCTTCTCCGGCAAGCTCCTGCACATAGTCCATGATGCCGTTTTGGTAGCAGTAGTCCCGGGTCTCGAAGCTCTTGCCCTTCTGGATGCGCAGGCGGAAGGTGACGCCCGCGTTCACCACCGCCTGGCGGTGCAGCACATCGTCAAAGTATTCGGTGGGAATGTCGATGTCGGTAAAGACCTCAATGTCCGGCCGCCAGCGGATGGTGGTGCCGGTCTTTTTGCGGTCGGCCGGCTCGATGAGCAGTTCCTGCCCCTTTTTCCCGACAGGCTTGCCCTTTTTGAAGTGCAGAGAGTATTTCTGATTGTCGCGCCAGACCGTCACGTCCATGTACTCGGAGGCGTACTGCGTCGCGCAGGAGCCGAGGCCGTTCAAGCCCAGGGAATATTCATAGTCGCCGCCGTCGGCGTTCTGATATTTACCGCCCGCGTACAACTCGCAGAACACCAGCTCCCAGTTATAGCGCTTCTCGTTCGGGTTCCAGTCGAGCGGGCAGCCGCGTCCGAAGTCCTCCACCTCGATGGACTTGTCCTCATAATAGCTGAGGGTAATGATGTCGCCGTGCCCCTCGCGCGCTTCGTCGATGGAGTTGGAGAGAATTTCAAATACAGCGTGCTCGCAGCCGTCCAGCCCGTCCGAGCCGAAGATCACGCCCGGACGCTTGCGGACGCGGTCGGCGCCCTTGAGCTGGGAAATGCTGTCGTTGCCGTACTGTGCTGTTGTTTTCGCCATAAACTTTAGCCCATTCCTTTGCCATTTTAACTTATGTAGTATAACATTGGGAAAAAATGAAAGCAACAACACAATGGTAACGAAAAATTTGTGTTTTCCCGATTGCCTTCTTGGGGACAATAGTGGAAAGGTATCCCTTTTTCTCCGACCTGTTCGCGAAAGGTAAGCTGCTCAGAGCAAAAGTGTCCCCTTGACCCCTCACAGAAGCGGGGAGTCTAAGGGCGGAACCGGGGTCGCCGCTATTGCAGGATCGCGTTGCTGCTGACCCCCGCATACCGCCGCCGCTGAATGTCACTTCTGACATGGATCGTACCACGCATGAAGCCGCGGCTCGCCGGGCGCTGATCTTGGCTTCGGGCTTCTGAGAGCGTCAGCCCCTACAGGCAAAACAGGAGGGTTTATTCCGTAGGGGCGGTTATCAACCGCCCGCGCAGTGAATCGTGATATA
>CACZXQ010000108.1 GCA_902785115.1 Oscillospiraceae bacterium | reverse complement strand
CGAGCGTGATGAAGAGCAGGTAGCTGTCGCCGGTGCTCGAGAGACGGGCGGCGTCGAAATAACCGGAATCGTCAACGAACTTCTCCTTCTTGAGCGTGACGCCGGCGCCGTTTGCGGCCGCTTCACCTTCAAGGGAGATCTGCGCCATGGGGTCGCAGGGACCCGGCCCGATGTACAGTTCGGAGATGTAGTAGCCTTCGGGCGGGGTGATCTTGAGATCGTTGTCCATCAGGCTCTGCAGGGAGAGCGCGGCGTCCGTGCCGATCACGTTGTCCCCGAGCTGCAGCTCCAGGTTCAGGCCTTCGGGCAGCTTGACGGTCTCGCCGTCGAGCGGCTGAAAGCTCTCCGCATTGTTCTCGTCCACAACGGGGATGTAAACCGCGATAGAGAGCGGCGCGCTTGCGCCGGTGTTATCCGCGCTTGCGGTCATGCCAGCGATCTGAAGCATGAAGATCAGAACGAAGAGAAGACTCAGCGCACTTTTCCAATTCTTTTTCATTTCCATTCACCTCAAAAATCAATGGATTCTGTCGAAACAAAACGCTTCGATTTCTTACAGTGCCATTATAGTTCGCTTTGCGCAGGAAAACAACATAAGATTTCTTAAGTCGCCTTGACCAGGATTTGCCAGCTTTTATCCGATCGGCACCAGCTTGCCAAGCACCACGTAGCGCGCGTCGTACCACTCGTAGGAGCAGGTGGAGAGCGTGACAATGTGATCCTCGGGGCCGACGGAGACGTCCGTCGTAAAGTCGGACTGGGAGACCATGCGCGCAAGCCAGCTCTGAAAGCTCGCGTCGCTGCCGAAGCCGATGGTGTAGGTGTCGGAATCCGCGTCGCAGACGAAACCGGCAAATACGTCCATACGGTAGTTCTGCGTGGGGGTGTTGATGTAAAGGGTGGGGTGCTTGCTGTAATACTCCGGATCGGTGCGGTACTTCTTGAGGCTTGCGAACATGGAGCCGTCGTTCATGTGGTGACCGTAGATGATGGAGTTGGTGTCTGAAAAGTCACGGCTGCATTTGAAGTCCATAAACAGCGTGCCGCCGCCGTTGTAGCTGCCGTCGATGAAGCGATGGAGGTAGTAATCGTTGTCGTTGCCGCGCACCATCGGGTAGTTGATCTTCGTGTCTTCGCAGTAGATCCAGCCGATGATATCCGGGCACTGCGCCAGCAGCGTGTCAAAATCCACACTGATGGGGGAGACCTCCGTCACCGGCGCGGCGGCAAACTCCTCGCCGGGGTTCACGGCAAAGGGCGCGGTGGTCGGCGCGGGCGTGCTGATGGCGGAATCGGCCACGGAGCTGTACCGCTCGCGGGACTCGTGGTACTCGCTCATGATGCTGTACAGACGGTAGGCACTGTAGCCGAAGACGACGCCGAACACCACGACCAGCACCAGCAAAAGCGCGGTGGCGGCGTTTTTCTTCTTTTTCTTGGCAGGGCGCAGCTGCACTTCCGAAGGCTCGGGCGCCTCATGCCGCCCGGTTACGGTTTGCTCGTTCTTTTTCATGGGAATACTCCTTTGCTTACGATGCGTACATTATACAACAACAGACACAAAAAGAAAAGTTAAGTTTTATTAAGGAAACCGGGGATGTGAAAAAAACGAAGTTTTTCACCCCCGGCTTGCAATGCACTTTTACTGCAGGTACTCCGCGAGCGACAGCGAGTCCACCCGTTCGAGAAGCTCGATAAGCTCCCGCGTCCAGAGGGCGAGCTCTGCGCGATCCTTCTCGCTTGCCTCCTCCGGCGAAGGCGCCCAACTGATGAGAAGGGTGTAGGCGATCACGCGGATCTTCTCCTCGGCGGCGCGAAGCAGCTCATCGTCGTCGAGGCCGAGATATTGCTGCAGGCTCTGCTTCCAGAAGGCTCTGCCAATCTTGGGCTCGTATCCCTGGAAGCGGCGAAACTGGTCGATGTCCAGCTCGGAAAAGCCGACGTAGGAGTTGTACATCTGCCCCAGCTCAAAGATGGGATCGCCCACGCAGAGCGTGTCCATGTCGATGAGCAGGACTTCATCGCCGGAAAGCTCGATGTTCTTGGAGTGAAAGTCCCCATGGAGCATGTGATCGCTCTCCGGGACGGCTTCGATCAGGCGTATCAGCTTCTCGCCAAGCGCTTCCGGCAGCACGCCCCGGATCTGCCTTGCCGCGTCCAGCAGCGTTTCACGCCCGGAGGGCAGCTTCCCCTCGGGAACGCGGATGCTGTGAACCTTCTTTAACAGCGCCATGTTCTCCCGCACGCACCAGTCGAGCTTCTCCGGCTCTTTGGCGAGGATCTTGGCAAAGGAGCGGGCGTTTAACAGTTCAAACACGGAGCCGTAGTGATCGCCCACCCGCACCACATCATAGGAGATGGCTGTCGGCACCCCCAGCACCAGGGCAAGGCGCGCCACCTCCCGCTCGTGCTGGATGGCCTCCAGCGCGTCGGCGCGCTTGTAGACCTTGACCACGTTGTCCTGGTCGATGCGATAGACCTTGCCGTTAAAGCCCTCACCGATCACCTCGCAGCCCTCCACGCTCACAGCGCGGTAGGCCTTTTTCACCGGCATCATCTCGGTAAAGCCGGTCATATCGAAAATCTCGTATACCGCGGAGCTGACGTTCACCAGCGACAGCGAGGGATGCGCTTTCTTGAGCCGCAGAATCACCCGCAGCCCGGCGCTGGAGATGTACTCAAGCGCCTCGGCGTCAAGCATCAGCGTTTCGGGTTTCTCTCCCCCGATCTGCCGCAGCAGCGACGCTTCCACTTCGGAAGCGTTGGCGGAGTCGATCCTGCCTTCCAAATATAAAGTCAAACAGATACACCTGCCTTTTCCTTTTTCCGTATTGTACCACATCCGCAGCGTGAATGCTATGATAAATTTTGCGTTGCGCAGGCGTCAGGCACGGTGTATAATGATGCAAAAAAGTGGAGTGTGTTGTGCTATGCAGGAGAAATACATCCGCTGGGGACGGCAAAAGAACTGTATGCGGGAGCTCACGGCCTACGGCAACGCCCGCAAGGCCGAGATCGGCGCGGACAGGGTCTTTGATTTCAGCCTCGGCAGCCCCAGCGCCCCGGTGCCGAAGCCAGTGTGGGAAGCCATGCGCGAGGCGATGAAGCGCCCGGACGTGCATGAGAAGACGCCGCCGGCGGGGCTTTCCGCCCTGCGGGAAGCCGTGGCGGAAAACCTGAGCGGGCGATACGGCCTCGATCTCACAGCGGAGCTCGTGCAGATCGTGACCGGCGCGGCGGGCGGGCTTGCCGTGTGCGCAAACGCGCTCTTAAAGCCCGGGGACGAGGCCATCGTGCTCGCGCCTTACTTCACCGAGTACCGGGTCTTCATCGAGGGCGCGGGCGGCACGGTGGTGGAGGTGCCGCCGCTTGCCGATATGCAGCCCGATCTCAAGGCGCTGCGCGCCGCCATCAGCGAGAAAACGCGCCTTGTGCTGGTCAACACCCCCAATAACCCCAGCGGGGCAATCCTCTCGAAAAAGAGCCTCACCGGGATCGCAAACGCCCTGCGCAAAGCGGGGGAGCGTTACGGGAGACCGATCTATCTCCTGTCGGACGAGCCCTACCGGGAGCTCTGCTATGATCGCAAGGCGATCCCCGCGCCGATGGCGGCGTATGAGAACACGATCCTCTGCTACTCCTTCAGCAAATCCCTGTCCCTGCCGGGGGAGCGCATCGGCTATCTCACCGTGCATCCGCAGTTGACAGACCGCGAGGCGGTGCAGCGTGCGCTGCTGGACGCCGCGGTATCTCTCGGCTACTGCGCGGCGCCGAGTCTGATGCAGCACGCCATCGTCCCCTGCGTGGGGATGACGGCGGACATCACGCGGTACCGGAAAAACCGCGCCCTGCTGTACGGGATGCTGACAGAGCTGGGCTTTGACTGCGTGCGCCCGCAGGGGGCCTTCTACCTCTTTGTGAAATCGCCCCTTCCCGACGCCAAAGCCTTCAGTGAGGCTGCAAAGCGGTATGAGCTGCTGCTGGTGCCGAGTGACGATTTCGGGCTGCCGGGCTATCTGCGCCTGGCCTACTGCGTGCCGGAGGAGACGATCCGACGCTCGGAAGCGGCCTTCCGGGCGCTGGCGGAGGAATTTGGACGGAGGAAGGACTAAGCGATGCTCAAAGCGGTACTTTTTGATTTGGACGGCACCCTGCTCCCCATGGATCAGGACGCCTTTGTGGAGGGGTATTTCGGCCTGCTTGCCCGCAAGATGATCCCTTACGGCTACGAGCCGGAGAAGCTTGTGAAAGCCATCTGGGCGGGCACGAAGGCCATGGTGCAAAACGATGGCTCCTGCCGTAATGAGGAAGCCTTCTGGCGCATCTTCCTCGGCATTTACGGCGAGGCGGCGCGGGCGCATATCCCGGTGTTTGAGGAGTTTTACGCGAAGGAATTTCAACAGGCGCAGCGCCTTTGCGGCTTTAATCCCCAGGCGGCGGAGACCGTGCGGCTGGTCAAGAATCTGGGCTGCCGCGTGATCCTTGCCACGAATCCGCTCTTTCCCGCCATCGCCACCGAAAGCCGCATCCGCTGGGCGGGGCTTGCGCCGGAGGAGTTCGAGCTCTACACCACTTATGAAAACAGCAGCACCTGCAAGCCGAATCTCGCGTATTATCGGGAGGTGCTGGAGCGCAGCAAGCTGGATGCGCGCGACTGTCTCATGGTCGGAAACGACGTGGACGAGGATATGATCGCCGGGACGCTCGGGATGCAGACCTTCCTGCTCACGGACTGCCTTTTAAACCGCAAAAACGAGGACATCGACCGCTGGCGTCACGGTGACTTCGCCGCGCTGCAGGAGGAGCTCAGAAAATACGCCGCCGGGGCTTGAAAGTCACGCGGATTCTGGTAAAATCATTAGCTTGGAACATAGAACATACAGCCGAAAAGCCTGCAAATAAAAAGTCAAGTCCCCAATAATGACCATCGGATGGCGAAATCGATCGAGGATTCGATCGGTTTCGCTGCCAAGAAATGAATATATGGCCAAACAGCTATGCTGTTTGGCTGCGCGGCAAAGCCGCGCGGCGAAAAGCCTTTTGACTTTTCGCCATCATATAGTCATTATAGGACTTGAGCCAGAAAAAATGCAGAGCAATGAAAGGTATCAAGGCGCAACACAAATAGACCACCGCGTGAGCGCTGGTCTGAGGCGGCAGCACAGGCATCCCGCCGGGTCAAGGAGAATTGATTAAAAAAACTCCGTACAAACGGTACGCAAATCGTGCCGGTTGTACGGAGTTTTTTTCATTTCTCGAAATGCAAATCTACCGATAATATTTTCGGGGCTTCGATCCTTATACTGATATCTGATAGAAAGGTCGGCAATGATTTCCGAGGCAGAATTGTGTCAGGCGAGGCGAAGCCCGCAGAGCATAATGGAGATATATGGTCAAGGGCTTCAACGAAGCATGGCGCAAATATTGCCGGAAGGACTGTCGGGTTTCTATTAGGGGATCGTATAAAACAACAACGCCCCGGAAATCCGGGGCGCTGTCGTTTATAGACTTTGGAGAGATCAAACGATCTTGAAGGTATCGACCATGAGCTGCACGATACCGCTGACGGTGGCATTGTCAGGCTCAAGGGCGTTGGAGTTGAAGACGACGACGCGGCCGTCCTCCAGATTCTCGGCGTAGTAGGCGCAAATCACCGTGCCGCCGAGCTCTTCGCTGTTATAGGTGTAGTAAATGTAGTAGAGATCGCGGCCCTCGATGAAGGTGGAGGGATCTTCCGGCGCGGTCAGAATCGCGTCACCCAGCTCCTCAACGGCGCTGGCGCCGAGCTCCTGCAGATAGGTGTAGGCATCGACGACGTTGTCAACGCCCATGATCTGCTGCTCCATGACGCTCACAGTGCAGTAGGG
>CACZXQ010000107.1 GCA_902785115.1 Oscillospiraceae bacterium | reverse complement strand
GCTGGCGGGGGACGCGGCCAAGGCCATCCTCGCCATGCTGGCGGGCAACGCCCTGGCGGGGGATATCGGTCTGGCCCTGGCGGGCTTCGGCTGTATCCTGGGCCACTGCTTCCCGGTGCTGCACGGCTTCAAGGGCGGCAAGGGGGTCTCCGTCGGCGGGGCCATCGCCTTCGGGATCGACTGGCGCGTGGGCCTTGCGGTGGTGGGCGCTTTCCTGCTGGGCGCGCTGCTGTCCAAAAAGGTCTCGCTGGGCTCCATCTGCGGGGCGTTGGCCGTTACGATCGCATCGATCGCCTTCGGCGTGAGCACGCCGAAGCTGGTGCTCGCGGTATGCGCCATGTGCCTTGCCATCTTCCAGCACCGCAGCAACCTCAAGCGGCTTATGAACGGCACCGAGCCGGATTTCAAGGCGGCTGACGACAAGAAAAAGAAATGACGTTCAGGGGATGTGAAGACAGCTTTTCACATCCCCTTTACCGTTTTTGGATTTCCTGGTATAATGATTTAACATGAAATTTTTGAAAACCGAGGACTGACCATGGACTACAAAGCCTATTATGATATTCTGCTCTCCGGCATCGAAACGGAGGCCAGGGTTTCGCGCATCGTGCGCGGCATCTCCTGGACGGCGGCTGTGCTCTCCGACGGGCAGGCCGGCGTCGCCATGCACACAGAGGGTGAGAGCTTTCCCCGCCTGTATGAGTCGCTGCTGGGGCTTCCCGCACGGGAGGCGGCAAAGGCCGTGCTCTCCTGGAACATGGAGGAGGCGAGCGAGGGAATGGCGGTGGTGAACGCCTGCTATAACCGCGCCGCCAACATCGAAGCACACGGCTGCTATGAGAGCGCGGGCGCGCTGGAGGGCATCGACCTGCGGGATAAGACCGTGGGCTTCGTCGGACACCTGATCCACCACAGCGGCATCACCGACGAGCTGCTTGCCCCGGCGAAGGCGTATTACGTCCTCGAGCGGGAGCCGCGCCCCGGCGATTACCCCGACTCCGCCTGCGAGTATGTGCTGCCCCAGTGCGACGTGGTGGTGATCACCGGCTCCGCCTCCGTCAACAAGACCATGCCGCGCGTGCTGGAGCTGTCGCAAAACGCGCTCACGATCCTCACCGGCCCCACGGTGCCGCTCTGCCCGGCGCTCTTTGCACTGGGCATCGCGCGCCTCAACGGGCAGACGATCGTGGAACCGGAGGGGATGCTGCAAAGAATCGTTGAAAAGCGCACGTCGGTCAACGCCTTCGCGCGGCGCTGGACGCTGGACAAATGAGCGAAAAAACCAGACAGCGCCTCTGCTTCTGGGCGGTGTTGCTTCTCGGCACGGCGGTACGGCTCTGGCGCTTTGGCGCGGTGCCGGAGGGGATCAATCAGGATGAGGCCTTCGCGGGCTATGAGGCCTTCTGCCTCCTGCGCGACGGGATGGACACGGCGGGCTATCGCTTCCCCGTCTATCTCACGGCCTGGGGCAGCGGCATGAACGCGCTGGAGAGCTATCTGATGCTGCCCTTTGTGGCGCTCTTCGGTCTCAAAACCTGGGTCATCCGTCTGCCGCAGCTTCTCACCGGGCTTTTGAGCCTGCCCGCCTGTTACGGCACGGTTCGTCGGATGCGGGGAGAGAAGCAGGCGCTGGTGACCATGCTGCTGCTTGCGATCTGCCCCTGGCATGTGCTGCTCAGCCGCTGGGGGCTGGAATCGAACCTTGCCCCGGGCTTTCTGCTCTTCGGGCTGTATTTCTTCCTGCGTGCGCTGGAGGACAGCCGCTTTTTCTGGCTCTCCGGCCTGTTTTACGGGCTCTCGCTCTATGCTTACGCCACGATCTGGCCCTTTGTGCCGCTGATGCTCGGCTTCATGCTGCTCTACTGCGCGATAAAGCAAAAGCTGCCCATCGACCGGCACCTGCTGGGCGGCGGGGCGCTGCTCATACTGCTGGCGCTGCCGCTGCTGCTGTTTCTGGCGGTGAACTTCGGGTGGATCGGGGAGATCCGCAGCCCGTTTCTTTCCGTGCCGAAGCTGCTGTATATGCGCTCGGGCGAGCTGAGCCTGCGGCATCTCCCGGAAAACGCGAAAAATCTCCTAAGCATCCTCTGGACGCAGTCGGACGGCCTGCCGTGGAACAGCGCGGGCGCTTTCGGGCTTCTCTACCCGATGACGGGCTTTTTCGTGCTGCTCGGGCTGTGGTCGTTTTTCCGCCGAAACCAGGGCTTTGACCCGATGGCGCTGTTGCTCCTGCAGCTTCTCGCGGCGCTGTTGCTGGCTCTTACGGTGTCGGTGAACGTCAACCGCGTCAACATCCTCTTCCCGCCGCTGATCGTTCTCGCGGGGGAGGGGATCGTCTGGCTCTGCTCTCGTTTCCGCTTTCGGCTGCTGGGACTTGTAATGGCGGCGTATCTCGTGTTCTTCGGCCTGTTTGCCCGCTTCTACTTCAGCGATTACAGCGCCGGGCTCCGTTCCAGCTTCGCCTGGGGACTGGGGGAGGCGATCGCGGCGGCGGAAACGTATGACAGCCCGATCGTTTTCTCCGGGGACGTGTACTACCCCGACGTGCTTTTTTATGCCGAAACGGAACCGGCTGTGTTCCGCGAGACCGTAAGGTATCAGAACTATCCGGCGGCTTATCTCCGCGCAGCAAGCTTTGACCGCTTCTTCTTCGGCGGCGAGACGACGCCCGCGGAGGGCTGCGTCTATATCCTCTCGCCCTGGGCGGATGCCGGCGCGCTCGAGGACGCGGGGTTTCAGGCGGAACACTATGGATTTTATACACTGTACAGGAAGTGACACAATGGAAATATACGAACAACAGCTCTCCGCCCCGTCGTCGGGGCTTTCCACGCGCGGGCTCTTTTTGTGGCTGCAGGAGATCGCAAACGCCCAGTGCGTCCCGCTGAAGCTGAGTGGGGACGATCTGGAGCGCAAGGGGCTCATGTGGGTGGTGCTGCGCTATCTCGTGCGCGCGGAACGCTGGCCGGAAAATGGTGAGGCGCTGCGCCTGCAGACCTGGCCGGGCAGCACACGCCACGGCATGATGCCGCGTTTTTACCGGCTGCTGGATGAAGACGATCGCTGCATCGTCTCGGCGAGCAGCGTCTGGACGGTAGTAGACCGCGCGACGCGAAAAATGGTCATCCCGGAGGAGCACGGCATCGTCCTCGAAGGCCTGGTCACCGGGCTTGAGGAGCGCCGCCCGCCCGCCCCGGCAAGGCTTGAAACAAGCGAGAACATGGACTACACCGTGACGGCGGAGGTGCTCGACACCAATGGACACATGAACAACACCCGCTACTACGATCTTGCCGAGCGCTGCCTTGGCCGCACGGGGCAGCATCCCCGCCGCATCGTCACCGAACACCAGAGCGAGATCCGCGAGGGGCAGACCATGCAGCTCGCCTGGGGCAGCGATGGCGAACGCTGCTATATCGAAGGCATGCGCGAGACCGCCGTTTTCCGCATGGAGCTGGATTATGAATAAACGAAAGGGACTGTCTCAAAACGGTGAGAGTTGCTGTAGGGGCTGAATCTCAGCATCTCAGATTTCTTTAAGGCAACACCGCATAATTCGACGAGAGCGAATTTCGAGAAAAACTGGGTTCTGATGATGGCACTTTTTTGAAGGAATACTATGTGTATTGCGAAAAAAAGTGACGAAATCGGAGCACAGTTTTTCCGGAAGGCGCCGATGGCGGATTGTGCGGTGTTGCCTTAATTCTCCCTGTTTTGAAGAAAGCAATCTGGAGCCGTAAACAAAAAATCCCCCAGGGGACGAGCGTTTTGCTCATTCCCTGGGGGATCTCATTTCATACGGAACGCTTTTGGCGGTAAGCTGGTGTAGTAACGGGCAGCCCTAAGCCGAAAAGCGAGCGTTTCTCAAGGCTTTTTCGCCTCGATCAGTACATGCCGCCCATGTCAGGAGCCGCGGGCATGGGAGGATTCTTCTCGGGAATGTCGGCGACCAGGCTCTCGGTGGTGAGCACCATCGAGGCGACGGAAGCGGCGTTCTCCAGCGCGCTGCGGCAGACCTTGGTCGGATCGACGATGCCGAGGGAGATCATGTCGCCGTAGGTGTCGTTCGCGGCGTCATAGCCGAAGTTTGCATTCTCGGACTCGGCAACCTTGTTGAGGATGACCGCGCCCTCGACGCCGGCGTTCGCGGCGATCTGCATGATGGGAGCCTTCAGCGCCTTGGCAACGATGGCCGCGCCGGTCTTCTCATCGCCCTCGAGTTCGCCCAGCAGCTTCTCGGCAGCCTTGGCAGCCAGCACATACGCAGTGCCGCCGCCGGGGACGATGCCCTCGGCAACCGCGGCGCGGGTGGCGTTCAGCGCGTCCTCGATGCGCAGCTTCTTTTCCTTCATCTCGGTCTCGGTGGCAGCGCCGACCTTGATCACGGCCACACCGCCGGAGAGCTTGGCAAGGCGCTCCTGCAGCTTCTCGCGGTCGTAATCGGACGTGGTGGTCTCGATCTGGCGCTCGATCTGTGCGGCGCGGGCGCGGATCTGCTGCGGGTCGCCGGCGCCGTCAACGATGATGGTATTCTCCTTGGTGACCTTGACCTGGTGCGCCTGACCCAGAACCTCAAGCCCGGCGTCCTTGAGCTCCATGCCGAGCTCGCTGGAAACGACCTGGCCGCCGGTCAGGATCGCGATGTCCTGCAGCATCTCCTTGCGGCGATCGCCAAAACCGGGAGCCTTGACGCACACGCAGGTGAAGGTGCCGCGCAGCTTGTTGAGCACGATCGTGGCAAGGGCTTCGCCCTCGACGTCTTCCGCGATGATGAGGAGCTTACGCCCGGCCTTGACGATCTGCTCAAGCAGGGGCAGGATCTCCTGGATGTTGGAGATCTTCTTATCGGTCAGCAGGATGCAGGCGTCGTCGATCACGGCCTCCATCTTGTCGGTATCGGTGACCATGTAGGGGGAGAGGTAGCCGCGGTCAAACTGCATACCCTCGACCACGTCGCTGTAGGTCTCGGCGGTCTTGCTCTCCTCGATGGTGATAACGCCGTTCTGGCTGACCTTCTCCATGGCCTCGGCGATCAGGGTGCCGATCACTTCGT
>CACZXQ010000106.1 GCA_902785115.1 Oscillospiraceae bacterium | reverse complement strand
TCATTATGGGTGCTTGATTTCAATTAAGTGATAACTGGTTGCAAATTAATTGCTGCTCCTGCGAGGGATTGGTTATCCTCATTCATGCGTTTGTCGTGGCTCCTTACAGCCGCTTTTTGCTTGACATTTTCCGCCGATCTGCTTATGATAACAACGGGTGTTGCCAACACGGTAGGCGGTCAGTCCTCTCCATCCCGGAGGGGCGCTTCTTTCCCCTCCAAGAGAGGGGTGATGCGTATGCAGATTACATATTCAGAGCTTTTTCAGTTCTGCCTTGTGATAATCGGTATCGTCAGCTTGTTTCTACAGGCAAAAAATAAGAAGTAACCGCCGTACAGCTTTCCCAGGCTCGGCGGTTACTTCGTCAAACTGAGGGGACTGGCCGTTTACCGGCAACACCACTCTATATGTATTATACCGCGTTGTTGTTGGCGTTGTCAATGGCGATTTGGTGTCATAGTTTGGTACAAAACCGAAGCCTCTCCCGCATCAGCCTCTTCGCGACAGCTTTCCCACTGAGCGCTTGCTTCTTTTCTCTCAAAACTCAAAACTTCAAAAAGAAGGGGCTGTGAAAAAAGTCCCTGAACTCGTAGGGGCGGCTATCAGCCGCCCGGCAGCATAACACAACTTTTTTACGAAGAAAGCACGGCGAATTCGTAGTTTATTACGACTTCGCCGTGCGTTTCTCCTATATATCAGGCTTCACCGCGCGGGCGGCTGATAGCCGCCCCTACGGGAGACAGTGGGAATTTTGACTTTTTTCACAGCCCCTTTCGTCTTTGCTGTAGGGGCGCTTCACGAAGCGCCCGTGCAGAACAATTGTGAATCAATCAGAAAATATGGGCGAATTCGTATCATTTGTAACGAATTCGCCCATATTTTGATAATAGATATTTACAAATCACCGCCGGGCGATTCATGAATCGCCCCTACGGAGTCGCGCGGTTTGTATGCACAGAACCTATGCTTTGATTCAGTTCCTTTTTTCGTATCACGCGCCGGGCTTGCCGAGCATGCGGAACATGTTTTTCTTGTACGCCTCCACGCCGGGCTGGTCAAAGGGATTGACGCCGGACATGTAGCCGGAGATGGCGCAGGCAAGCTCAAAGAAGCTGACCATGGCGGCAAAGCCTTCCTCGTTGCGGGCGGGAACATGGATCACCATGTTGGGCACGCCGCCGGAGATGTGCGCCTCACGCACGGCGTCGGCGGCGATGCTGCAGATCTCGGCAAAATCGCGCCCGGCGATGTAGTTGAGGCCGTCGGCGTTGGATTCCTCAAAGGGGAAGGGGTAGGCATTGCGGCTCTTGTCGAAGCGCACGATGGTCTCCATCAAGGTGCGGGGACCCTGCTGGATGAACTGACCCATGGAGTGCAGGTCGGCGGTAAATTCCACGGAGGCGGGGAAGAGACCCTTGCCGTCCTTGCCCTCGCTCTCACCGTAGAGCTGCTTCCACCACTCGGCCATCCAGCGGAAGCTGGGCTCGTAGCAGCCGAGGATCTCAATGCCGTAGCCCTTGCCGTAGAGGTTCTGGCGGGCGGCGGCGTACTGCCAGGCGGGGTTCTCGGGCGTTCTCACGTCCAGCGCCTTGTACTCCTCGATGGCGGCGTCGATGACGCGCTCCACGTCGATACCGGCGACGGCCATGGGCAGCAGACCCACCGCGGACAGCACGCTGAAACGACCGCCCACATCGTCGGGCACCACAAAGCTCTTCCAGCCGTGGGCGTCCGCCAGGCTCTTGAGCACGCCGCGGCGGGCGTCGGTGGTGGCGAAGATATGCTCATCGGCCTTGTCGCCGTACTTCCTGGCAAGGATCTCCCGGAATACGCGGAAGGCCGCGGCGGGCTCCAGCGTCGTGCCGGACTTGGAGATCACGTTCACGTCAAAGTCCTTGTCACCGAGCTGCTCGATGATGTCGCAGAGCGCGTCGGCGGACAGACCGTTGCCCGCGAAAAAGACCTTGGGATCGTCCTTGCCGGGGATGGGCTTGAGAAGCTCGATCGCGCCGCGGGCGCCCAGATAGGAGCCGCCGATGCCGATGACCACCAGCGCCTGGGAGCGGCTGCGGATGGTTCTGGCAGCCTCGAGGATCGCGGGCAGTTCCGTGTCCTTCATGCGCTGGGGCAGCCCCAGCCAGCCGGTAAAGTCGGAGCCGAGACCGCTGCCGTCGATCAGAACCTGATGCGCGCGCCCGGCGGCGAAATAATCGGGGCCGGCGCCGGTAAAGAAGCGGGAAGCGCCGGAGAGATCTACTGTAACCATAGAGGGTTCCTCCTATATTTTTTCTTAACGTCCCTATTATATACGATCCGGCAAAAATTTCAAGCAGTTTTGTGGGCAATTCTTACAGTCCGAGCAGACTCCCGAACAGGCGCGTGAAGAGCGGCCAGACGCCGATTTTCGCAACGCTCTCCGCCGCGCAGATCGGCATTTGCGCGAGCGTCTCGCCACCGAGCGTGACCGTCAGCGTGCCGAGCGGCTGCCCTTCCGCAACGGGAGCCGTGACCCGTTCGGGGAGCGACAGGGCGTAATCCGGCGCGTCGCTGCCCTTGGGCAGCAGTGTGGAGGACGCGCCGTCGATCCGCAGGGCTACGCTGCCCGCGTTTCCCAGCTCCACCGGCAGCTCGGGCAGCGGCTCCTCCGGCTGCAGGGCGCAGAGCTCATAGCGGGAAAAGCCGTAGTTTAAAAGCGCGGTCGCGTCCGCGTTGCGGCTGTCGATGCTCTCGCCGTGCATGATGACGGCGATGTATTCGGTGCCGTTTCGCTCCGCCGTTGCCGAGAGGCAGTACATGGCGCCGCTGGTATAGCCGGTCTTGAGACCGGTGCAGCCGTCGTACCAGTAGACGAGCTTGTTGGTGTTCGTGAGCTCAAAGCTCCCGCCCCGGATGCTGTCCATCCAGATCGTGCTGTACTCCTTGATGAGATCGTGCCGGATCAGCTCCCGGGACATGATCGCAATGTCCCGCGCCGAGCTGTAATGCTCCGCGTCCTCGAACAGCCCGGTGCAGTTGGTGAAATGGGTGTTTTCAAGCCCCAGCTCTTCGGCGCGGGCGTTCATGCGCTCGACAAAAAGCGCCTCGGTGCCGGATAGGTGCTCCGCCATGGCGACGGCGCAGTCGTTGGCGGAGGCCACGGCGATGCACTTGAGCATCTCGTGCACGCTCATCTTCTCGCCCTCCTCCAGATACACGCAGCTTCCACCGAAGGAGGCGGCGCGGGCGCTCGCGGTGACGATATCCTCGGTCGTGAGCTTTCCGGCCTCAATGTCCTCCACAATGAGCAGCAGGGTCATCACCTTTGTGACGCTTGCGGGCAGCCGCCGCTCGTCGGCGTTTTTCTCGTAGAGCACCTGCCCGGTCTCCTTCTCCATCAGGATGGCGCTGGGCGCGGCGATCGCAATGGCCTCGTCACGCAGCGGCTCGATCGCAAAGGCGCGGCAGGGACTCAGCAATAAGCTTAGGGTCAGTGACAGGCAGAGCAGTTTCGGTATTCTCATAGGCGTCCTCCGATACGTTTTCTGCTGCCAGACTATGCGCCCTGCGGGCGAGACATGCATCGGTTGACGTAAATTATGTATATTTCGACAGGCTTCGACGTGATAATGCACAGAGAATGGAAGGAAAACCCAGGAGATTTCCGTGAGTTTTGAACATTTTCCACAAGGTTTTCCACAGTTTTGACCATGCATACCGAGGCGGAATATCGGGAACGGGTTTACATAACACAATATATTTGCGCAGGAAAGTAAAAAATAGCTGTTGACGGAAAAAACATGGGATAGTAAAATACAATGAATGAGAAATGATGCTATTCTTCAATAAGAATACCGGAAGGATTCAAGTTTTTCTATTGAAGAAATAGTATGAGTAATCAGGAAGCGAGGGAACACTATGCGTCGTTTTTTTCGATGGGATAAAAAATACCTGTATTGGGGCGTGACCGCATTTCTGGTGGTTGCCGCCGCCATTCTCTTTTATATGGCGATGAGCTATCTTCCGGCGCTGGGGCAGGGGATCGGCAAGCTGATGACGATTTTGAGCCCCTTTGTCTGGGGTCTTGTGCTGAGCTATCTGCTCAATCCGCTGCGCAGGAGTCTGGAGGCGCGCGTATTTACGCCGCTGGCGGCAAGGCTCTATAAGGGCAAAAATACCAAGAAAATGCAGAGCTTTGCCCGTACCATGGCGGTGCTGGTGTCCGAGATCGTGCTGATCGCGGTGATCGTGGCCTTGTTCTATCTGATCCTGCCGCAGTTATACAGCAGCATCGTCATGATCGTGGACAACAGCCCGACCTATATCACAAACCTCACCGACTGGGTGCAGCAGATGCTGCAGGATTTCCCGGAGGTGGAGCAGTACATATCCAGTTCCCTTGCCTCCGTCAACAATGACATTGTCTCCTGGGCGCGGGATACGCTGCTGCCCGGCCTGGGCAATGTGGTGAGCAATCTGACGGCGGGCGTTGCCTATGTGGTGAAGGCGGTGTATAACCTCATCATCGGTATCATCGTCTCGATCTATCTCATGAGCAATGTCGAGCTTTATTCCGCCGGCGCGCGACGTCTGAGCTACAGCCTTTTCGGCATCGAGACCGCCGAGAAGCTGCGTGATGGGCTGCGCTTTACCGACAAGACCTTCATGGGCTTTATCAACGGTAAGCTTCTCGACTCGGCGATCATCGGCCTCATTTGCTACATCGTCTGCGCGATTTTGAACATGCCTTACGCGCTGCTCGTCAGCGTGATCGTGGGCGTGACGAACGTCATTCCCTTCTTCGGTCCCTTCATCGGCGCGGTGCCCTCGGCCTTCATCATCCTGATGGTCAATCCCGCGAAGGCGCTGATTTTTGTCATTTTTATCATTGTGCTGCAGCAGGTGGACGGCAACTTCATCGGCCCGAAGATCCTGGGCAGCTCCATCGGCATCAGCGGCTTCTGGGTCATGTTCTCCATCATCCTCGGCGCGGGACTGTTCAGCTTCTGGGGCATGCTGCTGGGCGTGCCGGTGTTTGTGCTGATTTATACCGCGATCGACAGCCTGATCGTCAAAAAGCTCAAAA
>CACZXQ010000105.1 GCA_902785115.1 Oscillospiraceae bacterium | reverse complement strand
CCACTTCATGGCGCTGTGCCTGATGAAGCGCCTGCAGATGGCGGGCAACAAGCCCATCGCCCTCATCGGCGGCGGCACCACCATGATCGGCGACCCCTCGGGCCGCACGGATATGCGCAAGATGCTTACCCGCGAGGACATCAACCACAACGCCGAGTGCTTCAAGCGCCAGATGGAGAAGTTCATCGAGTTCGGCGAGGGCAAGGCGATGATGCTCAACAACGCCGACTGGCTGATGGGCCTCAACTACATCGAGCTGCTGCGCGAGGTGGGCGCCTGCTTCTCGGTGAACAATATGCTCCGCGCGGAGTGCTACAAACAGCGCATGGAAAAGGGCCTCAGCTTCCTCGAATTCAACTATATGATCATGCAGGCGTATGACTTCTACCACATGTATCAGACGGTGGGCTGCAATATGCAGTTCGGCGGTAACGATCAGTGGTCGAACATGCTCGCGGGCACGGAGCTGATCCGCCGCAAGCTCGATAAGGACGCCTACGCTATGACCATCACGCTGCTCCTCAACAGCGAGGGCAAGAAGATGGGCAAGACCGCATCCGGCGCGGTGTGGCTCGACCCGAACAAGACCAGCCCCTACGATTTCTACCAGTACTGGCGCAACGTAGGCGATGCGGACGTGCTCAAGTGCATCCGGATGCTGACCTTCCTGCCGCTCGAACAGATCGACGAGATGGCAAGCTGGGAGGGAAGCCAGCTCAACCGCGCCAAGGAGATCCTCGCCTACGAGCTGACCGCCATGGTACACGGCGAGGAAGAAGCAAAGAAGGCGGAAGCCTCCGCCAAGGCGCTCTTTGTCAGCGGCGGCAGCGACGCCAATATGCCCACCACCGAGCTGAATGAGGCTGATCTCACGGACGGCGCGGCGGACATCATGACCCTGCTTGTCAAGACCGGGCTCTGCCCCTCCAAGTCTGACGCGCGCCGCAACATCCAGCAGGGCGGTGTGACCGCAAACGACGAGAAGGTCACGGACATTGCCAGAAGCTTCACGGCCGATGAGCTGAAGTCCGGCGTCGTGCTCAAGCGTGGCAAGAAGAATTTCAACAAGGTCATTTTGAAGTGATCCCAGCATAAAAAGAACGAGGAAGGACGAAAATCCTTCCTCGTTCTTTTTATGCAAAAGTTCTTCTTTTACCGTCGGCAGGGGGGATATAGCCCTTTTCGATCTCCGGGCGGATCTCCTGCAGGCGGTCGTGGATTTTGTTGACGTCCTCTTCCTTTTCGAAGATGAGGTTGGCAAACTCCTTGTCGCCGTGCACCAGGATGAGTCGATAATAGAAGTAGGCGGGGCTGTCGTCCGGCTCCACGACGCTGACGCGGGTAAAGCGTCGGTCAATGTACTCGTAGGGGACATAGTATTTCCGGCCGAGATCGCGGTAGTAGAGACAGAGCTTGCCGATACGGACACGCCCGATCTCCTCGGCGCTGTTGTAGTCGTCCACATGCGCCTGGTCGTCAATGACCTTTTTATCGACGCCACGAAAGCGCAGCTTGCCGAAGTTAAACACGCTCATGCCGTCCCGCCACTTTCTGCCGGGTGAGATTCCAGCCGTACCACTTTTCGGGGATCCGGGATGCGATCAGAACGCCAATGATGCCGCCGAGCGTGCCGGTGATCATGCCGCCCAGCACGTCAGAGGCAAAGTGTACGCAGAGATAGATCCGGGAGATGCCCATCAGCACGCCGAAGGCCAGCGCAAGCCAGCTGCGGCGCTTGTCCCCCAAAATGAAGAGGGGAACCATGGTGGCGAAGGTGGCGTTGACGTGCCCGGAGGGAAAGCTCTTATCGCTCTCAGTGTGCTGGCCCACCAGCGTCCAGAACTGGTAGAACACGGAGCTTTCATCGACATACGGGCGGGGACGGGCGATCGTGACCTTCAAAAACACATTAACCAAAAGGAATGAGAGCAGAAGCCCGATGCTCATGGCGGTGCCGTAACGTCGGGTCTTCTTGAAGAAGGTCAGCGCGAGGGACAGAATAATCAGGAAGATGCCGCCTTTGCCAAGAACGGAGACAAATTCCATGAACGGGGTAAAGAAACCGGGGGCAAGCTCATAGAGCTTATGTACGCCGGTGGCAACGGCGATGTCGAAGCCGGCAAACGTAGAATTGAGCCATGCGGCTGCAGCGGTTAGTTCCATGGTGTTCTCCTTTTTAAACGTTTTCTTTATTGTAACACAGATCGACTTGAAAAGTCTATAAGGATTTGCATAAACAAATGCGGCGCGCGCAAACTACCTGCGAAACCAATCGGGAGGTATGAGCCATGAAAAAAATACAAAGAAGCTGCGCGGCGCTGCTTGTTCTGCTGTGCCTGTTTGCGTCTCTTGCACCCACGGCGAGCGCCGAGGGGAGCGCGCCGGTTGCGGAGAATCTGGAACTGCGCACTTACCGCAACGTGTCCGTGGGCGGAAAGCTTTCGGCATTTGATCCGGAGGACGACGTGGTGTCCTATACGATCACGACGGAGCCTGTCAAGGGCAGCATCGAACTGGAGGAAAACGGCTGTTTTGTCTATACGCCGAAGGAAAACAAGCGGGGGCGTGACTATTTCGGCTACAAGGCTGTGGATAGCGAAGGCAATCTTTCGCAGGAGGCCACAGTCATCATCCGCATCGAGAAACAGAAGAAGGCGGTTGCCTACAGCGACCTGGAGGGTCAGGCCTGCGCCTATGCCGCGACAGCGCTCAGCGAGTGCGGCATTTTCACGGGGGAGAAGGTCGGCGGACAATACTGCTTTTTCCCGGAAAAGAGCGTAAGCCGCGGAGAGTTTCTCTGCATGTGCATGGCCTTGGAGGAAAAGCAGCCTGTCGCCGCCGTGCTCAGAACCGGCTATGAGGACGATGCGCTGATCCCCGCCTGGATGCGCGGCTACTCGCTCACGGCGAAGCTTTCCGGTCTCACAGGCGCAAGCCTGCGCCTGGACGCAAACGAGCCCATCACGGTAAACGAAGCTGCCGCCTGGCTCGACAGAACGCTCGGCCTGACGGAGGTTCGTTACTTGCAGGCGGATGCACAGCACAGTCAGGCCTGCCTGAACCTCGACGCCCACGGGATCCCCACCGCCCTCGGCTCCCGTATTTTGACGCGCTCTGAGGCAGCCGAGATGCTGGCAGGAGCGCTGGCGTATCTCGGGAAATAGCGAGCAAAGAGAAGGACTGTGAACTTCACTTTTCACAGCCCTTCTTTTTCATTTAAGCGCAAAAACAAAGCGGAACAAAAACTTTTTCCAAAGAGAAAGCGTGGAGTAGAGCTTCTGACATTCCGCTTCGAACAGCGCCTTGCAGGCGTCAAGCTCTTCCTTCGTTATCCCCTTGGCGCTGAAATACGCCTTCTCGGCGCAGTTCTCGATCTGTTTTGGTACATCTGCCCCGAAACGGCGCAAAGCCTGAGAACGCTTCCAAAGCGCCACAGCGGCTTTGCTGCTGTCGGCGCGCTCGAGGCGAAGCTGCCAGAAACGGCGCAGCAGAAGCCGCCGGAGCGGGATCAGAAGCAGCAGCACAATGCAAATCAGGATACGAAGCAGGATACTGTCGCCTTTTGTATCGGCGCTTCCCTGCGCTTCCTCCTGCGGCTGCACGATGCCGACGGGAAGCGTGTAGGCGCTCTCCTCGTCCGGGACATAGCTGGGTTTCGGCGTGGGCGTCACGCTCTGTTCCTCAGGCTCGTTCGGTTCCGGCGTTTCCTCCGGCAGCGGCGTTTCCTCGGGAATGGGCGTCAAGCCGCTCTGCCCGGTGACCTCCACGGGGAGCCAGCCGATCCCGTCCCGATAGATCTCCACCCAGGCGTGGGCGTTGTTTCCCTTAACGTCCACCGCTTGTCCGGCCTTCGCATCCACCAGAAAGCCCTCGGTAATGCGCGCGGGGATGCCGAGTGCGCGGTACATGGCGACAGCCGCCGTCGCAAAGTGGACGCAGTAACCGCGGTGGGACACGGTGAGAAAGTAGACGGCGTAGTCGTCGCTCGGATAGGACGCTGTGTCCAGATCGTAGACACCGGAATCGCGGATATAGGCGGCGACGTCTTCTGTCAGCGTGAGCGAGGATGCGTCCAGTCCGGCTGCCGCAGCGAGGTTCAGCATCACGCTTCTCGTGCCCTCCGGCAGCCGGGTATAGACTTCATGCGCGAAGGCGCGATAGTCGCCCTCTTCCGCAGCGGCGCCGGTAACCTCGTTCCAGTCTCCCGTGAAGGAGAGGCAGCTTTCGCGCCGCGATTGCAGGGCGGCGGGAACATAAGCGTCCTCAGTATCGGCTTTTGCGCTGAAATAGGGAAGCAGCGCATAACGAAGCGATACGATGTTCTGCAGAGTAAGCGACTGCCTTTGCCCGCGTCCCTGCAGCGCTTCCGCCGTAAGGGAGAGGGAGGAGAGCGGCGCGGCCTCGGCAGCCGTCCAGCCCGAACCGCTGTAGTCCCCGTAGGAGATCCCGCGAAGATAGAGCGCACCGTCACGCGCTGCTGTGACGCGCAGGAAAACCTGCTCCAGAATTGAGGCGTCATAATCCTGCGTCAGATCCATCGCGCCCTCGGAGGATTCCCACAGCAGGCGCTGATCTTCAACCGGAACGCTCTCCGGTGTGACCCATACCGTTTCGGGAAGCGCCAGCGGCCCTTCCAGCTCGCTGTTTTCGATCCAGTCGCGGATCCATTGCCCGATGCGGTCAAACTGCCGGCTGATGGAGACGTCCTGTTCACTAAAGCTGTAATCCTCGGGATTGCTCAAGATCAAAAGACCGGAGAGCAGCAGGAGTACCGGCAGGGAGTAGCCCAGCAGAATGCGTCCGCTCGACCCATTTTCGGCATAATTGCCGCTGACAAGCACGAGCCCCCAAAACAGAAGCATCCCCACCACGGGCGTGTAAGAAGGCGCTCCGTTTACCGAAAGACAGACCGCTGTCAGCGGGATCGTGCCGAGAAGGCTTGTAAAGCGGCGCCCACTGCGGCTGGTAAGCGACGAAGAGAGATAGGCCAGCAGCAGAAAGGCGATCAGAAGCAGCAGAAAGCTGTGATCCTCCACAAGGTTAGTATAATCGTAACTGCCGTTGGGCGCATAGAAGTGCAGATAAAAAACGCCGGAAAACTTGTCCGCCAGATCGTCCAGCTCTGCC
>CACZXQ010000104.1 GCA_902785115.1 Oscillospiraceae bacterium | reverse complement strand
CGGCGGCGGCGGCGCAGAAGCGTTTCGCCTCGGGCGCGGCGAAGGCGCAGAGCTCCTCATCCAGCTCCAGAAGCTGATTCATCATGTTGACGATCTCGTTTGCCACCTGGGCGGCGGGCTGACGGGCAGCCTCGATCACCTGGGGGTCGTTCTCCTTGATCGCCTTGCGCAGCGGGCCGCGGCTCTTCACATCCTCGTCGATGAGGTGCACCATGTAGCCGCGCAGGATCTCGCTGTTATGGTGGATGTATTCCGCGCGCTCGTTCGTCTCCCCCGCTTCCACGGTCAGCGCGGCGGCGCGCTTGAGGTAGGACGCGGCGGCGGCAGCCGTCAAGGCGGCGCCGGAGCCGATGTCGGTGCGGCTGTCAGCCTCGGAGAGCGCGATCGTCAGCTCCTCGGGCTGCTTTTTGCGGAAGATTTCGATGGTCAGTTTTTCAGCCATATCGCATTCCCCTTATTCGCGGTTAAATTCCCTCAGCTGCAGCCCTTCGTTTTTCTGCAGCGCCCAGTTGATGCACCACTGGGAGGTGAAGAGCAGCAGGTCGTTCCCTTTGAAGTCCTGCACCCACTTGGTGTCGCTCGTGAGGTTTAAGGCGCGGATGTCCACACCCTCGCCGTCCACCCAGCGCACAAGCTCATAGGGCATATTGCGGCGGCGGATGTCCACGCCGTACTCGGTTTTGAGGCGGTATTCCAACACTTCAAACTGCAGCACGCCCACAACGCCGACGATGACCGCCTCCACGCCGGTATGCGGCTCGTGGAAGATCTGGATGGCGCCCTCCTGGGCGATCTGCAGGATGCCCTTTTCAAACTGCTTGCGCTTCATGGTGTCGATGCGCTCCACCGCGGCGAAGTGCTCCGGCGCGAAGGTGGGGATCCCCTCGAAGCAGGCGTTCATGCCCTTTTCGCAGATCGTGTCGCCGATGGAGAAGATGCCCGGGTCGAAGACGCCGATGATGTCGCCGGCGTAAGCCTCGTCGATGATGGCGCGCTCCTGCGCCATGAGCTGCTGGGGCTGCGCGAGACGCAGCGCCTTGCCGCCCTGGACGTGGAAGTATTCCTTATCCCGCTCAAAACGGCCGGAGCAGATGCGCATGAAGGCAATGCGGTCGCGGTGCGCCTTGTTCATGTTGGCCTGAATCTTGAAGACGAAGGCGGAAAAACGCCCGTCAAAGGGGTCGATGATCTCTTCCCCGGAGACGCGCGGCAGCGGCGGCATGGTGAGCTTTAAGAAGCTCTCCAAAAACGGCTCCACACCGAAGTTATTGAGTGCCGAGCCGAAGAACACGGGGCTGAGCCGCCCGTTTCGCACTTCGTCCAGGTCAAATTCGTAGCCCGCGCCGTCCAGCAGCTCAATGTCGTCCGCGAGCGTCTGGCGCAGGCGGGCGCCGATCAGCTCATCCAGCTTCTCCGTCTCCTCCATCGTACACTCAATGGCGCGGATGCGGCTCGTGCCGCGGTGAAACTCGTTAAACGCGAGGATGGCCTGCTTTTCCCGGTCGTACACGCCCTTGAAGTCCTGCCCGCAGCCGATCGGCCAGTTCATCGGATAGGTGCCGATGCCGAACTCATGCTCCAGCTCCTCCATCAGATCGTAGGGGCTTCTGGCCTCGCGGTCGAGCTTGTTGATGAAGGTGAAGATGGGGATGTGCCGCATGGCGCAGATCTTGAAGAGCTTGCGGGTCTGCGGCTCGATGCCCTTGGCGGCGTCAATGACCATGACGGCGGAGTCCGCCGCCATCAGCGTGCGGTAGGTGTCCTCCGAGAAGTCCTGGTGACCGGGGGTGTCGAGGATGTTGATGCAATAGCCCTCATACTCAAATTGCATCACCGAGGAGGTGATGGAGATGCCGCGCTGCTTTTCCAGCTCCATCCAGTCCGACACCGCGTGGCGCGCCGTGGCCTTGCCCTTGACAGAGCCCGCCATCTGGATCGCTCCGCCGTAGAGCAGCAGCTTTTCCGTGAGGGTGGTTTTACCGGCGTCCGGGTGCGAGATGATCGCAAAGGTACGGCGCCGTTCGATTTCTTTTTTCATTTCAGCCATAAGTTACTCTCCGTTCCTGTCGAATTTTCCCGGTTCATCGGTACACTCAGGGCGGAGAAAGTCGGGTCAGCTTCATACAGGCAGTTCCTTTTTCATCTGAATTCATAAATTGATTCAGTTTAGCACAATTGCGGGGAAAAAGCAATCAAAACATCACGTTCATATCCGTGCCGCAGCGGATGCCGCTGACGCTGCCGCGATCCGTAAACTGCCAAAGTCCATAGTTCTCCTCAAAGTCCGGCGGCATCCCGTCCTCCGTATAGGCGGCGACCCACAGCGCATAGCCTTTCAGTGCTTCGGCGTTCAGGCGCGACTGAAAAAACCAGCGCCCGGAGTAGACCCCAGCCCGGTAGCCCGCGTTCTCGATCGTGCGGCAGAAGGCCAGGGCGTTTTGCGTCCGCTCCCAGGGGGTGAGACCGTCCGCCCGCCCGTCGGGGTACTCGCCGGATCGTTCCGTATCGTAAAAAACCGGCAGCTCCAGCGCTCTGCCGTCCAAGACGCCCAGGACATATTCCGCCTCTTCCACGGCCTCCGCCTCGCTGATGGCGGTGGAATAGAAGTACACACCGCGCATGACACCGGCCTTTTGGCTCTCGCGCAGGTAGGTCTCCGCGCGTACATCGTCATAGATGCCGCCGCTCGTCCAGCCCCGGCCGCCGACGCGGATGATCGCAAAGTCGATGCCCTGGGCTTTGGCAAGCTGCCAGTCGATGCTTTCGTTGTAAGTGGATACGTCCACGCCCACGGCACGGGCTTTGATCCCGCGCGCGTCGAAGAAGCAGTATTTCCCCTCTACGAGCTGAAGCCCTGTGAGCGGGTTTCCGTTCTGCAAATAGTAGTAATCCCCGTTCGCCGTGACCCAGCCGGTATAGTCCGTCATGCCCGGGTCGTAGGGCAGCGCCGTCGGCTTTGCCATGCCCAGCCCGAGAAGCGCCGGGAGCAGCAGCAACAGGAGCAGAAGCTTTCTCTTTCTCAGGGTTTTCATCCCAGCTCCCGCTCATAGAGGCGCACGGTGATCTCTCCCGTGTCCTCGTAATACACGTCCCGCTCCTCGCAGAAGACAAAGCCGTGCTTCTGATAAAGCCTCTCGGCGGGGAGGTTTCCCTTCACTACGTCCAGGCGCAGATAACGCTTGCCGTTTCTCCCCGCTCGTTCAGCAAGCCGCTCCAGCACCGCGCCGGAAAGCCTCTGCCCGCGAAAATCCGGATGCAGCGCGAAAAGGTGCAGCACGCTCACGTCCTCCGGCGCTGCCGGATGCCGCCAGGCGGCGTCCGCGTACATGGGATCGTCCCGCCCGGTGAGCACCGCCGCCGCGGCGATGCGCCCCTCGCATTCCGCGAGCAGCACTTCCCCCGTCGCGATATGCGCAGACAGCTCATCCCTGTCCGGGTAGACGCCGATGTGCCAGCCGGGGCTGTACGCGCTCCCCTCCTGGGCGGCGCAGACCTCTTCATAAAAGCGCCAGACGGCGGGAAGCTCCGCCTGCATTGCGCTGTGGATCGAAAGTACCATGCTCACACCTCTTTCTGCTTGTTACTCTACCAGCTTTCGCTTCGGATGGCAAGAAGAAATCGCTTTGCGTCTTGACGCTGGGGGCGATTCGATATAAAATAAGCTGATACGATATAGAGTAAGGAGGTCATTCCGGTGGCCAGAAACAGAAGAAGACGTTCGCCTGTGCGCGGGATCTACAGCTTCATCATTACCTGGATCTTGTTCTCCGCCTTTTTCCCGCTCTATGAGGTCTGGGGGCTGCTGCTGGGGCTGGGCGCCGCGCTGGGTGTCGCGTACCTCGTCGGCCGCGCCTCGGCCAAGAAGCAGAGCGAAAAGGAGCAGGCGCAGCAGAAGGCCGCGGAGTCCGTCAAGGAGCCGCCGAAAAAGACCACCTATCAGCAGGTGCAGGAGGAGCTTCGCCAGCAGCAGGAGCCCCAGAAGAAGAGCTACGGCCCGAAGGTCGATCCCATCGTGGAGGAGGGCAACAAGGCGCTCTCCGAGATGGGGCGGCTCTACATGTCGATCCATGACCCGCTGGTTCGCGGCAAGATCAACGAGATCATGCGCATCACGGACAAGATCGTGCAGGACGCGATCAGTGATCCCGCCGACATCCCGCAGATCAAGAAGTTCATGAACTACTACCTGCCCACCACCATCAAGCTCTTAAACGCCTATGACCGCATGAACTCCCAGGGCATTGAGGGCGAAAACCTTGACAAGAGCATGAAGAGCATCAATGAGATGCTCGACGACGCGATCGCGGCCTACAAGAAGATGCTCGACTCTCTCTTTGCCAATCAGGCGCTCGACATTGAGACCGAGATCGACGTGATGAACCAGATGCTCTCCCGCGAGGGCTTTTCCGGCGACAAGGATTTCCAGGTCGCCTCACAGGGCGGGAGATAAGGGAAACTTTTTCAGATTTTTGCCGTCTATATGACCAAGATTTGATGATAGAAAGGAATTAACGCCATGAGTGAAGAAAAAAGCAGCGTCCCCTTCCTGACGCTTGATCCCAACGCCGCCACCGCTGCCGCCGTGCAGGAGGCGCCCGTGGAGGAAGCCGAAGAGAAGAAAGAGGAGGTCTCCGAAGAGGTCAAGGCCGTCAAGCTGGAGCTTGAGAGTCTCTCCCCCGCCGAGCAGGCCGCCGTGCAGGAGTTTGCCGGGAAGATCGACGTGCTCAACACCGAGCAGATCATGAACTACGGTTCCGCCGCGCAGAAGAACATCTCCGAGTTCTCCGACGCCGCCCTCGCCTCCGTGCGCACGAAGGATCTGGGCGAGGTGGGCAATATGCTGGGCGACCTTGTGGTAGAGCTCAAGGGTCTCAACTTCGACGGCGAGGAGAAGAAGGGGCTTCGCGGCCTGTTCAAAAAATCCACCCACAACATTGCCTCCCTCAAGGCGCAGTACGACAAGGCCGAGGTCAACGTGGACAAGATCGTGGAGGAGCTTGAGAAGCACGAGGTCACGCTCCTCAAGGACATCAGCATGATGGACAAGATGTACGACAAGAACAGCGAGTACATGAAGGAGCTGACCATGTACATCCTGGCCGGCAAGCTGAAGGTCCAGCAGCTGCGCGAGGTCGAGCTGCCC
>CACZXQ010000103.1 GCA_902785115.1 Oscillospiraceae bacterium | reverse complement strand
TATCGGCTCTTACTGGCATTTGATGAAGTCTACCATTCCGCAACGGAAGCGGAACAGAAAGAGTTTATGAAAGCCTTTATCGAGCGAATTGAGATGTTCCCGGAGAAAAGGAAAGACGGAAGCTGGATAAGGAAGATTGTGTTCAATTTCCCTGTGCCTGTTGATGGCGAGGAAGTGAAAGAACTTCCCTTGGAAACTGAAACAACTGTCGAGACGGTATGTCTACTAACACATAAATGAACCGCATCACCAAGGGCCGGGAACAGATCGTGAATAAGACCTTCGTGAAAATGATGGACGAGTTCGGCTATGATGTTGAACTGACATATAAGAAGAAAGAGAAACAGTAACGAGAGGGGGACGCGAAATGCTGGATTTGAAATCAGCTCAATCACTTTCTTATGATGAATTAAGAGCGGCATATCGGGAATACCTTCTCAAACTTGGGCTCAGTAAGAACACTATACAAACTGCTTACAGCGATACGTTTTATCTCTGGAGGAAATCAGGTCCGGAGGTATTCTGGGCTGCTGTGACCACTGATGATTTTGAAAACGCTGCAAAGATCCAATTGACTGATGCCTTACATAAGAACTCGTCAGGAAATGCTGAATCGCTGGTCAATGGCTACTTATCACATTTGAGAAGATTCCGAGCGTTTGTCTTTGAAGGAGGGAAAACTGTTACTTCTGCAAAATCGGTGGTTGTCGTATCCAAAAGCGTAAAGTCGAAACAGGTGCCGGACCCGTCACCTGATCAGGTAGAGCACTACCTGCAGGCGTGGGACGCGCTGGAGAACTACCACCTTCAGGAAGACGCTCTTGATAAACTCTTTTTCACGCTCTGTCCAAAGAATTCAGACCTGTCTGATATTCTCTTGAAAGTAGCTGTGCTCAATAATTTTTACAGCACTAACATTTTTTCTGTGTACCCAGTCGCAAAGCACATTTTATCTTTGAACATTGACGCGCGGCTTAAGGCCGGTGATGTGACGCTGGTGTCCGATATTCAAAAGGTGACGATTAATGGGGTTGAGAAGAATTTCTACTCATTTGCCACAAAGTACTGTAGTCATCATAACCCGCAGGATTATCCAATTTATGATAGTTACGTTGAGAAGGTGCTTTGCTATTACCGGGACCAGGATGGGTTTGCTCAATTCAAAAGAGAGGACCTAAAAGACTATGTGAGCTTCAAAGGGGCGCTGGTTGATTTTCGGACATTTTATGGTCTTGGTAAATATGACCTGAAACAGATTGATAAATATATCTGGCAGTTGGGAAAAGAATACTTCCCGAAAAACTATGGGAAGAGCAAGTGACAAATCGAAGTTTGTAAGGGAGATCCTCAATATGATAGGCAAAATAATAGGAGTCTTAATAACTGGAGGAGGCGGATTCCTATGACGCGATGAACACCAACCGTGTCTACCGCAACAAGCTCTCTACCGAGCGCATCATCAGTGAGATCGAGTCCAACAAGGGCCGCCAGTTCGACCCCGAAATCGCGGACGTGATGCTGGGGCTGCTGCGCGCCGGGAAGATCCCCGGCGAGGAGCTTTGAGCAGTACGTGGCCAGTGAATCGTAAATGGGGCTGTGAGGAAATCTTTCTTCACAGCCCCATTTTTTATGTCTCGCTATAGCTTCCGAGGAACGTAAGGCTCGGTTTGGGTGTACGCGTTTGTGTGGCGCGATCGACCGCGATCAGGCCGAAGGTCATGCCGAAGCCCTTCTGCCACTCGAAGTTGTCCATCAGGCTCCAGTAGCAGTAGCCCCTGACGGGGATGCCGTCCTTCACGCAGGCTTCCACCCCTTGCAGGGCGCGGCGGATAAACTCCACGCGGCGCGTATCGTCCGAGACGGCGATGCCGTTTTCGGTGACAATCAGATCGCCCTTGAAGTCCTCGCGCACACGGCGGATCACATGCTCCAGCGCTTCGGGGTAGAACTCATAGTCCATCTGCGTAAGCTCCGCCCCCTCCGGGCAGGGCAACATCCCTGCCGGCCCGTACTGGCTGTTTACGTTGTTGCCCTCCACCTGATGCGCCGCCGTAGCCGCGCCGATGAAGAATCCTTTGGGAAAGGCCATCTCCGCGCCTCCTTACTGTAATCTGATGCACACACCTTCGGTGATGCCGTTTTCGTTGAACACATCCACGCGCACATAGTAGTCCCTGTCCCTGATGAGCGCGCCGACACGGCGCGGCCCCGCGGCAAAGACCATATAGCTGTGGTAGAGCTTGTCCGGACTCTCGCCGAAGAGGATGTTCCAGCCCAGCGCGTCCGGCTGATCGCTGATGTCCACCATCATGTCCAGATCCTCCACACGCTCCACCGCGTAGCGGGGGCCGTGGGGCTTCTTGCCATGGCCGAGGCCAAAGACGCGCAAGCCGGACACGCAGGGGTTCTGCGCGTAAGGAACCGCCATGTCAGACAAACGCAGATACCGCGCCGCAAAGCCCTCCTCGCTCACCACGAGATCGTGGCTGAGGTCGCTTTCCGCTTCGGACTTGTCCGCGATCACAAACCAGCTTTCGCCGTCCGTGCTGCCTTCAAGCTTCCACTGCGTGACATGGGATGCTTCGTCGATATAGCGCGCCTGGGAGCCGTGGCGGATTTCGCCGGGGCAGGGAATGTCGATCTTGTCATCGGCAAAGTTCACCTGCACGGCGTGAACATTCTGGACTTCGCCCAAGTCGAGCTTGAGCCACTCGTCCCGGCTGTTGGACGAGGCGCGCCACCAAGTCTGCACATTTTCCTCCGAGGCGCATTCCGGCTCATGACCGGGCACGAAAGAGGACGCGGTGACCGGTTTCCAGACGCTCAGCAGCATCCACTTTGGGTCACACCAGGGATCTTTTTGCAGCTCCTCCACGTTCATCGGCCAGTCACCGTAGCGCTGGTTGCAGAAAAGCTCGCCGTCGGCGTCAAAGCCCGCGCGCCAAAGCCCCACACGGCGCTCAAAGTCGTGGTTTTTGGAGATGCGCATGGTGGCGGTGTGCCAGAGCGCGCCCTCCTTGTCCTCCATCGTGGAGCCGTGTCCCGCGCCGGGCAGGAAGCCGCCGGGCTTGTAGGAATAGGGGTTATTTTTGGCGAGCGTAAAGGCGCCGAGGGGGCTGTCCGACACATACACGCCGTCGGAATAGGTATTATACTGTGTGCCGGGGGCGGCGTACTGGAGATAATACATGCCCTCGTGCTTGTCCATCCAAGCGCCCTCGATATAGGGGCGGTTGGAGAACATCCCGCGGATCAGCGGCATGACCTCTTTGGGGATCATGCTCTTGGGAATGCCCTGCGCCTCGTGGAAGGCCTTGACCTGCGCGTCGATCTCCTCCTCCGTTGCGGGGAGAAGGCTGTTATTTTCCCCGAAGCGCTCATAGCCAATTTTGAAGGGATGCCCCTCCACGAGCGCCTTCGGCTCGGTCTTGGGGTTCATGGTCTCGGGATCAAGCTCCACGCCGTAGATCGGCGTCACGTTGGAGCAGCCCCAGTAGAAGTACACGCGCCCGTCGTCATCGAGAAACAGGTTCGGGTCCCAGAAGGGGAAATTCCCCTCCAGCTTCTCATAGGGGCCGTTCAAAATATCCTGCGTGCGCCAGCGGTCGCAGTTATAGTCCCGCGAGGAGGCGCAGAAATACACCCAGTCCCCGATCACGCGCACGTCCGGCGCGTAGTCGTAGAGGGGCAGCGTGTCGGGCAGGCGGTGGTTTTCCCAGTACGCGAGATCGTCCGACACCCAGACGCCGAGGGTCATGGACGCGAAGATGTAGTAGCGCCCCTTGAAGAGGATCATGGAGGGGTCGGCGGCCTCACGGCAGATCTGAAGCTCGCCATGACGGCGCGGATCGGCGTTGAACTGATAACGGTAGTTGACGTTAAGCGGATTACAGAAGAATTTCATCGTGGTACTCCCCCGCAGGTACAGATTTTGTCTCCCCGTTCGGCAGCGTGATCGTTGCCGCGATCGGGGTCAGAAAGTCAAAGACCAGCTTGCCGTCCCGGTACTCCCAGGCGCTCTTGATCGTTCCCACGGGCGAGCGCCACTCCGCCCTGGCATAGCCAAGGGCTGCGTTCGGGCAGGGCTTGAGCGTGTCGGCGGCCTTTTGCACCTCGTCCCCTTCCGGCAGCCCGAAGGCGATGGGGCGGACGTATTCGCATTGCCGGTCTGATTCTATTTTACCATTTTTCGTGCAGCAATGTCGATAGGCTTTTTTCGCGTTTTCAGCGATGGCGGCAAAGCGCTTCGCATCCTCGGGTTTTTCGAGGATATCCGCGATTTTTGCAAGCAGCGACGCGGACTTGTAATAATCGCAAAGCGAGGCTTATAGACGTTCTCCCCGTCCTTGCAGATGTATTCGAGCTTCTGCGGGATGCCGCCGTTTTTGTTACGCTCGCCTGGGTCAAAGTTCGATTGGGTGAAGTTCCCGTTTTCATCCAGCGTTTCCCCGTGCCATAGCGTGATGCGCTGCCCGGCTTTCGCGGTCACGCGGATTGTGGTGAGTCTGGTCTTGTCCATTTTATGGCAGAGTTCGTTCAGGGCGCGGTGGTTATAGCACTGGGTAAAAGGTGGAGCGCGCCAAGGTGCTGCTGGAGACCTCACAGCTCTCGGTGCGGGAAATTGCGGAGAAGCTTGCCTTCAACACGGTCAATTATTTTATCCAATGCTTCCGGGACACCACGGGCTATACCCCGGCGCAGTACCGGAAGAAGTTTTTACGCGATTAGTGGCCAGTGATCAGTGGTCAGAGGCATAAAGGAAGCACTCTGATCACTGACCACCGGCCACTGATTACTATAAAATATGAAGTTTCGGTTCCTCGCCCGTCAGCAGAAGGTGGATCGCACGCTCGTTTAAGTCACTGCCGATGACGGTGAGAACGGCGAGGCTTTCGGCGGCGGGCTTGACCGTCAGCTCATGCTGGGTGGCGTTGAACGCATACCAGCTCTCCCCTTTCGGAAAGAAACCCTTGACGCGCAGGATGCGCCCATAGTCCCCCGTGGAAAAGAGCGCTTCCGCTTTCTGGCGCAGCTGCTGCTCGTTCAGGGGCAGATGCAGGAAGGACAGGGACTGAAAGGATGCCGCGCGCCCGGCGATGGTCTTGACGTAGTCCGGGAAGGCATAGCCGCAGCGGCTGAGCGCCGCGAAAGCTTCCTCNNNNGGCTGAGCGCCGCGAAATCTTCCTCGCTGAGCGCATCCCAGTCCTTCGCCAAAACGCGATCGGTCAGGGAAGCATGGATCGCTTCCGCCGCCTGCCTGAGATGCGTGCGTGTCTGCGCAAGCTCTTCCCCGGATGCAAGCTGCACCCGGCTGAAGACGATCGCGCCCGCGCAGCCCGCCTGGGAGGCCAGGAAGAAATCCTCCTCCGGGAGGGTATCGCCGCTAAGCTTCGCGTCCGCCACGCAGATCACGTTCCCAAAGTCCAGCCAGCGATCCAGCGGTTCTTCGCGCAGGGTATCGAAATACTCGTCCATGTCGAAGACGCCGCTCGGCTCGATGAGGATGCGGTCATAGCCGCTCATCGCCATGGCGATGAGCTTTGTGCGGAAGCGGCGGCGGTGACAGTCCGCGTCACAGCTTGCCGCAAGCGTTTCCACCTCGCAGTTATCGCCGCGAAGCGTTCCCAGCAGCGGCAGATCGACGTTCACCGCCCCGTGGTCATACACAAGGATGCCGAGTCGCTCCCCTTTTTGCAGCAGATACCGGGCGTAGCGCAGCAGAAACGTGGTCTTCCCCGCGCCGAGAAAGCCCGTGATCAGATCGACCGGGATCATCAGTTAAAGCGCACCACCATGTGCGCGACGCGGTACATCAGCTCGGTAAACTTCTGCCCGCCCTCGCCCGGGACGCAGATCAGGCGCAGAGCGGTCTTGTGGCGGAAGTGCTCGGCCCATTTGTAGTCATAGCGGCGACACTCCTCCCACATGGCCTCGAGATCCCGCTCCGCCTGCTCGTTGTGATTCAGGCGGGCGTAGATGATGGAGATGCCGAACATGATGAACAGCTCGTGCTTTAAATAGCTCAGCTTATGCCGGTCTGTGATCTCATCCAGATGGAACGCCTTGAAGCAAAGCTCGGTGGCCTTGATCTGGTGGGTATAGCGGCGCTTCATCACGTCCTCCTGCACGCTCTGCCCCTCGCGGCCGATGGTGTAGAGATAGAGGTCGACGTTCATATAGTACAGCTTCTCCACATAGCGGAGATTGCCGTAGACCATCAGGTTATCTTCATAGAAGGTGTGCTTGGGAAGCTCCAGCCCGGTCTTGCGCAGAAGCTCGGTCTTGAAGCAGACCGTGTGGATCATCAGGATCTGATCCACCATAAAGGGTCTTGTCTCCTTCCAGGTGAAGACACGCCCCGCGGGCAGGGCGTTTGCAAACTTGATGGAGCGGTCACCCTTGCCGTCCGCGTGGACATAGTGGTAATTGGTCAGAAAGAGATCGACGCCGCCTTCCCGATCCACGCGCTCCAGCTCGTCCAGAAAACGCACAAAATCCGCGCTCAGCTTATCGTCACTGTCCACGGTCTTGAAATATTTGCCCGTCGCGTGGCGCAGACCCTGGTTGATGCCCTCGCCGTGGCCGCCGTTCGGTTGGTGCACGACCTTGACGATGTCGGGATATTTTGCGGCATATTCATCGGCAATGGCGCCGGTATTGTCCTTCGAGCCGTCGTCAATGACGATGATCTCCACCCGGTCGCCGCCGGGCAGGATGCTCTCGATGCAGTTTGCCATATAGTCCTGGGAGTTGTAGCAGGGAATGGTTACGGTCAGCAGTTTCATGTTTATTTCCTTCCGAGATTTTTTACGCATATGTATCATATACCGTTTCCATCGAAAATGCAAGGAAACCGTGGATTTTCTCCACGGTTTCCCGATCTATAACCTTAGAAATCAGACAGCGGGGCGTCCGGCAGCTTTGCGCAGGTCGTTGAACTCCTTGCGGATGGCCTCCTCCCGCTCCTTCTCGGCCTTGCGCTTCTCGGGCGAGAGCTTGGCAACGCGGGCCTCTTCCTTGGCCTTGGCGTCCGCCTGCTTCTTCAGTTCCGCCTGGTAGGCCTCTTCGCCTTCCTCGATGCGGATCTTTTCCTCGGCGGAGATGAACTTCTTGCCTTTCTTCTTCGCCGCGGCCTTCTGGTCGGCAACGATGGCGGTGTGGTCGATCTTACTGAACTTCTCGACGCCCATGAAGAGGAAGATCAGGAAAATGCCGAGGTAGCAGAGGGTCTCGCCGCCGATGAAGACCCAGGGCATGGCCGCACGCAGGGCTTCATTGGTCTGCAGGGTGGCAACGTCATAGTTGGTGGCGGAGAGCACCATGTTCAGTACGCCCGTGGTCAGACCGGTCATGCCGGCGATGATCGCGCCGTAGACAGTCATGGAGAAGCCGTCGGTACGCACGCCGTGCACAGCCTCCTGGTGGTCGAAGATGTCCGCGAGCAGTGCGAGGGACAGATACATGGCAGGCGTGGAGCCCAGCGCCTTGATGATGAAGGAAATCGTCACCACGACAAAATTCGTGGGAGCCAGCATGCCGATGGCGCCGCCGACAACCGCGACCGCCGCACCGGCGAGGATAGCCTTGGACTTGCTTCCGAGGATGTTGGAAAGCGGCAGGGCGATGACCATGCCGATGGCCGTGGGGATGGCGCCGATGATGGCGAGGGTGCCCTGGAGCTGACCGCCATAGGCCACGGTGTAGTTGCCCATGGCGTCGGGGAACATGGCAGTGCAGAAGTAGTTCTGGCTGACGTTCTTGATCATGCCGCCAAACTGGTAGAGGAAGAAGAAGACCATCATGATGATCCAGTACTTGTCCTTGAAGCAGAGCTTGGCCTGCGCGCCGGTGGAGAGGGCGGGCTTGGCCTCCTGCTCCTGACCCATGGACTCCTCGGTAACGCGCTCACGGGTGAAGAAGTACTCGATCAGAACGCCGATGGCGGTGATGATGAGCAGGGCGATGACGAAAACCTTCCAGTGAGCGTAGCTGGCGCCGGAGTCATAGATGGCGGCACCGCTCTCGTCCACATAGTAGAGGATCTTGCCGGCGTCATTGGTGACGGGGCTTCCCTTGCCGCTCATGTCGTAGACGAACAGCAGGTTCAGGAAGAAGGGCAGGAACATGGAGCTGATGCCCATGGCCGCGAGCATTGTGGCGTTGGAGATCGTGGCAAGCAGGCCGCGATCCTTGCTGTTGCGGGTGGAGAGAGACACAAGACCCGCGTGCGGCGTGTAGTACATGGGGTAGGCGAAGGCAAACCAGAGGTTATAGCCGATGGCGATGCAGATCAGCGCGCCGACATGCCAGCTGTCGTTATTCGCGTTATAGGGGGAGAACACGAACAAAAACAGCAGCGCAAGCAGACTGATGGGCAGGCTCAGCAGCAGCAGCGGACGCGCCTTGCCGTTTTTGGACTTGCAGTTATCCATGAGCTTGCCGACCAGGATATTGCCGAGGACGACGAAGATCACAGACACGACGGGCAGCCACGTGAAGAAGGCGCTTGCCCAAGTGTTGACGTGCAGCACGTCGGACATGTACTTGTTAAAGTAGTTCGACAGTACGGAGTTTGCAAGCAAGGCAAGCGTGGGGCCGACCAGATAGCCGATCGCGCCCTCAGGGATCAGGGTGACGTTGTTTTTCTTGATGAGACTGGGCGGCAGCTTGTCAAAAAAGCCGCCTAACCTGGATTCACTCATACTTTTCTGCTCCTTTTCCAATATTTTTTCCCCGAAGGGTAATGTATATATTTATTCCTCAGTGACTTTGCATACGCCGTCTTTCAATACGATGTGGAGAAGCTTCCCGCCCATGGGGAAGCGGCAGTCGAGACTTTGGAAGAAGTCCTTCCGCGGCTCGACCGCGTACTGCACCCCGCCGGGCGTCAGCGGCCGCAGGCCGACGAAGTAGCGCGCCAGCAGATAGATCGGGCTTGCGCTCCACGCGTGGCAGAGGGATTTGCCGAAGGGGTCGCCGTACATCTCATACTG
>CACZXQ010000102.1 GCA_902785115.1 Oscillospiraceae bacterium | reverse complement strand
GGCTTGAAGATGGCCCTGCCCTTGAACATCGCGCTCATGGATTTCTTCTGGTGCTCGGAATCCTTTCTGGCCATGTCTGTTCTCTCCTTGCTTTCTCGCCGGAACGGTGATACACGTCACATCGTCCTTGAACCGTCCTCAGATGCTCCTGCTGCGCGCCCATCCGTCGCCCGCGTCGGTGTCGTGGCGGACAAAGCGGAAGTCGCAGACATCGCCGCCTTGGCAGAGCGTTTGGGTGCGTATGAAGTCCGTATAGGGAAGATTGCCATAGTTGATGATGTCCGCGTGGCAGCATATCGCCCCCAGCTTCAGCATCCCGCCCCAATAGTCCTTGACGGTCTCCATCGCCTCCTTGAGATAACCGAGGCGGCAGAGCGCTTCCAGCTCGAAAAAGCGGAAGTAGGGCGTGGTGATGGCGGGAATCTGATCGTTAAAGAGAACGGATCGTGCAAGCACTTCTTTGCGCTTTTCGTCCGCAATGTCAAAGAGGATGGCGAAGATGTTGGCGTGGCGCGTCACATGGCGTCTGCCGGAGACAAAGGAGTCGATATACGCCTGTTTTTCCCCGTCCCAGTAGAGACGCTCGATCTCTGAAAGCAGCTTTTGACGGACAGCGCGGTACTTCTCCCCTGCCTCACCGGGCAGAAGCGCCCCCATCAGGCGGCAGCACTCGCACAGCAGCATCTGCTCGGCGCAGAGGGGGCCTTCGCGGTCAAAGTCCGCCCAGTCCACGAACTCCCAGTCCCGCTCGCGCCCGATGATGAAGCCATGCTCCTCGGTCTGCGAGAGGCAGAGTGCCATCATGCTCTCCATCTTCGGGAGCATCGCGTCCACAAAGGCGCAGTCGCCGGAGCTTAAATAGCTCACACCCACGCTCAGAATCCAGAGCAGCGAATAGTCCACGATCGTGTTGACGTGGGTGGTGACCGGGTCGTTTCCCCGCAGGGCGATCAGCGTGCGCTTTTCGATCTTCTCATCCGCCGTCAGGTAACGGTTGACGAACAGGCTCTGATAGGCGTCCCCGCCCCAGATACACTTGTCGCGCTTGATACCGTCCAGAAAGAACGCGCCGGAACAGAGCATGAAGGTGTGGGAGGCAACCGCAAAAATTTGGTTTTAACGCCTCATCGTCGCAGTGAAAGCTTGCCTTGACCGGAATATCCACATACTGGTGGATGGCGCGCGCCCGGTAGTCCCCCGGCTTCGCGCCCGGCACGAAGGCATAGCGCATGGCCTGCCGCGGGCAGCGGCGGGTCACAGGGTCAACGGCGCAGGAAAAATAGCAGTTTTTCGTATCCAGCGCTTCGGCTCTCGATTCGCCGAGATACACCGTCGGGCAGCCGGCGCCTGAGAGCTCCAGCGCGGCGGTCATCTCCGTCTCGAAGGAATACAGCACACCGCCGTTTACGCTCTCTTCCGACACCGGATAAAATACCTTTTCGCTGAACGCCCATTCGGAGGGGTCGCGCCCGGGATCGGTGAAATAGCGGTTATACGCCGCCTCCACCGCTTTGCTGTCATAATCCTCGACCGTCCAGCCGGGGCTTGAGCAGATCGTCTCCCCTTCCACATAGACCGAAGGCACGGCGGCGATACATGCGATGTGAAGCGAGATGCGATGCGTCCCCGTGCCACAGTGGATCTCCGTTTCCAAGGGATGCTTTTCCTCGTCAAGCTGCACATCGCTTATGAGGAGCAGCCCTTCGGTGAGGCCAGCTCCATGCGCAAGTTCAACGGCAAATACTACTTCATCTACTCTTCCCTCAACAGTCACAACCTCTGCTACGCCGTGTCCGACTACCCCGATCACGGCTACGAGTTTGGCGGCATTCTGGTCTCCTGCGGCGACATCGGTCTGCCCGGCGTGCCGGACGTGAACCACGCGAGAATGTGCACCGGCAACACCCACGGCTCGCTCATCGAGATCGAGGGGCACTATTACATCTTCTACCATCGCCACACCAACCGCAAACAGTCTTCCCGTCAGGCCTGCGCGGAGGAGATCCGCTTTGAGGACGGCAAGTTCTATCAGGCGGAGATGACCTCCTGCGGTCTCAATAACGCCCCGCTCGCGGGCAAGGGCCATTACCCCAGCTATATCGCCTGCAACGTCTACGGCAAGAACGGCACCCAGTTCATGTCCATGATCAAGTACCGCAAGGGCTCGAACCCCTTCATCACCCAGAAGGGCGTTGACCGCGAGGAAGACCCGGATCAGTATATCTCCAACTTCTGCACGGACTGCACCGTAGGCTTTAAGTACTTCGATCTGCGCGATACGAAGAAGATCACGGTCAAGCTCCAGGGCTATGGCGACGGCTGCGCCGTCACGGTGCGCGCCCAGGAGCATGGTGAGCCTATTCTCCGCATCCCGGTGGAAACCTGCACCTCCGGCAAGAGCTTTTCCGGTGAGCTGCCCGCCGGTCTCGGCGAGAAGGAAGCGCTCTACTTCTCCGTGGAGGGCAAGGGCGGCACCTTCGACTTTGTCTCTTTTGATCTTTCGTAACTCTTCAGTCCCCTTGAGGGGGACTGAAGAGTTAGGGGCACTCGCGCTTATCGCAGCGGGCTTTGTGCCCGCTTTGTTCGGCGCGAGACCTCGCGTAGCTCGGTTTATGGTGTTTTTGCCGAGGCAAAGCCCCGTCAAAAACGGATTAGCAATTTATTTTTCGCCATCCGAGGCGAAAAATCAGAGGCGTTCCCCCTCTGAACTCCCCCTGTATGGGTCAGACTGAATCGTTACGATCTTGCATAATTTCTTTCTTCTCTCTTTTCTGTGAGGGACTCGGGGCATTTGCTCCGAGTCCTTTTTTTCTTGCCTCGGCAGCGATTCTGTTGTAGAATAGACACAAAGGAGGCGACACGCATGATCATTCACAGCTTTGATTCCGAGAGCCCGGAGATCGTCCGCGCTGTTGAGACGATCCGCCCCGAGGAGAAGGCGCTTGCCGCCCCTTTTCCAATCGAAAGCGTGATCCTGGTTTTTTCCGGCAGGCTCATCGCGCTGCTGCTGGAAAAAGGCTTGATCGAGCCGCTGGCGGAAGGGCTTACCATCGGCTCCGCCGCCTTCAAAAACCCGATCTATCATATAAAAAAGACGAACATCGGCGTGGTGCTCTCCGGCATCGGCGCGCCGATGGCCGCCGCCGTGGTGGAAGAACTGCTGACGCTCTTCCCCGTCCGCCGTTTTCTGGTGTTCGGCTCCTGCGGGGCGCTGGTCGATCTGCCGGAGGGCAGGCTGATCGTCCCGACGGCGGCTTACCGTGACGAGGGCTGCAGCTATCATTACGCCGCGCCCGCGCCGTATATCACGATCCGAAACGCGGACAGGCTCTGCTCTCTGCTGGATGCACTATGTGTGGAATACGTCCGGGGCAAGACCTGGACGACCGACGCCTTTTACCGGGAGACCGAAAAGAACAAAGCCCGGCGTGTCGCCGAGGGCTGCGTCTGCGTGGAGATGGAGTGCAGTGCCCTGCAGGCCGTCTGCGACTTTCGCGGGGCAGAGCTTTTTCAGTTCGTCTACGCCGCGGACTCGCTGCACGGAAACTGGAGCCGCCGCATTTTGGGCGATCTCGAAAACGACGCGCGGCTGCAATATTTTGCGCTCGCGTGGGAGCTTGCAAAACTGTTGGAGAACAGCGATGGCGCGTGACCTGATCCTCCACTCCATCCCGCCGATCTACGACGCGCACAGCAAAGTGCTGATCCTCGGCAGCTTCCCCTCCGTCAAGTCCCGGGAGGCCGCGTTTTTCTACGGGCATCCGCAAAACCGCTTCTGGCGGGTGCTGGCGGCGGTGTACGGGGAAGCTGTTCCCGAAAGCGTGGAGGAAAAAACGGCCTTTCTGCTGCGGCATCACATCGCACTCTGGGACGTGATCGCCTCCTGCAGCATTGAGGGTTCCGCCGACAGCTCGATCCGGGACGTGGTGCCGAACGATCTGCGCCCGATCCTCGAGCTCTCAGGCTTGAGGCGCATCTGCTGCAACGGCAAGACCGCCGAAGCACTGTATCGAAAGTATCTTGAGCCGACGCTCGGCATCAAAGCCCTGTGCCTTCCCTCCACCAGCCCCGCCAACGCCGCCTGGAGCCTGGAGCGGCTGACGGCGGCCTGGCGCTGTATAGGAGCAACACCATGCATTTTGTAGACGCCAAAACGATCCTCAGTGCATCGAACGGCATGAACCTCTATCGCGGCTGCACGCACGGCTGCATCTACTGCGATTCGCGCAGTAAATGCTACGGGATGCCCCACGCCTTCGAGGATGTGGAGGTCAAGCAGAACGCGCCCGCGCTGCTGGAAAACGCCCTGCGCCGCAGGAGAAGCCGCTGCGTGATCGCTACCGGCGCCATGAGCGACCCCTATATGCACTGTGAGGAGGAGCTTCGGCTCACCCGCCGCTGTCTGGAGATCATCCGGCAGTACGGCTTCGGCATCGCAGTGCAGACCAAGTCTGACCGGGTGCTGCGGGATGTTGATTTGCTGAAGGAGATCAACCGAAACGCCAAGGCCGTGGTACAGATGACGCTGACCACGGCGGACGAGGCGCTCTGCCGCATCGTGGAGCCAAAGGTCTGCACCACGCGCCGCCGCGCGGAGGTGCTGAACATTCTGCGCGACGAGGGGATCCCCACGGTCGTCTGGATCTGCCCGCTGCTGCCCTGGCTCAATGACACCGTGGAGAATCTCGACGCGCTGCTGGATATCTGCGAGCAGGCCAAGGTGCGCGGCGTCGTGAACTTCGGCATGGGGCTTACCCTGCGCCACGGCGACCGGGAATACTACTACGCCGCGCTGGATCGGCATTTTCCCGGCCTCAAGGAGCGGTACATCCGGCGCTACGGCCTTTCCTACGAGCTGCCAAGCCCCAACGAGCGCGTACTGCGCGAGCGCTTTCACACCCGTTGCGAAGAGATGGGCGTGCTGCACACACCGGAGGACTGTTTTCGTTATTTGGCGGAGATGCCGCCGGTTTGCGAACAATTAACTCTGGAGCTTTGAAAAAAAGGATTGACGAACGGGAGGGAATGTGGTAAACTACCTTTCGCTGGTCAAATGCTGGTATAGCTCAGTCGGTAGAGCAGCTGATTCGTAATCAGCAGGTCGTGTGTTCGAGTCACATTACCAGCTCCAACGCAAAAGCCCGGAAAACCTTGATAAATCAAGTGTTTCCGGGCTTTTTTCTTCACTTGTATGTGCGATTTCCTCTTGTATGAAAGTGTCATTTAGAGGCACCGAAAACACCTTAGTGGTGGAAATTTTGGT
>CACZXQ010000101.1 GCA_902785115.1 Oscillospiraceae bacterium | reverse complement strand
CCTTCGTAATCGGATTCTTTTTTGGCGTGTTTACCATTGACGCTGCCTATTCCGTTCAACTGATCTCGCGCCTCAAACGCTTTGCGGAGGAGAATGGCGTCATTGTGAAATATGAAAATCTCAAGGCGCATATCCATGCCGCACGGGAGCGGGCAAAACTCCGTCAGCGTTTCTTCTTCCCGTTACATACGGTGCGCCCGTTGCAGGAGCATTTGCAGGAGGCGCGGGGCGCTTTGGAGAAAATACGCGAAAGGCGAAGCTCTTAAACGGAAAAGAACCGCCGAAGCGGTTTTTTTCAGGCAGTTATGCGTTTTTCTTCGTTTCGGCGGTCTCTCTCATGACCTGCGCCCTGAGCTCGGCGTCCTCCTTGAGCTTGCGGAGGTCGGCCTCGACCTTCTCCTTCTTGATCTCGCCCTCCATGAGAAGCGCGTCCTTTTTCGCTTCCAGCTCCTGGACGTCGATCTCGCTGACCTTATCCTTCAGTTCGTGGCGCATTTTCCTGAGCTCGCCCTTGACCTCTTTCAGATTGTCCTTGTTTTCGGCAAAGCCGGCCTTGATCTCACTTTTAAGCTGCTTTGCAGCCTCTTTGATATCTTTGTCCATAATACCGTTGCGTTCCTTTCATGGTCGATACTCTTTCCGTGCTCGGCCCATCTGCAATGAAGGCGCGGAAAGGCAGAAATAGAATAGTGGAAATCCGTCGCGAAGTAAATAGGCAAAAGCGCCTGTGTGTCTGATTTTTGTGCAAAGGAGGCATTATGTCTGAAATTACGAAACACGCTTTGGAAGCGTCGCTGAAACGGCTGTTGCTGCAAAAGCCGGTCACGAAAATCACCATCAACGATATCACGGAGGATTGCGGTATCAGTCGTGCGACCTTTTATTACCATTTCAAGGATATCTACGATCTCGTCGAATGGTCTTGCCATGAGGACGCCAGCCGCGCGCTCGAAGGCAATAAGACCTATGACACCTGGGAGCAGGGATTTCTGGATATCTTTCGCGCGGTGGAGGACAACAAGCCCTTCATTCTGAACGTCTATCGCTCCGTGAGCCGTGAACAGATCGAGGCGTACCTCTACGCCGTGACCTATCAACTGCTGATCGGCGTAGTGAATGAGTGTGCGGCGGGGATGCGCGTCAAGGACGAGGATAAACGCTTCATCGCGGACTTCTACAAGTACGCCTTTGTCGGTGTCATGCTGGATTGGATCCGGCAGGACATGAAACCCGATCCCAAACAGATCGTTTCGCGCGTTTCCTCATTGATCGAGGGCGATATTCCACGGGCACTGGAACGCTTTCGCACGGATACCGCCTGACCTGTTGACAGTTCTCTTGCCAAGCATTATTCTTGCCTTGAGGTGATATTCATGTGGCTTATCTATGCCCTGCTGTCCGCCGTTTTCGCGGCATGTACCTCCATATTGGCAAAGGTTGGCATTGAGGGGGTCAATTCTAATCTTGCCACGGCGATCCGAACTGTGGTTGTCGTCGTTATGGCGTGGGGGATGGTGTTTCTCACCAACGCGCAAAATGGCATTTCCGACATCACGCAGCGGAGCTGGCTGTTCTTGATTCTGTCCGGCCTTGCCACGGGCGCGTCGTGGCTCTGCTACTATAAGGCGCTGCAAATCGGCGAAGCGTCCAAGGTCGTGCCCATTGACAAACTGAGTGTCGTGATCACGCTGGTGCTTGCCGTTATTTTCCTGCATGAGCAATTCACATGGAAATCAGCGTTGGGAGCGATTCTGATCTCGGCTGGCACGCTGCTCCTTGCGCTATAATGTGCGTCCATTCCTGACAAATCACTCCAAATGTCCAAAAGTTGAACAATTTGCGTCCGCTGTCCGAAATTTGGGCAGCGGGCATTTTGTGTCTATGGAAATGCGTGTATCATCGGGTTATGCTGAACTCGTAAGGCAGCCATACGTCGCGGCTGCCGCGCAAGCGGCGAGCGAAATGGCGATGGATTTCAAAAAGGAGGTCACACCATGTACTATTCCAGCGGCAACTACGAAGCCTTTGCCCGTCCGAAGAAGCCGGAGGGCGTCGATCACAAATCCGCCTACATCGTCGGGACCGGCCTCGCGGCGCTGTCCGCAGCCTGCTACCTTGTCCGCGATGGACAGATGAAAGGCAAGAACATCCACATCTTTGAAAAGGACCCCATCGCCGGCGGTGCGTGCGACGGATGGAACGTCCCCGGCGTCGGCTATGTCATGCGCGGTGGGCGCGAGATGGACAACCACTTTGAGGTCATGTGGGATCTGTTCCGCTCCATCCCGTCTATTGAGACGAAGGGCGTCAGCGTCCTCGACGAATACTATTGGCTCAACAAGGAGGACCCCAACTACTCTCTCTGCCGCGCCACCGAAAAGCGCGGTCAGGACGCGCACACGGACGGCAAGTTCGCCATCTCCGACAAGGCGCAGATGCAGATCATGAAGCTGTTTTTTACACCGGATGAGGAGCTCTACGACAAGCCCATCACCGACTATTTCGACGACGAGGTGCTGAACTCCAACTTCTGGCTCTACTGGCGCACGATGTTTGCCTTTGAAAACTGGCACAGCGCGTTGGAGATGAAGCGTTACATTAAGCGCTTTATCCACCATGTCGGCGGTCTGCCCGATTTCACGGCGCTGCGCTTCACGCGCTACAACCAGTACGAGAGCATGATCCTCCCGATGGTGAAGTATCTGGAGAGCTTCGGCGTGCAGTTCCACTTTAATACCAAGGTCGTCAATGTCGAGTTTGACATCAAGCCCGGCACGAAGCTCGCCAAGCGTATCGAGCTGCTGGCGGACGGCGAACAGCGGTTCGTCGACCTCACGGAAAACGATCTCGTGTTCATCACGAACGGCGGCTGCGTCGAGGGCTCGACCATTGGCTCCCAGACCGAGCCCGCAGAGTTCATCACGGAGATCAAGCCGGGCGGCGGCTGGGATATGTGGCGCAAGATCGCCGCGCAGGATCCCGCTTTCGGCAATCCGGAGAAGTTCTGCTATGACGCGGAGCAGACCAACTGGATGAGCGCGACGGTCACGACACTGGATCAAAAGGTCATCCCGTATATCAAGGCGATCTGCAAGCGTGACCCGTTCACCGGCAAGGTTGTCACGGGCGGCATCGTCACCGTCAAGGATTCCGGTTGGCTTTTGAGCTGGACCATCAACCGCCAGCCGCAGTTCCGCGAGCAGCCAAAGGATCAGTGCCTTGTGTGGGTGTACAGCCTGTTCACCGACCGTCCTGGCGATTACGTCAAAAAGGCGATGCGCGACTGCACCGGCGAGGAGATCTGTCAGGAGTGGCTGTATCACCTTGGCGTGCCGGAGAATGAAATCAAGGAGCTGGCGCGCAGCAGCTGCAACACCGTCCCGGTCATGATGCCTTATGTCACGGCGTTCTTTATGCCGCGCACGGACAGCGACCGCCCGAAGGTCGTGCCGGAGGGCGCTGTCAACTTTGCGTTTATCGGCCAGTTTGCCGAAACTGCGCGCGACACGATCTTTACCACCGAGTATTCGATGCGCACCGGCATGGAGGCGGTCTACACGCTGCTGAACGTCGACCGCGGCGTGCCGGAGGTCTGGGGCAGCACCTATGATGTGCGCGACCTGCTGAACGCGACCATCAAGCTGCGTGACGGCAAGCCGCTGACGGACATGAGCTCGAACTTCATCACCGACGCCGTGTTCCGCGCGGTGCTGGGCAGGCTCGAAGGAACGGACGTTGAGAAACTGCTCAAGCGTTACCGTGTGATCGACACGCTCCCGACGCGTGAGCTGCCGGATGCGGAAACGGTTAAGGAAACCGTCAAATCCGCGGCACAGGATATCGCAAACGACCGAAAAAAGCGCATCGCAGCCGCGGCCGCCGCAGGCGCAGCCATTGTGATTGGTGCTGCAAAAAGACGCCGCAGACGTTAAAACGCATATGTCCAGTGAAAGCGGGGTCTCGACTTTACGCGAGGCCCCGCTTGTTTCATTTTTTCAGCTGATAGCATTCTATAATTTTATCGTGTCGGCTGAGTGAAGAGGAGCATCAAAAGCATGAAGAAGAGCGTTGGCGAGGTCGCCAAATTTTTACTGGTGAGCTGCGTTGTCGGCGTGATCCAGCTTGTACTGGTCAACACGCTGTACTTCGGCCTGAAGGGTAGGAGCGCGCCGCTGCCGGCTTTCCTGCGCGGCATCTTTTCCGCCTCGGCAGTCGGTGAAGGCAACGACAACTGGGGATATGTGCTGCCGTTTCTCGTTTCAAACGCCGCAGCAAACATCTACGGTTACTTTCAGAATCGTAAAACAACCTTTCGCGCGGAGAATGTGCCGAAATACTGCCTCGGCATCTATATGGCGGCGTTGGCCGCGCTGATTTTGTTTTCAACATGGCTGCAGGGCGTCATCGTGAATGCCATCGTCAGCACCGGCAAGCTCACGGCGCTTGCGCCGACGATTGCGATGCTGTGCGCAAATACGCTGCAGCTTGTGATCCTGTTCCCGCTGGAGAAGTTTGTGCTGTTCCGGGAGCGGGATGGTAACCGTGAAAAATAGCATCTTTTCCTGCAAATTGCCTGTATTACGAGGCCGTTTGCCTGCCCGTTATTCAAGCGTCATGGAGACATTTTACATCCCTATATTCTTTCATTGCCCGCCGTATCTTCTCCAAAGCCTGCTTGCATGTTTTTTCCACCGTGTCCGGCGAGGAAAGCCCGAAATCCAGCATGATATCCTCGTATGTCTCCTTTTGGAGCGGCCTGCCGTCCTTGTCCCTGACACTGAAGCACTCCGGACAGAAACCATAGTGTCTCGCCAGCATCTCGCGTTCCTTGTAGTCCAGCCCACGGAACGCATCGTACAGCGCGTCCATCTGATACGTCTGAAAGAACAGCGCGCTCGGCTCGTCGCTCAGGCTGCCGATCTCCATCGGCTCGTCGTCTTCGTCGTCGGTTTCGCGGTCGAGTTCAAGGACGCGCATATTCTGCGTCCCGCTCCGAATCATTTCCAGCGCAGTTTTTGGCTCACGGTGGATCGCTGCGGCAATCGCGGCAACGGTCTCGTCGTCCGTCTTTTCGCCGTGCTCCGCAAACAGCCGCATCGCTTTTCTCAGCAGGTAATACTCCGTGTCGTTCGGCACGGAGCAGCCTGTCCGCATCGTCCTGACATAATCGTGCATGGCCCGTTCGACTGTACGCTCCGCGTATGGGACGAACGGGCCTTTTTCTTTTTCGTAACCGTCCAACGCATCCAACAAGCCCTGCACATAGGCTTGCTTCAAGTCCTCGAAGTGCCCTTGCATTGCATATTGCTGCACAAAAGCAGTCACTTTCT
>CACZXQ010000100.1 GCA_902785115.1 Oscillospiraceae bacterium | reverse complement strand
GTCGTATTCGATGTCCTCCATGAGCATGGGGTCGACATGGCTGCGCTTTTTGACGACCATTCCCTCGCCCTGGTTGTTGAAAACCCAGATCTTGTAACCGGGATAACTGGGGTCGGGCTTGCGGTAGACGCTGGTCTTGTTGAGGCGGCAGAATTTGGCCCGCCCCTCGGGCGTGTCCAGCAGGTCGCCGGGGCCGTTGTAATAAAGCTCGTCTTTGGCTGCGTCCTTTTTGAACTGCTCCCAGTCCTCTTCGGAGACTTTGTCTACATCCTTCGGATCGATCATGGCTGACTCCTTACTTTTTCAAAAACAGTACGCCCAGGGTCTTCGGCCCGCAGTGGGAGGTGATGGTGCAGCCCGCTTTCGCGCTGTGTACCTCCGCTCCCGGCACCGCCTCGCGCACCATGTCCATGAGCTCCCGGATGGTCTCCTCCGGTACATCGCCGGAATCGGTGACGAAAACATGACCGGGCCGGATCTCCGCCGAGGCAAGGCGCTCTTTTGTGTACTGGCGGTAGACGGCCTGGATGTTGCCGCGGTACTTTTTATATACGCTGAGCTTGCCGTCCCGCATTTCGAGGCCGGGCTTGAGGTGCAGCAGGTTTGCCCCCAGCGCGGTGACGCCGGAGCAGCGCCCGCCCTTCCACATAAACTCCAGGGTATCGAGCACAAAGCTCGTGTCCACCTTGTCCACCATGTCGCGCAGATGCCCGGCAATATCGGCGGCAGACATACCGCACTGCGCGCACTCGGCCCCCTCGATCGCGAGCAGGCCAACGCCGGTGCACAGAGAGCGGCTGTCTACGGTATACACCCCCTCCAGCTCGGAGGCGGCGATGCAGGCATTGTTGAAGGAACCCGAGAGCTCGGAACTGATATCCAGATGGACGATCTCGGCGCCGGTATCCAGGATCTCGGTGAAGAAATCCGTAAACTGCTGGATGCCGGGGGCCGCCGTCTTGGGCAGGGTCCCGTCCGCGCGGTAGCGCGTGTAGATATCCTCCGCGCTGAAATCCTCGCCGTCCAGATAGCAGTCGTCCCCCAGCTGGATGGTGAGGGGGATGGTATGGATGCCGAAGCGAGCTTTCAATTCATCGCTCAGATCGCAGGTCGTATCGGCGGTAATAACAGCGGGTTTGGACATATCAGATCACTCCTGATTCAAACATCTTGAATTATCTTATCATTTCTTAACAATGAACGCAAGGGGCAGAATGGGTAATACTTTTAATATTTGTATTATTTCTTCTTCCCCGGCGCCAGTTCATAGGAGTACGCCAGCACGATGCCCGCGAGCAGGAAGAAGCAAAGCTCGCGAAAATCGGTGAGCGCCCGCTCGTCGGCCGAGTTTGTGAAGATTAAGGTCTCGAGCATGCCGTAGAGCAAAATCCCGCTCACCGGCAGGGTCAGGGATTTGATTGCCGTGGTGGCGGCCGGGTTTTGCGTGAAGAACAGGCGGATCATACGCAGCACCAGCAGCACGCTGAACACGAGCACCAGCAGAAAGCCCACAAGGCCCGTCAGCATCAGCACCTGGATGAGATAGTTGTGCATGTGGGCGAAGGAGCCGTTTTCCGCGCTGATCTGGTAGCGGTGCGGCCCGTCCATGACCTTGGAGCTGTACTTGCCGATGAGAAGGCGCAGCGGCTCATCCCGGATGGCGGGGATGGCGGCGGCCCAGACGCCGAAGCGCATGGAGCCGGTGGACGCACTCTCCGCAAGGTCGCGGCTGTCGCTGAAGTTCACGCCGTCGCCGCTCTGGGCTTCGGGGGTCAGGAACTGGTCGGAGGTGCGTTCAAGCTGCACATCCATCATGTCGTAGACCTTTGCCGTCCCCGTGCGCAGCCAGTCATAGCTCTTGAAGCATATCACCAGGGACAGGGCGGCCAGCAGCGCGATGACGCCGATTTTCACCGCAGTTTTCTCCGCGCGGATGTGCTTCATCCCGAGCAGCACCGCAAGCATCGCGGCGTTGACGGAAGCTGCCAGCATCACGCTGCGCGTCATGGTGAAGGCCACCGCAAGGTGGAACACGAACAGCGCAAGGCAGATGGGTACGCGCCAGAGCCTGTTTTTGCAGGCAAAGAACTCGTAGACCATCATGCAGCCCGCGAGATAGAACCACACGGCGGAGATGTTGCGCGTGGTCTCCCAGGCGACGATGCGCACATAGCTGTTGGCATAGGCGGCGTTATCCAGCCCGAAGACCACCTGCTCGGGTCCGACATAGAAGTAACGGCCGAAGATGCAGGCATAGAGGCCGACGAGTGCGGTGACAAAGTAGAACGCGCCGGAGACGGCGATGACCGCGTCCAGCAGCACGCGCCGCTCTTTCTCCTCAAGAAGGAGGCCCGCCGGCAGCACCATGCAGCACAGCACGCGGCTGATGACGAGGTCCAGCTCATTCTGCAGGTAGAGATCGGTGTTGAAAAGGCGCGTGAGGAACATCCAGATCGCGTACCAGATGACGAGCTTTACTTCCTTCACCCCGTCGAGCCGGGCGCGAAAGAAGTAGATCGCGGCGAGCGCGATAATGGCAGTCTTGCCGTAGGAGAGATAGAGATCGTGCCACCTGAGCGGCGCGACCGGGACGAGCATGTAAAACAGCACCATCGCGCCGGCGCCGAAGGCCAGAAAGCGCCGCCAGGTCTGATCGCTCCAATCGTGTTTGAGAGTCTGCATGTTGTTTCTCCGATTTGTTAATTGGGAATCGCCGTGGCGAAGTAGTAGATATCGCTCACCTCGCGCTCGACGCCGAACTGGACGGGATTGATAAGCTGCCCGCCGATGAGGATGCTCGCCGTCTGGCCGCCGTCGAGGGTGTAGGCGTTATAGCAGCCGTGGGCGATCATGGAGTCCGCTGCCTGCCGCAGGGTGACCAGCACATAGTGGTCAGGCTGCTCGCAGTTGATGGTCATCATGAGGTAGTGGCGCTGGCCGAGCTGGCCGATCGCACAGCGGGCGTAGGTATCGCGCACCTCGCCGAAGGGGTAGTCATAGGGCGTGACATCCTCCCCATGGTCGATAAGCACCGGACCCCAGTTGAGCGAAAAGCGGACGTGGTTTTCATCGATAAAGCGCTGGGCGGCTTCCTCATCGGGGAAGGTATCCTCATAGGTAAAGAGCATGTCGCCGTTGCCGTCAAACAGGCAGCTCTGGCCGCTGTGCAGTCCGCAGCGCATGAGCTTCCCGTCGTAGACGAACAGGCCCACATCACCGCGGCCGTTGTTGTAATAGTCCCCGCTGCCGGCAATGACGGCGTTGGTCTGCGCGGCCATCTCACTTGCGTAGTAAAGCTGATAGCTGCCGAACTCATCGTCGGCAAGCTTGCGCCGGAGCTGGCTTTCGTCGGCAATGAAGACCTCACCGAAGGTGCCGATGGCGCCGTGCTCGTCCTGCTGCCAGACAAGGGCGAGGATGGTCTCGTCAAGATAGTAGTAAATCGAGCGGCCCAGCATGTCGCGCTCTGGATCGAAGTCCAGCTTCTGTCCGCCGATGAGCCGCTGCGCGGTGGGGGTCTCCAAAAGCGCGGCGATCTCCCGGGGATCGGTGCTCTCACCGTAGCAGCCCGGGTCCGGCACAGGACTCGGATCGTGCGGCCCCAGGGCATAGTGCAGCGGGGTCACCGTGAGGGCGGCGGCGCCCTCCGCGTAGCCGGGGCGCTCGGGAAACTTCTCCGCCGGCATGAGCGCGGCAGCGTCGAAATGCCACTCCCCCTGTTCAAATGTGAGGGTGACCGGCAGGCGCTCTGTGCGGCAATAGTCCTCCGCGCGGGCAAGACGCGCGCGCAGGGCGGTGTTGTACAGTGTATCGTAAAGCTCCGGCAGGACAGCGCCGTCTGCGGTGTAGAGATCCGAGCTGCGCTTTGCGGCGGATATCTTTTCGTCGAGACCCGCCTGGATCTCCGCGCCCAGGCCCGCCGTCAGGAGATCCGCGTCCAGCTCCGTCCTTGTCACGCTGCCCGAGGCGCTGCGCAGCGTCTGGGAAAAGGGCCCGTCCACCTTGAAGGAAAGGCAGCGGGCGCGGGCGTCCGCGATTTCTTCGTCGATGCCGGTGAGGCCCGACTCCTGCGCCGGGAGTGCCGCCGCGATCGAGGCGGTGACCGTCTGCGCCGGGTCCTCCTTGGGGCGAAGCAGCGCCAGCGCCGCCGCGACGCAGATCAGCACAAGCAGAAGAAGGATCGAGAAAAAGGATACACGTTTTTTCTTCCTGACCGCCATAACGGCCTCCTGTTAAGAAATTGTTTAGCACTTTATTTTACACGCTGCCGCTCCCATCGTCAAGCAAAATGCTTGCAAATCGTCAAACGAAGCTCGCGCCGTTCCGTTTCCGCCTTGAGGCGAAAACTGCACTCTGCTCCCTCCGTTTTCCTCTTAACCGCAAAGCCTGTGTGCTTTGCAGTTAGAAAGGAACGAAGCCGGGTGCAATCCTTCTCGTTCGGCAAAAACACCTTCATAGGTTTATGTGAAATGCGCGTGTTGCAAAAACGCCGAACACATAGTAGAATGTGCGGGATAAAGGAGTGAATGACATGTATTTTGACACCCATGCCCATTATGACGACGAGGCTTTTGACGCAGACCGGGATGAACTGCTTTCCTCCCTGCCCGAGGCGGGGGTCACGCTTGTCATTGACCCGGGCTGTGATGTTTCGAGCAGCGAGAAGGCGATCGCCCTGGCGGAGCGCTTCCCCCATGTCTATGCCGCCGTCGGCATCCACCCGGAGGAGCTGGGCGGGATGCAGGCGGGCGACCTTGAGAAGATCGAGGCGCTGTGCGCGCATGAAAAATGCGTCGCTATCGGGGAGATCGGCCTGGATTACTACTGGGACGATACGCACAAGGAGGAGCAGAAAGCGCTGTTTATCCAGCAGCTGGAGCTTGCCATCGACCATGACCTGCCGGTCATCATCCACGATCGGGAGGCCCACGGCGACAGCCTGGACATCGTACGCCGCTGCCCCGACGTGCGGGGCGTGTTTCACTGCTATTCCGGCTCAAAGGAGATGGCGGAGGAACTCCTGAAGCGCGGCTGGTATCTGGGCTTCGACGGACCCATTACCTACAAAAACGCCCGCAAGGCCATCGAGGTATTGGAGATCTGCCCGCTCGACCGCCTTCTCATTGAGACCGACAGCCCCTACCTCAGTCCCGTCCCCCGCCGCGGAAAACGCAACGACTCGCGGAATCTCCGATATGTGACGGAAAAGATCGCCGAGATTAAGGGTCTGACAGCGGAAGAAGTCGCCGCGGCAGCTATGGAAAACGGGCGCCGCTTGTTCAAAATATAAGAAATCCGTCCTCTCCCCGCCCCCCGGGGAGGGTTTTTTTCGGGGAAATGCGCATTGACCGTGCTTTCCGGTGCATGATAAAATAGAACTGTTTATATATACAAATTGGGAGATTTTTTATGGGTATTTCAAATATCATCACGCTCTTCGGCGGTG
>CACZXQ010000099.1 GCA_902785115.1 Oscillospiraceae bacterium | reverse complement strand
CGAGAGGTTCACGTACGGTTCCGTGAGAGCCTCGGGGTGAAAGCCCCCTTAGCTACTCGACTGAGAGGTCGGGGCTTATTCAGCCCCTCCTACTCGATTTTTTATGATACGCATGTATTTTTCCTTGACAAATGCGGCGGGAGAGTATATAGTGAGTTCAGCACTAAATCTCGCATAATATAAATTTAGCGAGATTATGGTTGCTGTTTTGGCATGAAAGGAGCGCTCTCATGAATCTGGAACAAATTTACGATATCCCCGATATTCTTATGGAGTTTCTGCAATACCATTCCACCGTGCGCGGTCACTCGGATCGAACCGTTCAGGCTTACTATATGGATCTCAAAATCCTTTTCCGCTATTTGAAACGAAAACGCAGACTGGTTGCGCGTGATCTCCCGTTTGCCGAGATCGACATTACTGACGTAGATCTGGATTTTATCCGAGCGACAAAGATCGAAGAGCTCTACGGCTACCAGTCCTTTTCGCCGGAGTCGAATCAATCGCTCTCCGCTGCGAGCCGCTGCCGCAGGACGTCGTCTGTGAAATCCTTCTACAATTACCTCTGCAACAAACGCCATCTTCTGGAGCATAATATCACGCAGGAACTGGACATGCCCAAGCGCCAGGCCTCACTGCCGCGTTATCTCGAAGAATCCGATTGTGAAAAACTTCTCAATGTCTGTGACGGCGCCTTTGCGGAACGGGATTACTGCATTTTGATGCTGTTTATGTCCTGCGGTCTGCGTGTATCTGAGCTGGTTTCGTTAAACGTAACGGATGTATATGAGGATCATCTGCGTGTGATCGGCAAAGGCAACAAGGAACGCGTCGTTTTCTTCGGTGATGGCTGCCGTGAGGCCATTGATGACTATCTAATGGTTAGAAATGTTGATAATGTACCGGAAAAAGACAAATTAGCCCTGTTTATCAGCCAAAAAAATTGCAGATTTGGTGTTCGCGGCGTGCAGCAGATGCTGGAAAAAAAGCTGCTGCTCGCGGGGCTTGATGCAACACGCTACTCCCCTCACAAGCTGCGCCACACCGCGGCGACGCTGATGCTGAAAAACGGCGTGGATACCCGTGCGCTGCAGGAGGTTCTCGGCCACAGCAATCTGAACACGACGCAGATCTACACCCACCTGGACAATGCCGCTCTGCATGAGGCCGCCATGGCAAACCCCATCGGCAGAAAACATAAGGAGCAAAATTAAACTGCAGCCCCTGCGCCTTAACCGGCGCAGGGGCTGCAGTTTAAAATCGCTTCTTGAAATAACAAAAATATAAGCTTATTTGCCGGACAGGCAGAGCTTCAGCTCTGCGATCTCCTGCTCACTGAGTACGGTGCTCAGCAGATACTGCTCCGCGGCCTGCTGATAATTTGCCTGCTCCATGTCAGACACATGTTCCGTTCCGGAGAGTGTCATAAAAATATAAGCGGCATTCCCCTCAAGAACGGCCTGATAGGCCTCATCTGTCTCGGAGAGATTGTAGTAGTTTTGATAGGAGAGCATATAGTCCTGCAGCATCTCATCGTAGGACGCGCCCATGAGCGCCTCCAGAATCGCGCAGACCGCGCCGGCACGGTCTTTCCCCTCGTCACAGTGCACGGCGTAAGGCGCTTCCAGCCGCATCATCTCCCGCAGATCCTGCGCAAGCCGTTCTTTGAAGCTGTCTGCGCTCAGATCGCCGCCCAGACCGCCATTGGCGACCACATGGGAATCGCGGTACAGCGTGAGATAATACGACTCGGTCTCCCCTGCCATCGCTTCGATCTCTTCCTTTGTGTTCGCCACGTTCACAACCGTTCGGATGCCGTTTTTCGCGTACAGCGCATTGACAAACGGCACACGTCCGTGCTTTTCATTGACGCCTGTGGCAGAGCGGTAGAGAACACCGGCCGGGATTTCTCCCATCACCACACTGCGGAAATTGGCATAGGCTTCATCACTGGCATAGTCGGCGCGATCATCGGAGTAGATCATGTTGCGCGCCTTATACTGCTTCAGGTATCCGGCCTTCTCTGCAAGCTGTATCGTGACGGAAAGCTCAGTGCTTTCGCCGCTCAGCCCGGCTGCCTCGGCAAAGGAGCCCTGATTGACGGCAAGCACAAGCTCGTCGCTCTTCCTGCGCATGACCATGTAGCCCGGATCAACGTCGGAATACTGCGTGCCGTAAGGTATCTGCCAGGTCTCGCCCTTGATGTTGACGGAAATGACGTCCCCGGGCTCATAGCCTTTGGCGTCCATTTCCGCGGGGTCTGCGTCCAGGATGACGTTGCCGAAATCGTTGATGGACGCAATGCCGCAGGCAACGACCGTTTCTGCCGGATCGAGATCGGCGCCGAGATAACGAACGCCTTCGCCGTAAATCGTCGTCCAGTCATTCTTCATCGAGACGGGCACCCAGCCAAATTCATCGCAGAGGGCGTGCATCTTGTCCGCCTTGGATTCGCTTCCGTTTTCACGCCTGGTATCATCACAGCAGAGCATGAAGGCAAGGCTGGGATAGGGATTGCCGTTGGTAACGTACTCCGCCATGCTCGCGTCTCCGGTGCTGTTGCCAAAGGAGAGCACCGGCTGAACGCCGATTTCCTGCGCGATCACCGTGACCTTGTTCATTTTCAAGTTCTTGATGATAAATTCACCGCCGAGCACCAGCGAGTCGTTATCGTCAAACACATAAGAGAGCCCGTCCGTATCGCCCTGATCCGGTGCAACCAGCGTCTCGTCCGAGCCGATGATCTGCCACGCGGGTACGTTCAGCGGCGAATTGTCAACGATGCCGCGCACGATGAAGCGATCGGTGCCGCTGACGATGTAGACCGTGAAGTCGTTGCCTGCAGAAATTCCACCACCTGCAGCATAGGCCGATACCAGCCGTCCCCGCGGTTCATGCCCTCGTAGCTGGGCATGGGCTGCTTTTTAAATTCCTGAATATAGGCATTGAACTCGTCCAGCGTCATACCGGAAAAGGCGGAAGCGACTGCTTTACCGTGGTCGACCTCCAAGCCAGCAAAGGATGCGCCGGTCTCGTTCTGCTCCTGTATCTTCAGGGCAACTTCGCGCTCAAAGTCCGAAGCCTGATCCTTGTAGTCCGGATCCTCCAGCACGCGGTACTTCAGCAGCGTGTAGTCGAAATAGTTGGGGTCTGTCTCGCAGAAAAGCGTCCCGTCCAGATCAAAAACAGCGACGCGATTCCCGACCGGGATATAATCTGCGCTGCTCTCGTCCGTGATGGCCTCCATATAGGCGATCAGCTCCCGCTTTGCGGCGGAACCCTCTGTCCAAAGATCAAGCGCTTCGGGAGTTTCACTTACCTCGGCAAATGCCGTGAAGTTCCCGAGAAGCATCACAAGGCAGAGCCTCAAAGCCAATACGTTTTTCACCGATTTCCGGTAAGTTCTTCTTTTGTTTTTCATCTTTTCCCCCGTATTGTACATATTTTAAGGTTGTTTCTTTCCCAGCTCTCCGAACAGCGCGCCGCCCAAAATCAACAGCGCGCCGATCACCTGCAAAAAACCCATGTTTTCATGCAGAAAAAGCGCGGAGAACAGCAGCGCGGAGACAGGGTCAACGTAGCTCATCAGCGCAACGCTCTGCCCCGAGAGCTTTTGCATCCCGGTAAAGTACAGGAAATAAGCAAGCCCCGTGTTGACAAAACCGATCACGGCGAGATAAGGCCAGTCGGATACGAGCGGACGCGGCAGCCCCGCTGTTGCCAGCACATAGAGAAGCACAACGACAAAGGCAACGTCCAGCTCGATCGCGGCGGTCTGCAGACCGCCGGTTTCCCGGATCTGCTTGTTAAAGATGATCAGCGCGGCATAGAGCAGGGCGGAGAGCATGGCGACCAGCAGCCCCTTGAGCTGCAGCCCGCCAAATGCGATGCTGCCGCTGATCAGGACAAGGCCGACAGCAACGAGACCGACCGCGCTGAGCTTTCTCGCATCCAGCTTCTCGTGAAACAGCAGCGGCGACAGCAGCACGATGATCGGCCCGATGTAGTAGATCAGCGTGGAAAGGCTTACGTTCAAAGCCCGGTAAGCTTCAAAAAGCGCGATCCAATTAAGCCCCAGCGCCGTACCGCCCAGCAGGAGTGAAACGGCCTCTTTCCGAATGGCCTTTCTGTCGAAGCCCCCTGTGTAAGCGCAACTGCGCTCAGCGCGGCGCCGCCCAGCAGCGTGCGCAGCAAAACGATCTGGCTGGAAGAAACGAAGATCCTTGCGACAAGCAGTCCGTTTGTCCCGAAAATCAGCATAGAGAGGAGGTATACTCCCGCCGCTAAAGACCGTGTGCGCGATTCAAACTTGTCATATCGTGTTTCATAAGAAGTGAACAGGTTTATTATACTACACAAACTCCCGTCTTGCAAAGCATGCTTCGCAGACATTGAATACTGTGCCGATGGGAAGCTCCTTTCCGCAGCAGCTGCAGCGGCGGATATAGTCTTCTTTCCCGGCTCTCATCAGCATATTGATCTTCTCGCAGATCGCTTTGCGCTGCTTTGTGCAATCATCCTCGATGCCGATCCGCCGCAGAAGCTGATGGTGAATATCATATGCCTTATACTGGAGCTCGCAGTCCCGCAGGGTCTCCTCTCCGAAATAGGGTTCCGGCACATGCTTTTTGCTCAGAATCGCCGCAGCACACTTGGCCCAGTAGATCACAAGCTCCTCCGTGCGCACATCCACCGGGCAGGTGATCAGATCATACACCAGCTCCCGGTTTTCCGGCGTTACCCTTCTTCGGATATTCCGCAGCAGGATCAAGGCTTCTTTCATGCTCTCGCGCATGAAGTCGTGCGCCTTGGGCATCTTCTCCCAGGCCAGCAGCAGAAGCTCCAACGGGTAATCCGTGCTCAGCACCTCCCGCGGAAAGCCGATGCAGGCCTGCTTGATCGCCCTTGTCTCCTGCCCCAGCTTGTTCGCCACAAGCTGGTGGTTGCCCATCGCAAGCACTTCCCCGTACTCGTTCAGCCCGTAGCGCCCCGCACGGCCGCCGATCTGATTGATTTCCGCCGTGGTAAGCGAGCGGAACTCTTTTCCGTCGAACTTTTCAGTCTCCGCAAAGACGATCCGCTTGATGGGCAGGGAGATGCCAAGACCGATGGCGTCCGTGGCGACAACAATGTTGTTCTCGCCGGAAAGATATTTTCGCACTTCGTTGCGCCGCGCCTCCGGCGGCAGCGCGCCGTAGATAACGCTGGCGTGAAAGCCGTGTTTTTCCAAAATCGCCGCCGTAGAGAGCACATTCTTCCGGGAAAAACAGATGATCGCGTCGTCAGGGCGAAAGTCCTCATATCCCATGCATTCCCCAGCATAGCGCAGCGGCGCAAGACGATGATGCCGAACGACACTGTACTGATCCCCGAAGCTTGTAATGAGGCGTTCGATAAAGCCCAGCGCCTCGGGCGCCATGCAGATATGCACGACTTCGGCGTCCACAAGGCAGATCGCCTTCATCCAGGCGGAGCCGCGATCCTTGTCCGCAAT